>CAJUCA010000083.1 GCA_910585265.1 uncultured Oscillospiraceae bacterium | reverse complement strand
TTGGTTGGGTCATTATTCGAGTGAAACTATGCGTGTTTTTGGTAAAACAGCTACATACCCGCTGGAATCGGGGCGGGGTCTGTCATAAAATTTTAACAATTTTTTCGCAAAAAATCCATGGTTTTTTCTGGGGGTCTGTGGTACACTGTGTTTGTCAGGAAAAGCACGCCTGACGATCCAAACCCTTCCCTGCACTCATTTTAACCGGGGCTGCTCCGGCCCGCCGCCGGAGCCCCCCGGACAAAACGCTCCGAAGCCTTTACCGGCTCCGTTTTCATCGCCCCGCGGGTTATCCGCGGGGCGTTTGTATTTCGGCGGGGAGGGGAGGGTGAGCATTGACATCGATCCGGGAAGTATAGTATAATACCCGCGAATATGTGGTTCAAACGGCGAATCTATGAGAAGGAGCTGACTTTTACATGAGCAAACGTGTTGCCGACGCGCTTTTCCCCGATATCAGAATGACGTACCAGGAGGCGGAGGCTCTGTACCCGCCCAGGAATCTGCCGGAGGGGGCGGTGTGCACCCGCTTCGCCCCCAGCCCCACGGGCTTCATGCATATCGGCGGGCTGTATACCGCCCTGCTGAACAGCAGCTTTACCAGGAGCCGGGGCGGGGTGTTTTTCCTCCGCATTGAGGACACCGACCAGAAGCGGCAGATCGAAAACGGCGTCACCGAGATCATCAGCGCGCTGGACGAGTTCCAGATCCGCTTTGACGAGGGCGCGGTGGGGGAGACGGAGGACAGCGGGCGGTACGGCCCCTACCGCCAGTCCCGCCGCCGGGAGCTTTACCAGGCCTTCGCCAAGCATCTGGTGGAGATTGGCCGGGCCTACCCCTGCTTCTGCACCGCCGGGGAGCTGGAGGCCGTCCGGCAGCGGCAGGAGGAGGCCGACGCCCCCCAAAAGGGCTACTACGGCCAGTGGGCCCCCTGCCGGGACCTGGACGAGGAGACGGTGCTGAAGCGCATCGCCAACGGCGACCGCTGGATCGTCCGGATGCGCAGCGGCGGGAAGCTGGGGGTGAGCCGGGTCTACCACGACATGATCCGGGGGGATCTGTCCATGCAGGAGAATATCCTGGACGCCGTCATCATCAAGGGGGACGGCCTGCCCACCTACCACTTCGCCCATGTGGTGGACGACCACCTGATGGGCACCACCGACGTGATCCGCGCGGACGAGTGGATCGCCTCCATCCCCCTCCACGTGGAGATGTTCGAGCTGCTGGGCTTCCCCGTGCCCCGTTACACCCACCTGAGCCCCATCATGAAGAACGAGGCCAAGGAGGACGGCGGGGGCGTCTCCCGCCGCAAGCTGAGCAAGCGGAAGGACCCGGAGGCGCGGGTGGGCTACTATGATGAGGCGGGGTATCCCGTCGCCGCCGTGCTGGACTACCTGCTGACCATCGGGAGCGCGGACTATGAGCCGTGGCGGGAGGAGCATATGGACGCGTCCATCTACGACTTCCGGCTGGACCTGTCCAAGACCGGGGCGGCGGGGGCCTTGTTCGACTTTGACAAGCTGAACAACGTGGCGAAAAAACGGGTGGGCCATATGTCGGAGGAGCAGATCTTTGACGCCGTGTCCGCCTGGGCCGGGCGGTACGACGACAAGCTGAACCGCTTTATCCGGAGCAGCGGGGATACCTTCCGCCGGTCCATCGCGGTGTGGCATGAGCGGCGGCTGGACGTGGCCAAGTGGTCCGACCTGATGGAGCTGTATCCCTACCTGTACGACCCCGGCTTTACGGTGGACGCCGGGGCGGCGCCCCAGGCCTTCCTGCCCCATAAGGAGCGGATCCCGGCGATTCTGGCGGACTATCTGGAGGGCTTCGACTATGAGGACGGCTCCGATGTGTGGTTCGCCAAGGTGAAGGAGGTGGCGGCCCGGCACAACTACTGCGTGAAGATGGGGGCCTATAAGAAGCACCCGGAGGACTATAACGGGTCCATTGCCGACCTGTCCTCCTTCATCCGCTACGCGCTGACCGGGACCACCAATACGCCGGACCTCCACGGGATCATTCACGTGATCGGCAGGGAGGCCGCTGTGGGCAGGATCAGCGAGTTCCTGTCGAAGCTCAAGTGAAGATGGGCGAAATGCGGTGATTTGGGGCGTCCGGCGTTTGCCGGACGCCCGAGACTGTCGAAAAAGCCGCTTCTGTTCCGATGGCGGGAAGGAAGATAGTGTGAAAGAAACCCAGGAGGGGTGTCTTTCACGTCCAATCATCGACTTTTCTGAACGTTCTTTGTTCAGAAAAGTCGCACCCAGCGGGGCGAAAAGACTTTTTCGACACGCTGGGGCGTCCGGCGTTTGCCGGACGCCCTTTGCGTTTAGGATCTATCTGGGATATTTTCCTGTGCTGGCGGCATGGGAAGGACTTTCAAATCAGGCTCAGGCATGGAAAGATACAGCTCCTCGCACTCGCGCTGGGCGGAGATCAGAGTGTTGATCGCCCGCTCGGTGGCGCGGAAAAGTATCGGGTACATTTCTTTGTATTCGTTCATCGCGGTCATCCCTCTGTGTGGATTTTAGACTAAAATATTCTGGATGTAAATAGAACAATTTAATCTAACGTATACTACGTTGGGTGATAAGCATGAAAAAGTACAGGCGCATCCGTGACCTGAGAGAGGATCACGACCTGACACAGACGGCGGTGGGTGCGGTCATTAACATCACACAAAGGTCGTACTCGTATTATGAAAACGGACAGCATCTGATCCCGCCGGAAGTGCTGTGCGCACTGGCGGACTTTTATGATGTTAGTGTGGACTACCTCCTGGAGCGGACGGACAGACCGGAGACAAACCGCTGAGGGGGGAGCGGTTGGTTGGGCTGCGTGAGCTCAGGCGAAGGAAGAATTTGAGAAAAAATAAACTGCGGCCAACGTCGGAGAACGGTGGCCGCAGTATTTGTAATGGCCCGCAAACCCTTGGAAACAGGGGACTTTCCTGACGGTCGAGTGGGAATTTCGGGCAAAAGCCTTGACTTTTTCCGGTTGGCGGGGTAGGGTGGGGGCATATCCAAAAAAAGGAGCGAGAGCCCATGGACGAACATGACAACAAGAAGTCCTTCGGCGAGTACATACGCCGGAAGCGGCAGGAGGCGGGGCTGACCCAGGGGGAGCTGGCGGGGCGGCTGTTCGTCACCGAGTCCGCCGTCAGCAAGTGGGAGCGGGGGCTGTCCTACCCGGACGTATCCATGGTGGTGCCCATCTGCGGGGCGTTGGGGATCACGGAGCATGAGTTCTTCACCGCCTGCGACGATGACCAGGCCCATGTCCAGGCGAGGCAGGCGGCGGTGTGGCGGGGGGTGACGCGGAACACGCGGCGGTTTTTTGCTGTGAGCTATGCCATCGCCGTTGTGGTGTGCTTCATCTGCGACCTGGCGGTGTTCCACGCCCTGGACTGGTTCTGGATCGTGCTGACGGGGTGCGGCCTGGCCTTCTGCTTCACCAACCTGCCTGCCCTGGTGGGGCGCAGCCGGCTGACGGTCTGCCTGGGGGCGGCTACGGGGTGCCTGTTCCTTCTGCTGCTGGCCTGCTGGTGGTACGCCGGGGGCTGGTGGATCATCGGGGGGCTGGCCATCACGGCGGCATCCCTGGCCCTGCCCTGGGGCTGGTGGGCGGTGTGGCGGTTTTACGGGAGGCACGTCCTGCCGCTGTGCGCGGCGGTGCTGACGGTTTGGGTGTTCGGCCTGCTGGCGGTGATCTGGGCCTTTGCCGGAGGGGACTGGCTGGTGCCGGTGGCCTTCCCGCTGGCGTTGGCGGGGTGCGGCTTTTTTTGGGCCGGGTTCGCGGCGGTGTACTGGCTGCCCGCGGGGCCTTGGGGGAAGGCCGGGGCCGTGGCCCTGCTGGTCAGCTTCGCCACCCCGGTGTTTAACGGGCTGTGCGATCTCCTGCTGGAGGACACGGGGGGGCCACGGTTCCTGGACTATTTCTCCGTGGCCGATATGCTGGCCCGGCGGGCCGCCGGGGACCTGTCCTGGGTGAATTCGCTGATCTTCCAGATCATGCTGGTGATCTCCGCCGCCGTCGCCGCGGTGGGGGTGGCGGCGGAGATCCGGCGGCGGAAAAGGTGAGGCCCCGGCGGAAAAAATCGAAAAATATGCGGCAGTCTCTTGGCAAGGGGGCGGCTCTGTGTTATAATGACTCAGAACGCGCACCCGGTTTGCGGGAATATTTGGATAACAAAGGAGCTGCCGACATGAACGAAAAAGTACACGTGGTCAACCATCCCCTTGTCGCCCACAAGCTGACTATCCTGCGGGACAAGGACACCTCCACCAAGGACTTCCGGGAGATCGTCTCCGAGATCGGTATGCTGCTTACCTACGAGGCCACCCGGGACCTGCCCCTCACCACCCGGGAGATTGAGACCCCCATCTGCAAGATGGAGGCCCCCATCCTGGCGGGCAAGAAGTTCGCCGTGGTGCCCATTCTCCGGGCCGGGCTGGGACTGGTGGAGGGTGTGCTGCGGATGGTGCCCGCCGCCCGTGTGGGCCATTTGGGGATGTACCGCAACGAGGAGACCATGGAGCCGGTGCAGTATTTCTGCAAGATGCCCCGGGACGTGGCCGAGCGGGACGTGCTCATCGTAGATCCCATGCTGGCCACCGGAGGCAGCGCGGACGCCGCCATCTCCATCATGAAGGGCTACGGCTGCAAGAACATCAAGCTGATGGTGCTGGTGGCCGCCCCCAAGGGCATTGAGGTGGTCACCTCCAAGCACCCGGACGTGGAGATCTACTGCGGCGCGGTGGACGAGGGGCTGAACGAGAACAGCTACATCGTGCCCGGCCTGGGCGATGCGGGGGACCGCATTTTCGGCACCAAGTAAACAGACGGAACAATCCCGCCTCCGGCCTTCGGAGGCGGGATTTTTTGCGGGGTTATTCGTTGTCCTTGCGCACCAGGATGGTGGCGGCCACGCACAGCAGGGCGGCTACGGTGTAGACGATGGGGGCGGCCTGCTTCCAGAGATCCAGGCCGTAGCCCAGGCCCACATAGAGGGCGGTGGCGGCTACCATGCCCACGCCCCAGATCCGGCTGATCCGCCGCTGGGCGGGGGTCATTTTTTCCTCCGGGAAGCCGTATTTGGCGTACTGGAGGCCCGCCCAGGTGAGGGCGGTGGCGGTGATGGTGACGCACAGCAGGAACAGGGTGCCGCACAAGGCGTCCCACTGATCCAGGCTCAGGCCCAGGCCAAGGCGGAGATCGGCATACGTATCCAGGGGGATGATGGCGGTGAGCCCCAGCAGAAGCAGGGCGATGGGGATGGCGATGAGGGCGGGAAAACGCCGCTCGAAGCGGTCCGCCTCCTCCTTGGTGTAGCAGGGGCCGATGCCGGGGTGCTGGCGGAGGAAGGTGTCGTGGCCCATGCCGGAGAGGATAAAGATGGTGACCGCCACGGTGAGGAACAGGAAAAAGACCACCCCTGCCCACATTTCAAGGGCGAAAAACTCGCCCACCAGCAGCAGAAGGGTGACGCCCAGCAGGATCAGGGCTACCCCTGCCGCCATGGCGGCGGCGAAGCTGTTCATATGCCGGTCCCAGAGGGAGGCGTCCTCTCCAAAGCGGCGGGACACGTCGCCCCGGAGCAGGGTGTCCAGGTCGCAGCGGAACAGGCCGCACAGGCGGAGGATGGCGTCCATTTCCGGGTAGGCGGCGTTGGACTCCCACTTGCTCACCGACTGGCGGGAGACTTCCATTTTTTCCGCCAGCTCCTCCTGCGTCATGCCGGCGCGTTTGCGGAGGAATTGCAGGTTTTCACCGAATGTCATATAGATGACCTCCTTGTTTGGAATGCCGCCAGTATAGGAAAAAATGGCGGGGAGGGCCACCAATTTGCTGTTGCGTTTGGGTTGCGGGGTGTAAATTCCCGGTTGCGGAGCCGTTTTGAGCGGCAAACCAAGGCTATTTTGCGAAATTGGAGCTCTTAGGGCGCGCCGCGAACAGGCGGAGCACGATTGCAGGTTGCGGAGCCGTCGTGAGCAGCGAACTAAGGTCGGAGCGGAGCGAAATGACCGGAGCCATCGAAGATGGCGCAGGTGATTTTGCGGAGTCGGAGCTCTTAGGGCGCGTCTCGAACAGGCGGAGCACGACTACAGGCTGTGGAGGAAATTCAGACGGTTAATTCGATCTGATTGCCCTCGGTGGTGACGATACAGCTCTCGTAATAGCCGTCGCCTGTGGTGCGGGGGCCGCTGACCACCTCGTAGCCGTCGGCCTTGAGACGGGCGGTGAGCCGGTCCACCTGTTCGGCCCCGCCCAGGCTGAAGGCCAGGTGGATGTAGCCCAGGCGGGTGAGGGAGGGGGACTGCTCCTCCGCGTCCGGTTTGTTCATCAGCTCCAGCCGCGCGCCGCCGTCGAAGGACAGGAAGTAGGAGCGGAACCCGGTGCGGGGGTTGTGGTAGAGCTGGTTGGAGGCCGCGCCCAGGTAGTGCTGGAAGAAATGGCGGGCGGCCTCCAGATCCTTGACGTACAGGGCGATGTGTTCGATGCGCATGATGGCGCGCTCCTTTCTTGGGGGGCGTCAGCCCTGGAGGAGGGCTTCCGCCGCCTTGATGCCGTCCACGGCGGCGGAGGTGATGCCCCCGGCGTAGCCCGCGCCCTCGCCGCAGGGGTACAGGCCGGGGAGGGCGGGGGATTGGAAGGCTTCGTCCCGGAGTATGCGCACCGGGGAGGAGGAGCGGGTCTCCACCCCGGTGAGCACCCCGTCCGGGTGGGCGAAGCCGTGGAGCTTGTGGTCAAAGATGGGGAGGGCCTCTTTTAAGGTATCCAGTACAAAATCCGGGAGGGTGCCCTTTAGGGTGGTCCAGGTGACGCCGGGGCGGTAGGTGGGCAGGATGGAGCGGGGGCCGGTGGAGGGGCGGTCTGACAGGAAGTCCCCGACAAGCTGGGCGGGGGCGCGGAAGTCCCCGCCTCCGGCGGTGAAAGCGGCGCGCTCCCACTTTTCCTGGAAGCGCACCCCGGCCAGGGGATCGTCCCCGCCGAAGTCGTCCGGGTTTACGCCGACAAGGAAGCCGCCGTTGATGTTGGCCCCGTCCCGGGCCCGGAGGCTCATGCCGTTGGTGACCACCTGGCCGTAATTGCTGGCGGCGGCCACCACCTGCCCGCCGGGGCAGACGCAGAAGGTGAAGGCCGAGCGGCCTGACGGCAGGTGGCAGGCCAGCTTGTAGTCGGCGGCGGGGAGCCTGTCCCAGAAGGGGCCGAACTGGGCGCGGCTCACCGCCTCCTGGCTGTGCTCAATGCGCACGCCGATGGCGAAGGGCTTGCGCTCCATGGGCAGGCCCAGCTGGTACAGCATTTGGAAGGTGTCCCGGGCGGAGTGGCCGGGGGCCAGGATCAGGGCGTCGCAGGGGAGGGGGCAGGGGCCGCTCTCCGTTTGGACGGTGAGGGCGGAGAGGCGGCCGTCCATCCGGGTCAGCCCGGTGAGCTGGTGGCCGAAGCGGACGTCCGCCCCCAGGCTGAGCAGCTCGCCCCGGATGGATTTCACCACGTCCCGCAGCACGTCGGTGCCGATGTGGGGCTTGTGGGAGTATTTGATGTCGGCGGGCGCGCCGTGGGAGACGAACACGTCAAAGACGTGGGAGACGCGGGGGTCGTTCACCCCGGTGGTGAGCTTGCCGTCGGAGAACGTGCCCGCGCCGCCCTCGCCGAACTGGACGTTGGAGGCGGGGGAGAGCTGGGCGGTCTGCCAGAAGTGCTCCACGTCCCGGGTGCGGGCGTCCACGTCCCGGCCCCGCTCCAGGACGATGGGGCGCAGGCCCGCCCGGGCCAGGGTCAGCGCGGCGAACAGGCCCGCCGGGCCCATGCCCGCCACCACGGGGCGGGTGGAGGAGGCGCGGCGGACGGGGGGGAGGACGTAGGGGGCGTCGGCCACCTCTGCCACCCCCTTGGGGGCGCGGCGGAGGACGGCGGCTTCGTCCTTCAGGGTGACGCGGACGGCGCAGACCAGGCGGACGTCGGTTTTCCTCCGGGCGTCGATGGACTGGCGGTGGAGGGTGAGGGACTGGAGCTGGCCTGGGGGGACCCGGAGGGCCTTGGCGGCGGTCTGGCGGAGGAGGGCCTCGTCCCCGCCGACGGGGAGGATGAGGTTGTTCACTTGCAGCATGGCGGGGTTCCTTCCTTATATATAATGTAGGATTAGGGTAACACAGGAGGGGCGGTTTCGCAAGGGGGAAGCGGCGGAATAAAAAAGGCGAAGAAAAGAGAAAAAAGGTATTGACAAGCGCGGGGGAATTTGCTAATATAAGCGGGCACCTGTGAGGAACGCCTTGAAATGGGGCGGAGTTGAGAAAAAGTTTTGAGAAATCGAAATTAACTCTTGACAAACCTCTGCGAGTGTGGTAATCTATAAAAGTTCGCGAGAGCGGGCGTT
>CAJUCA010000082.1 GCA_910585265.1 uncultured Oscillospiraceae bacterium | reverse complement strand
GAAGAGAGCTTCCGCTATCTCATTCCCATTGGGGACTGGGGTGCTGGCTGGGGGCCGCTATGCCTGGATTTGTCCAGAGAGGGAAAAGTAGACTACCAAAATGCAGATACTTGGTCTGTGGTATGGTTCGATCATGAGGACTTCGAGTGGGAGCAGAACTATCTGGGCGAGGATGGCCTGCTCCACGGACAGTCCGCTGCGCCAGACTTCAAAACGCTGCTGGAGTGGTATTTCTGCGGCTCCCTGGAAGCTGAGTTTGAGGCGGCCACTGGCGTCAAGCCCACCTATGAGTGGTATCAGAATGGGACGCACTATTGATAATTTTGGAAAGCATTGCTGTAAAATCGATAGGTGAAGTATGGATATTTCAAACGAGCGCAAGAAGGCATTGAAACAGGCTTATAAAGAAAAAGCGGCGGAGGAAGAACTGCACCGCCGCATTCGGAATTTAGATGACTTTCGGAGGCTGTGGAAAGAATTGGTTCCCGCAACAGGACCGGCGGACTTTCTTCAAGGTGAATTGTTACGGGCGGTAGAGAATCTAAGGGATGAATCCTGCCGAAATGGAAATCGAAACTTTGGCCTGCGGCATTTGGAGCAGTGCAGACTGTTAAGGGATACACTGAATAATTGGCCGGATTTTACCTCAGATGCAAGAAATACATATGGAAGGCTGATAGACCAAATCGAGGCAGCCGGTCTCAATTCAATAGAATATGAGCATCTGAGTGCGAGAGAGCGGCGATCATATAAAAAACCAACAGACTGTACGGATCAGGTTATATACGATTTATTGTTGGTGACATTTACTGATTTCGCCCTTCATCACACAGAAAAGATTCCTTTTGTTGGATATCCAAAGGTTAAACTTCCTGCTCCGCCGCCTCTGTCCCCCAGTGGCCTGATGGAAAACTGGGTTAAGGAGCTGTTCCATAAATACTGCAAGCCATTGGGATACAAAAGGGATGGAACTAATTTTCGTTTAATCCAGTCTGATGGGTTAGGCAAGATTATTAACTTTCAGCGAAATCAGTACAACACCGTTCAAAGCTGCTCTTTTACTATAAATGTGGGCGTTTATTTTGAAAAGACCTCAGCACTGAAAAACTTGAAGTTTAAAGAGTATGAGTGCCTTGCACGTTCCCGCCCCAGACTGTTTGCCCCAGACCCGTGGTGGACGATTGAAGCTGGAAAACCATTCGAGGCAATCTGGCTGGACTTGAAGAAAAACTTTTCTGAGGCGGTATTACCGTGGTTTGACAGATTTCCATCCAAACAGGATACATTAGAGGCACTGGTTGAGGACCTTGCGCAAGGACACATTTCCATGCCGGTATATATCGCGAACCGTTTAACTGCCTACGGTTATGGCTTGAAATTGCTGCCTATTTTGAAATCTGAAAGATTTTTGCGTAAGAATCCCCGCCATACGCAAAATATCGCACAATTGATTAAACAGATAGAAACAGATTTGTAACCAAAAGGAGATCGACAACATCAGGGAGTACAAATCCATGCTTTTCAAGAATTTTCACGATCTACTTTGGTGCCTGTTCCTGGGTGCTGTGTGCGATGGGGCAACTGGAGAGCTGGAGAATGCGGAAGGAGAAACAAGATGTATTCCATAGAAAAAGAACTGAAAATACTCCGGCAATTCGTAAAGCCGGAACACATGGACACCTCAGAGGGCTGGCACTGCTATTCCGAGGACGAAGTGTCCGCAGCCGAGGAGCGTTTGCACACAAAATTGCCCCCTCCCATCCGGGAGATTTATCTGTATATGGCCGATCTGCTGATAGGCTCCAACGATCTGCGCCCCCTGGAACTTCTTCACTGGGACAAGGACTATCTGGCTTTTTTCGAGAATCCAGATGCGGATGTGATTGCCGGAATCAAACGGGATGATCCCTCCAACGACATATATGCGTGGGAGGAAACGGATCCGAAGGATATTGCCTGGGAGTACGAGGATGATTTTAGAGCCGCCTATGAGGAACGGGACAAAAAGGGTCAGGAAAAGGCTGTGGGCAGATTTCAGAAATACTGGGAAAAGCTCAATGCAAATCCGAAACACGGCCCTTTGCGGATTGCGAAATGGAAGAATGAACCGAGGTACGCCCATACTTTAGATGGGTATGGGTTGTTTTTGGTGATCAACGCTCTCTGCGAATTGGCAGAGATGACCAAGCACAACTTTCCGGATGAACCGTCGTGTTATTTCTGTGAGGTTTTTGCGGGCCATACAGCGGAGTATTTCCAGGACCTGGACCATCGGATTCGAAAAGAATTCGTGCCTCTGTCAGCCCATCCGGAATTACTGGATATGGAAGTCCCTATGCAGATGGTATATGCACGTCAGAATCCGGATGCCCTGTTGATTTCACAGGACATCCTCCTGATACTTCTGACAAAGACCCCGCCGGAGCAGGCGTTTCTTGAGAATATCCGGGAGCTGACTGGCCTGCCGCTTTGCGTCGGTCTTTGAGCCAGACAGAGGTAGACCCATGAAGGAAACAAAAAACAGAAAACGGCTGCATCTGGCGGCTCTGATCCTGGGGGCGTATGCCGTATGCCTCGGTTTTGGCTTGGTGCTGGCGGGCCTTGAGGACCTGCGGGGAGCCGTTGGCCCCATCCGCCTGCTGCTGGGGCTGGGAATGATGGGCTTCGGCCTCTTTGGGGTCTGGGACGGCTTGCGGGATAAACTCCACCCCCAGGAAAAGCACCCGCTGAAATCCCCAACGCAATACATTCTGACGGACAACTCCGGGAATCGTACTTCCAACATCACGGCGGAGAGGATTCGTGAGGAACTGGAAAAGCTGCGGGAGGGGGAGCGGGACAGTTTCCACCTGCAGCTCCTGACGCCCTTGGAGATTCCGGAGTGGGGGGAGTTGAAGCAGATCTCCTGTACGGTCCAAACTACGCTTACGCTGCTGGCTTTCTTCCAAACGGCGGATAGTGGCTGGCGGATCCGCACAAAGGCGATGGATCTTGAGGCGATAGCAGGGTGGTTCCGGAGTCTGCTGGAGGAATCCCTGCCGCTCTCCGGCTGGAACGATGGCTGGGAGACGCTGGAGGAGATCCCAGGCAATCCACAGGAATCTGAGGACTCGGAAAATCAGGAATTTAGGACTTGGGTTCTCAAGAACCGGGCCGAGACTTACACCATCTGGCACCGTCAGCTGACTATCGTGGGAGAGGCGTGGCGCAATGAGTATAGGTTCTTCACCGCCCATGATGTGGAGCTGGCGGCTCAGGGAGTCTATGAGGGAAAGTATCAGTGCGCCATTTTGGAGTGGGGTTCTTCCTCCTTTGACCTTCTCCCAGACGAGGCGGAACAGCTTCAAGTGATCTGGTGTACCAATATCCGGGACGAAAAGGCCCGCAGATATTTCCGGAAAGCGGGCACCGTGACACAGGTGAAATTCTGGCTGATCCAATATCTCAATGAAGGATACATGGACGAATATTGGGACGAAATTACGGATCACGCAAATCTTCAACGAAGGACATATAAATAAGTCCCCCTGACGGGTTTATAGGTTAAGTAAAATCAGAGTGGAGGAAGCAATCATGGGCAAGTATTTTAGTGACGTGGTGGACAAGGCCATCGAAGACCTGTACTACTGCTGTGACAATGACCGGGCCAAGGCTGCGGCGGAGGCGCTGTTTCAGGCTGCCAAGGAGGGGGATGGGGATGCCTGTTACTTCCTCTCCCGGTGCTTCTCCGGCTCCTGCTACAGCTGGGAGTACCATCCCTTTGAGGAAAACGAGGCGGCGGCCTACGCCATGCTGCGGGAGTCTGTGGCGAAAGGCAGCGCCGTGGGAGTGCTGGGGGCCATCCGCATGGATATGCTCACGCCGGACATGCGGGAGAGTATGCCCTTCGAGAATACCCAGGCCGCTTGGGATGTGGTCTATGAGAAGGCGGAGGCCGGGTGTCCGTTCTGCCAGTATATGATTGGGAACACCTACTACTTCCTGGACGTCATCGAGATCGGGGATCGGTCGGAGCGGGAGTTCGGGAGCCGGAAAGCGTGGGACGATTGGCGGCGGGAGCAGATGCAGGCAAGTCTTCCCTGGTTTGAAAAGGCGTTTTCCGGCGGCATGATTCTGGCGGGACGGAATTACTGCATTTATTACCAGAGTGGCAGAGGAGATCTGATCCCTCCCGAACGTGAAAAGGCTGCGCCGATCATGCGCCAAGGTGCGGAACGCGGTTACCCGGAGTGGATGTACGCCTATGCCAAACACCTGGCCTACGCCAAGGATGACCACAAGGCGGCCCTCCCTTGGGCGCTGAAAGCGGCAGAGGCCGGACACCTCTGGGGATGGAATGTTGTGGGAGATATTTATTGGGAGGGCAAGGCGGTAGAGCGCAATCTTCCCTATGTGATAGAGTGCTACGAGAAAACCGCCAGCTATGGTAACGACAGCTATGCCTGCCGCCAGCTGGGGCGCATGTATTTTCACGGCTGGGGTACGGCTGTGGATTATGCGCGGGCAGTTCAATGGCTGGAGAAGGATACGGAACGGGAATCTATCCAGTATGATCTGCTGGGAATCTGCTATCTGCTGGGATATGGCTGCCAGCAGAACCCGGCGCGGGGAAAAGCGTTCTTGGAGAAAAGCCAGGACTCGCCCTATAAGAACTATGGCCTGGGGATGATGTACGCCGAGGGCCTGGGCGTCCGGGAGGACATTGAGCAGGGCGTAGTCTATCTGAAGAGGGCGGCATGGGCAAACTACGAACCGGCGAAGGAGGCGCTGACGCACTATAAAAAGAGCTGGTTCGGGGTCTGGCGGCGGAAGTGAGCGTTGAATGTCTGTGACAAGGAGGCTGACTGGATGGCTTACTCTTTGATGATTGCGCCTTTCGATTTTGCAAATCACAATAGAATTGCGGCACGGCAATTTTTTGACAACTACGCATTTTTTGAACTGACTGCAAGACAGGCGAAAGAGTACTTTAATTGGTACATGGAACAAATTCCGAACCGGATTACCCTGCTGTGGGAGTACATGAAACAGGAGTGCCCGGAAACGGAGCCGTTCGATTACTCCCCAGAGTCGCTAATTCCGCTGTGGGAATGGTATGAAACAAAAGTTCAGCAGGTTCCTATGAGCCAAAAAGAAATTGAATTTCAGGCAGCACGATATCCGAAATGGATAGAGAATGAAATCAGAAAAGAAACCATGAAATATACTGATGAAACACTCTCCATTGCCTTGGACATTTCCATCTATCTTGGAGAAACGGTACGAAAGAACTACCCAAACTTGTATTGGGGATATAGGGCAAAACCAAAGAACGAATTTTCCGCTAACAGACCGGTGATCTTAAAATTAGTGGGCAAAAGAGCCTACTTTAATCCCAGCAGAATCGTTTTTGTGGCAATGGTAAAATCCAGTGAGGCCCACGATAAAAGTCAACTGTATGATCTTTATCGTTATTGGGAAGAAGAACA
This sequence comes from uncultured Oscillospiraceae bacterium, assembly GCA_910585265.1. Lineage (GTDB taxonomy): Bacteria > Bacillota > Clostridia > Oscillospirales > Oscillospiraceae > Enterenecus. Next base: position 3,267 of record CAJUCA010000082.1, on the reverse strand, counting down.
CTTCATTCCATCAAAACCGCAAGTATAGGAGGATTCCATAATGAATCTGATCGAACAAATCAATCTGCTTTTTGATAACTTCCAAGACCCAGCATGTAGGGCCTGGGATGGGTATAACCCATAGTGGCGGCCCAACTGGAGGGAGGAAGTGGAAGACAAATTGAATCTGATCCGGGAGCATTCCCCGGTTCCGCTCCCGGAGGACTACCGCGAAATCTTCCGCCGCTTTGGAGGCGGAGGCATTGAGGATCGGCGGCCCAATTATGCAATTCCATCCATGACATTTTGGAAGTGGGATGATATTAAGGAATTTGACGCAACGGTTAACTTTTTCGAGGATTGTCCCCACGCACTACCCTTTGGCGATGATATTGGGGATATTGTCTACCTTTATGTCAGCGATGGGGACGACAGCGGGATCTATATGGCCTACAAATCCGATTTTTTCGAGGAGATGCAAAAACTGGCTGGGTCACTGACAGAGCTTTTTACAGATACGGAAACACAGCTCCTTTTCCGCAATTATTATCGTTTTGGCTGCGACAAGGGCGGGGACGGAAGATAGATTGGGCGGTTTTTAGAGATGGACAATCTCAAAGTTACCAGCCCATGCAATTCAAGAAAGCTACATAGCAATAGCCGGAGGTGACCTATGAAGAACGAAGCGCAAATTCGGATATTGCTGCTCCAGCAGTATCTCTGCACCCTTACAGATGAGGAGCACGCCGCCTCCGTTTCAGACATCCTCCAATTCTGGGAATCCCACGGTATCCAGGCCGGCCGCAAGAGTGTGTACAGCGACATCCAGATCCTGATTGACCAGGGCGTGGACGTTGTCTGTGTCAAGAGCACCCAGAACCGCTACTTCGTCGGCTCCCGACTGTTCGAGCTGCCGGAGCTGAAGCTGTTGGTGGATGCGGTGGAGTCCTCGCACTTCATCACCAGGAAGAAAAGCGCCAGCCTGATCCGCAAGCTGGTCTCCCTCACCAGCCAGGAGCAGGCCAAACAGCTCAACCGCCCTGTCTACATGGAGGGCACAGCGAAGCAGGACAACGAGGCGATCTACTATGCGGTGGACATGATCCACACCGCCATCCAGGAGAAGCGGCGGATCGCCTTCCAGTACATAGAGTACACCGCAGAGAAAGAAAAAGTCCTCAAGCACGACGGCTATCGGTACGAGTTCAGCCCCTATGCCCTGATCTGGAGCCGGGACTATTACTACGCCGTGGGCTGGTCGGAGAAACACGGCAAGCTGGCCCAGTTCCGTGTAGACCGCATGACCGCTGTGAAGCTGCTGGTGCAGGAGGCCATACCAGCGCAGGACTTCGATCCCGCGGCGTATGTCCACCAGGTGTTCGGGATGTTCGGAGCCGACATCCAGAGGATAACACTGCTGTGCGAGAACAGCACCATGCGCAGCGTTGTTGACCGTTTTGGAGAGGAGGTGCAGACGGAGATCGTAGACGGGGCGCACTTCCAGACCACCGTGGATGTTGCCCCCAGCCCGCCCTTTTTCGCCTGGGTCTTTACTTTTGGCGGGAAAATCCGTATTATGGAGCCGGAGGAGATTGCGGCGAAAATGAGGGAGATGGCAAGGTGGCTACAGTAGCACCGTTTTCGAGGTACAATCAACACAATAAATTAACATTTGTTAAGAGATATTGAGATGAACTCACTATCAAAATAATTTATATGGAGTGAACATGATTCACCGCTGATTAACTTTGCGTTGCTTCATAAATTATGCATTGGTACTGAGGAGGATACTCTTTATATGGAAATGAAAAAAATCGACCCCTGGCTGCTGAAAGCCATTGAGGACGCGGTGGGGTTTCCCGACAAGCCTTACGACCTGACGAAAGTAAAAGCCATCACGAAGTGGCGCAATAAGTGCGACCCTCAGCTTCAGCTCTGGCGCGGCGGTATGCTGGCCCGGGACTGGCTGGAAATTGAGGCGGGGGCCTTCGACATTCTTGGCGAACTGCCCAACCTGCACACCCTGATTTTCCCCTGGGGCTTCAGCCATAAGGATTATGCGTTTCTGAAAAGCTGTAAATTGTTGAAAAAATTGGACGCGGGGGAAACGAACTTTTGGGACTGTTCTCTGCTGAGCGAGCTGCCCAAGCTGCGGTATGTGCGTCTGCCGCAGAAAAAACAGCTGATCCATACGGAACTGCTGGATGGGCTGAGCGCTAAGGTGGACTTTTCCCCCTACCTCGCTGAGGAGCACAACCCGGTCCAATCCGCCCGGCCGGTGCCCCAGAAGAAGCCCTACCAGGGGGACGTCCGCCTGGAGGCCCTGCTGGAGGACATCAAGGCCCGGACAAAAGTCCCCGCCTACCGGCTGCGGGTCAAGCGGGGGATGACCCTCGGCCTGACCGACAGCAAAATCGGCGGCCTGCCCTACTGGGACCTGAGCCGGCCCTACCCGGCGGACGAGAAGGGCCAGCCCATGCAGCTGCTGGCCCAGATCAACTTCGGGGCGGAGGACATGGACCCGCCCTTCCCCAAAACCGGCCTGCTCCAGTTTTTCATCGGCCTGGACGAGATGTTCGGCTGTAACTTCGCCGATGCCCCGGACCAGAAAAACTACCGGGTGGTCTACCACCCCAAAATTGACGGGAGCGTCACCCCGGACCAGGTGCTTTCTTTGGGCGCGCCCGGTCTGGTGGACGACTACAGAACCAGTCCTCTGGAGGAGGAGCTGGCAATCCACACGGAGCGGGCGGACAGCTCCGCCAACGACCGCTCCTTCGTCTTTGAGGAGGCCTTCCGGGCGGCGGTGAAAGCGGTGATGGGGGTGGATATGGGAGAGCAGAAGTCCTATGAGTTTCTGGACGAGGACGTCTATGACGAGCTGTTCGAGTCCTTCCTGGAGACCGACGACGGCTGCATGAACGGCGGCCACTGGATGCTGGGCTACCCCAGCTTTACCCAGGAGGACCCCCGGAGCGAGGACAGCCCCTTCGACACCCTGCTGCTCCAGGTCGACTCCATGCGGGACGAGGAGAACGGCTACTCCATTCTCTGGGGGGACTGCGGCGTAGCCAACTTCTTCATCTCCCGGACGGACCTGGAGAAGCTGGATTTCAGCCGGGTGCTCTACAATTGGGACTGCTGTTGACGGTCCGATCCCGTATATATCCCTCTGGATAATAAGCGGATTCCAGTCTATCGCCCAATACAGTGCCAAAAAAAGTCGAAACCTCGTGAGGTGTTCCCAACTGGGGACACCTCATTTTTGCCCTCTTGCCAATCGAACAA
>CAJUCA010000081.1 GCA_910585265.1 uncultured Oscillospiraceae bacterium | reverse complement strand
TTTTTCCGTTCCATTCTGTCCTTGTTCCCTTATGTGCTTTTTTCAGCAAGCCCTACTTAATAAAGATCTGGGTCAGGATGCCCACCACGATGATGACGCCGCCCATGACGGAGATGGCAATGGCGATGTTGGAACGTTCGCAGAGCTGGTTGAGGATCTGGTTGATGAGTGCGCTGGCCAGATTCATGCCGATGGTGGTGAAGCCCATGACCACGCCCTTCTTGGTGGGGAACCAGTTAGTGCAGATGGACAGGCCCAGCACCAGCGCGAATGCGTTGATGAGGGTAACCATCAGCACCAGGCAGATAGCATACACCGGGATGGTAGGGGCATTGCCATAGACGATGGTGGCGGCACCTGCGGCAAACATGGTACCCACCATGGTCCGTTTCAGCCCGAACTGCTTTGCCAGTCCGCCGAACACGATCACCAGGAACAGTGCGATGATGCTGGCCGGCGTGGACATGGAAAGCACAGTGTCCGGATTCCAGCCCCGGAACTCGGCGATCTTCGGGACGATGACGTTCAGTCCGTCCACCGTCATACCGGTCATGAAGAAGAACCAGACTACCTGATAGATTGCGACAGTCCAGCCCTTTCGGCCAAAGTCCCACATACCCGGCCTTTTTCCTGCTTTGTCAGGGGTTGCGCCTTGCTGAGTCATGACAAATCCTCCTTATCTTTTATGACAAAATCTTAACATTTTGCACAATTAAAAGGAAATTCTAAAGGAGGCTTCCGTTATACGTAAAAGGAATGACAACCATGCACTAAAAGCATACGTCCGCACGCCGATTGGTGTGCGGACGTATGCTTCGCCTCTTTACAGCAGCTCGAAGATGCCGGCCGCGCCCATGCCGCCGCCGATGCACATAGTCACCATGCCGTACCTGCCGCCGCTGTCCCGCAGGTAGTCCAGCACCTTGCAGGTGAGGAATGCGCCGGTGGCACCCATAGGGTGGCCCAGTGCCATGGCCCCGCCGTAGGGGTCGACATTCTTCGGGTTCATGCCCAGCTCCCGGATGCAGGGAATGGCCTGGGCAGCAAAGGCCTCGTTCAACTCGATTACATCCATGTCGCCGATGGTCAGGCCCGCCCGCTCCAGTGCCTTGGGCACAGCATGGATAGGGCCAAGCCCCATCATGGTAGAGTCGCAGCCTGCCACGGCGAAGCTCACCAGCCTGGCAATGGGCTTGGCACCAATAGCTTCCGCCTTTCCGTTCTCCATCACCACCACAAAGGCGGCGGCGTCGGAGGTCTGGGAGGAGGTGGCGGCGGTGACAGTGCCGCCCTGGTCGGCGGGGATGAAGCAGGGTTTCAGTGCCGCCAGCTTCTCCAGACTGGTGCCGGGGCGGATGCCTTCATCGGTATCCACCACCTTGTCATTACCTTCGGCGTCCTTCACTGTCACGGGGATGATGGAGGGGGCCAGTTTGCCCGCTGCCTGGGCCGCCGCGGCCTTGGCGTGAGACTCAACCGCCATTTGATCCATTTCCTCCCGCCTGATGCCGTACTTCCTCACGATGTTCTCTGCGGTGATGCCCATGGCCATGTACGCGCCGGGGGTGTGCTCGTTGAGCCATGCGTCCTGGTACTCCACGGGGTAGGGGGCGAAGGTGTCGCTCATGTCCTCCACACCGCCGGCGATGATGACATCGCCCTGGTTGGCGGCGACGGCGTTGGCGGCAGTGGCGATGGCTTGGAGTCCGGAGGAACAGAACCGATTGATGGTGTGGCCTGACACGTTTTCTGGCAGCTCCGCCCGTGCCGCAACACTCTTGGCGATGTTCATGGACGTGGTGTTGTGCTGCACTGCGCAGCCCATGATGATGTCTTCAATGTCCACCGGGTCCAGCCCTGGCACCCGCGCGATGACGCCCTTCAGCACTTGGGCGGAATACTCGATGGGGTGAGTGTCATTGAAGGAACCCTTAAATGCTCTGCACACCGCACTGCGGCCATAGCCTACGATCACAGCTTCCCTGTTCATACGGGACGCCTCCTTCTTTTTGCCATATTGCTTAAAATGGGGCTTGTATTTTCGAAATAAACATAGTAAGATCGCATAAGAGCCGCAGCTTCATCCGCCCCGGAGGGAGTTGGCCCGCAGAGAGGAGAGATGTCCCATGGATATCAACCGTCTGGAGGAATTTGTTGTTCTGGCGGACTGCTTGAATTACAGCAAGGCTGCCAACCTGCTGTTCCTGACGCAGCCCGTCCTCAGCCGGCACATCAGCGATTTGGAAAAGACATTAGGCACCCAGTTGTTTATTCGGGACACCCACAAGGTTGCGCTGACCCCCATCGGCGAGCTGGCGGTCCACGAGCTGGGCGGGGTGGTGGACGCCTACCACAAGGCCATGCGGAACATCAAGACCGCCACGGACAACCTCAACGGCCGGATTTCCGTGGGCTTTCTGGGGTATGCCGTGCGCCCCTTCATCACCCGGTTTGTCCAGCACATGGAGAGCAAGACCAAGTTCCAGATCGACTACACCTCGGTGTCGGAGCTGGATACGCTGATCCGATTTGTGGACATGGGTGCCGTGGACGTGGGCTTCGTCACCCATTTTGAGACGGACCGCCTTCAGGGGGTGGACGTCAAGTGGATTATCAACGACTCACTATGCATCGCGGTAGCCAAGGGTCATCCCCTGGCGGGTCTGGAGCGGATTTCCATTCAGGAACTCTCTGGGAAGCCCGCCATTGCCTATGACCGGGAAAGTAACCCCCATACCGCCATCTTTCATGAAAAACTGTTCGAGCAGTTCGGGGCAGAGATAAACATTGTGCGGAAGGCCCGCAACGTGGAGTCCGGTTTGTTCCAGGCCAGCCTTGGGCTGGGCTATTTCATCATACCTCATCATCTGATGGACATGGCCCTGGATATGGCAGTGATCCCCATCTCCAACGAGGACGCCTATGTTCCCCTGCACCTGATCCGGAAAAAGGCCAATATCAAAACCGCTGTCCAAGTCTTTGGCCGGGAGTTCTCCAAATTCTACCGCAGCGAATTTGAGAAATAGACCGGAGTGCCGCAGCTCACTCCTCCATGACCGTCCAGTCATCCGCAAGGATCAGCTTGGGCTCCACTTGAGCCTGTATGTCCTCCGGCGTCCTGCCCTGATGGATCTCTTTCAGCACCAGTCCTGTCTCCGTTACATCAATGACGCACTGTTCCGTGACGATGTGGTTGACGCACTGCATGGCGGTCAGGGGGTAGGAGCACTCGTTCACAATCTTCCTGGCACCATCCCTGGCGGTGAGTTCCATAGCTACAATGACTTTGCGGGCACCATTACACAGATCCATGGCCCCACCCATGCCGAACCTGCGGTTTGGCGTGGCCCAGTTGGCCAGATCCCCTCTGGCCGACACCTGGAGTGCTCCTAACACCGTGGCCGCCATGCGCCCGCTGCGGATGATGGCAAAGGAGTAGGCCGTGTCGAACACGGAGGCCCCCGGCATGGGTACGAAGGGGTTGGAACCCGCATCGCAAAAGCGGTCGGTCACCATCACGTCGGTGGCCGCGTCGCCTACGCCGATCAGGCCGTTTTCCGTCTCGAACATGATACCCTTTTCGGTAAATTCCGCGCACAGGTTGGGTATGCCGATGCCCAAGTTCACCACGTCACCGACCTTGAAATACCGTGCGGCCCGCCGTGCGATGAACCGTCTGTTATCCAGCATTTCCGGGCCCTCCTTCCGCCAGGATCATATCGATGTATACGCCGGGAACCCGCACGTCATCTGGGGCAATCTCGGCTACGTCGCACAACAGATCGCATTCCACGATGGACAGATCCGCCGCCGTGGCCATGACGGGGTGGGAGGCTGTGCCGGTTCCCCGGTAGGCCAGGTTGCCGATGAGGTCCGCCCGGCGGGCCCGTGTGATGGCCACGTCGGCGTGGAGGGCCTCCTCCAGCAGGTACCGCTCCCCCTTGACGGAGATGATCTACTTGCCCTCCTCCACCACGGTGCCCAGGCCGGTCTTGGTCAATACGCCGCCCAGTCCCGCGCCGCCGCACCGGATCCGCTCGATGAAGGAACCCATAGGGGCCAGTTCCACCTGCATCTCCCTGGACAGCATCCGCTGGGAAGCCTCCGGGTTGGTGCCCATGTGGGTGGTGACCATGCGATCTACCCGGCCCGCCCGGATCAGCTTGCCGATGCCGATGCCGGGATCGTGGCAGTCGATAGAATAGATGGTGGGGTGTTTGGCTCCACTGTCCAGCAGGCAGTTGATGAGCCGCCAAGGGGCGTTGCAGCCGGCCTGACCGCCCACGGCGATGATCTGGCCATCGTGGAAGCAGGCGATGATCTCATCCCGGGAACGCACCTTGCCCCAGTCAAGCCGGCGATCCTCATGTTTTTTTACACTGGTTTCTGCCATAATTTACTCCTTCTTAAAATGGGCCCCTGTCCTCGCAAACAGGAGCCCATTTTTGCATATTGATCTGGCTCAGGACGTGGCAACCAGGCCGCCGTCGGGATAGATGGTGGCGGCGGTTACCATGTCGGAGGCGGCGGAGGCCAGGAAGATGGCCGCGCCCACCACGTCGATCTCGTAGCCAATGCGCTGAGCGGGCAGGGCATTGGCGATGTTGTTGCGGACATTCTCATCCGGGGGGAGTATGCCCACCATCATGGGGGTGTAGGTGATGGTGGGGCCGATGGCGTTGACCTGTACGTTGGGGCGCAGGTCGGCGGCATAGGCCTTGGTCAGCATCTCCACAGCACCCTTAGTGGTGTTGTAGGGCACATTTCCGCCGCCGCCATTGGCCACGGCACGGATGCCCCGCACGGAGCCGATGTTGATGATCTTGCCGTAGCCCTTGTTGGTGTTGGGCTGGCCCGGGGCGGGGGCGGCGTACTCGTCGCCGTCCAGGTTGTGATCCTTCATCCAGTTGCCGAAGTACTTGCAGGTCAGCATCAGGGAGGTGATATTGGTATGCAGCATCTTCTCGAAGAAATCGGTCTCGATCTCCCAGGACCATATCTTCTTGTTGATGCCCTGGGAGTTCACCAGGATGTCGCAACCACCCAGACCCTCCGGCCCGGTGACGATGTCAACGCCTTCTTCACGAACTCCTCATCGCCCGCGTCACCGGCCAGGTACATGACCTTCACGCCAGGGGCGGCCACCTTCTCGATGGCGGCTTTGGCGGCCTTCAGCTTTTCCTCGCTGCGGGAGGAGATGCATACGGAACAGCCGTTGGCGGCGTAGCCCTCGGCGATGGCCTGGCCGAAGCCGCCGGCACCGCCGAAGATGACGGCCTTTTTGCCGGACAAGTCGAACAGCTTGGTCAAATCACCATTGTAGATTTTCGGCATGAAACTTAACTCCTTTCAACAATTCGTCACGAGTTTGCGGGTGCTGCCCGTCACTTCTGGGGCGGCTGGAGAACCACCAGCATCTGACACACCTCGGTGCCGGTGTTGGTTACGGACTTGGTGACGCCGCCCACGCAGTGGAAGCTGTCCCCCGCGTGGAGGACAGTTTCGCCGTCCTCAGTCTTGAGGGTCATCTCACCGGTGAGGATGTAGTAGATGGACTCCAGGGGATTGGCGGAAAAGTCGGTGCTGCCGCCGGGGACAAAGTAGGTGATGCCCATGATGAGCTTGCCGCCCTCGATGTCATTGGCTCCGGCACCGTCGATGTCGTGCAGGCGGGTGGGAACGCACTCGTAATGGCCTGGGGCGGAATAGGTGTAGATCGTGCTGCCCTCCACGCCTTTGGCCCGCTGAATCCTGTACTTTGACATAGCTGCTTCCTCCTTTTTTGATTAGAACTTGTACCAGTCCGGCTCGTTGCTGTGCTCATACTCGTAGGGGTTGGGGATCTCGCCGGACTCCACCTTCTTGAACCACTCGGCGGCCCGCTTGGCCATACCCGCCCACAGCTCCAGGGTCATGGGCTGCTCCATGTCGGTGGTGGCGTAGCGGTAGTCGTTGACTCGGCTGATGTACTTTTCGTCCTGCTGTTCGGAGTTTTCATCGCCCAGGGTTCCGGCGGCCACCCGCAGCAGGGAGGCGTACTGCTCGGAGACGGTGTGCAGTTTCAGATCGTCCACAAGCAGCTTCTTCAAAGGCCGCTTAGCCAGGTAGGACATGATGCAGCGGTTCTCATAGGGCATCCGCTTCCACATACGGGCGATTTCCCAGGCGCGCTCCAGCCCCTTGCCCTTGGCCACCACCTCGGACACCATGCCCGCGTCCAGTATCTGCTGGGCAGTGATCTGGCGGGAGGTCATCATGTAGTAGGCCCCTCGCTTGGTGCCCAGGTAGTGCTGCATCATCAGACCCATGCCGTCGCCGGGAACCAGGCCGCCCTGGGCGTGGGGAACCTCGATCTTGGTGTCCTCGGTGACAATGGTCACATCGCTGAGGAAGGCACTGTCCCAGTGGAAGCCGGGACCGGGCATGACACCGATGGTGGGCACATCCAAGTCGAAGATCATGTTCTTAATCAGGTTGGTATCGTCAAAGTACTGGTGCTGGAACCGCTGCTTGGGCAGCTGGGAATAGGTCTCCCAGCCGTTGGCATCGGACTCGATCATCCAGTTGTCACCAATGTGGGTGAAGATGATGATCTCGTTCTCGGTGTCCAGGGACAGCACGCGAACCAGCTGAGGAATGGCCCGGTGGGACATCCCGCTGTGATGCATGGGGCCGTCCAGGGTCTTCCAGGTGACCTGGAGAATGCCGTCCTCCCGCTTTAGGTCGGCGAAGTCCTTGAACCACTCCTTGTACTCCTCCAGTCCGGGGAGTTTTACATAGTCCGCTAAGGGTCTTGCCATGATGTGTTCCTCCTTTTCGTAGTTGGCACAGGGTTTGTCTATGGATTTCATAATCAAAGTATACATTGACGGTTTTAAGAAAGGAAATTCCCCTTATTTCAGCCGTTATGCCGAAACTGTATAGCCACGCCTGACGCCCGCAAAAAACGGGGACCGCCTTCCGGCGGTCCCCACAGCGTATATATCCTCAGCCCATGCCCTTGGCGGCGAAGTAGGTGGTGCCGTACTTGTCTGTGGCCTCCTTTTTTGCCTGCTCCAGCCGCTCCACGGTGAGTTTGTCCAGTGCCTTCACCACGGCGGCGTGATCCAGCGGCTTCAGGCCCAGCAGTTCGCGGGCTTCCGCGCTGGTGGCCGGCTCGTTGCCGAAGGCCTCCACCGCCCGCACAGCCCGCTGCACCAGCATCACGTTGGTGGCCATGATTTTGCTCCCAGCTTTGTCTTTGCCGTAAATTACGTTGTCCTCCATGCCCACACGGATGTGCCCGCCGTTGGCCAGGGCGGAGAACATCACCGGCAGATGGCCCTTTCCGATGCCGAAGGCGGACCAGGTGACCTCCTGGGGCAGGTTCCCGACAGCCTGGAGGTGTTCAATCTCGGCCAGCATCTCCTGCACCTCCCTGTGGGCGGTATCCATGCCGCCCACAACTCCCAGGCAGAGCTGGAAGTGCAGCGGGGCTTTGACAATCCCCTTCTTCCAGTAGACGCCTACCGCACGGATCATGCCCAGATCGAAGACCTCGAACTCCGGCTTGATGCCCCGTTCCTGATACAGCCCGCCCAGGGTGGCGAGGAAGGTGGGAGAGTTGCTGAAAATACCGACGGGGATGCCCCAATTGAAGGTGCCGGCGTCAAATGTGCCCATCTCAATGCCGGGGACATTGCCGTGGTGCAGCATACGCGCCGCGTTGCCGTAGGGAGAATCGTCGGACACCCGGTTGTCGCCGGAGGACGTGCAGTTGATGATGACGTCACAGTCCTGGTGGGCACGGATCAGCTTGATGGTTTCATAGAACTTTACCGGGTCCATAACGCCCATGCCCTGGTCGTCCCGCATATGCAGATGGATCACCGATGCTCCGGCCTTCCAGCAAGCATAGGCTTCCTCGGCGATCTGCTCCGGCGTTTCCGGAACTTGGTAGCCGCGGGGGGTGATCGCGCCCGTCAGTGCTACGGTAATGATGGTCTTTGCCATGATTCAGCCACCTCTCAAATGATTGTTTTGTCTTTTTCGGTATTTTGATTCGGATTGTTTCGAACCGCTTGCCTCTATCATAAAGTGCCGCCTTTTACTTTTCAAGAGTTCTGGCGAAGTGCGCTTATTCGGCTTGCCGCGCGCCTTATGCGGAAAGCGAATAGCGCATGGCTGTGACGAGGTGTCTGGAGGCTGAATTTGGCGGCGGTTCCAGGAAAAGATGAGAATTTGCGGCGAGTGATCCAAATCATGACCCAGACTGTGTGGGGAACGGATGGAGGCATTGGAGTGGGGATGTCTGGAAAGCACTTTCTGCTGGAACAAACGGAACAAAACGGGGCGGAAAGCCCCCCTGACTTTTCAGCTGAATCTTCGGGTCCAAGAGACTCTGGGTTCGAATCCCGGCACTGCATGAAATTGTTTTCTACTAATGAATTCACAAATTATACTATCGTGGTGAACCTGCAAACTATCATGATACGGTTTCGGCTGCATTTCGAGGTGGGGGCCAAGAATACCCGTTCGTACAGATGAAAAATGAGTTCAAGCGCGAAGTGTATCACCGACTGACTGCAGATGAAAGGAAAGATTTTCTGGCTTTTGCGTAACACCATGGGATTCCCACAAATTTGATCGACTTTACGAGATCGCCGTTGATTGCCTTGTTTTTTGCCTGCCAGCCCTTTTCGAGTGATGGTGACCGTTTTGATCAGAATAGAGGCTTTATCTATCTTCTGAAAAACGATTTAATAGACATAACAGATATTCTTTCGTGCCATGAAGACGATAACTTTCTCAAACGGTTTATCTATGACGAAGATGGAATTGTACTAACACTGTACGAAAAATTTGTGGATTTTGAAAAGCGATACCCTAAAACTTTCTATCGCTATTTCAAGGTGCTAAACGATGATTGGCAGTACTACCTCGTAGATTTGGCACCAAGAACTCCAAAGAGGTCAAGGTTCCCCCAATATGACGATGGTGAATATAAACGGAAAATTGAGTTGAGATATACCCCAGGGCCTGCAAATATTATGTGCGAAATAGAAAAAGAGCAGAAACTGTTTGCGTCGAAGTTTTGGAATATACCCTAATGCTACAAG
>CAJUCA010000080.1:6037-9261 GCA_910585265.1 uncultured Oscillospiraceae bacterium | reverse complement strand
GGTGACAGTGCTGCCATTGCTGGCATTGGTGCGGTTGGAGGTCACTTTGCCATGTTCCGATTTCTCTACGGTGACGGCGTAGGTGCTGGAACTCCAGCCGCCTCCGCCGTGATTGCCGGAGGGCGGCGTGTCAGGGTTCGTGGTGGGAGCCGTCCAGCCTACGGAGATCGGGGACAGGCCGGTCACAACTACTTGCAGCCCCTGGGCCATATTTGTCACCTTGTCCGGTGTGAATACCTCCGTATCACCGGGCGTCTTTCCAAAATCGGAGGTTGTGAACATATGCACCACCGTGAAGTAGTAGCTGCTGTCGGTGCCGCTGGGATAGGGCAGGGTGACGGTCAGGCCCCCGGTGGGGAAATTGTCTGCCGTGGCCGGGGTCCAGGTCGCGCCACCGTCTATGCTGACCAACAGCGCAACATTATAGACGGCGGTGTTGGCCTGGGGGATGCCGGGCGTGGCCTGGGTGATCTCTGTTTTCAGCACCGTCTCCAGCTTTTCGGGGGTATTCAGCGATTCAATGTTCTTCAATCCGGCTGGGACATCGGAAATTCCAGATTCCATAACCAATTTGAATTGTTTATCACTGTCCCCTGCGGGCGGATCAGGCAAGATGATTACTGCCTTTGTTTCCACAGTACAGGATGCGCTTGCTGGGTCATGGCTGGCGTCCCCCGCGTAGGAGGCCGTAAAGGTGTAAGTCGCGGAGCTGTTGGGCAGGGTGGCGGTCCAGGTGTTGCCCGTCCCCTTCGTTACGGTGATGCCGCCCGAACAGGTCACAGTGGCCGAGCCGCCAGTGGGCAGGCCGGTCAGGGTCAGCGTCACCGTGCCGCCGCCTATTAGGGATTCAGTGGAAGGGGTCAGGGTCAGCGTGGATGCGTCCTTACCAACGGTGACGGTACAAGCGGCGGTTTTGCCCCCGTCCGCCGTGGTGACGGTGATGGTGGCGCTCCCCGCGCTGACGGCGGTGACGTTCCCGCCGTTGTCAACCCTGGCAATGGCGCTGTTGCTGGAGGTCCAGGTCACGGTCATATTGGTGGCATTGCTGGGGGAAACGGTGGCGGTCAGCCGCTCCGAGCTGCCCACGGCCAGGGCCATGCTGGTCTTGTTCAGCGTGACGCTGGTGACGTGGACTGTCGGGTCGGTGACGGTCAGCGTCCCCGGTACATAGGTGATGACCGGGTTGTAATTGCCGCCGCTGGGAACAGCCCCGCCGCTGGCTGTGATGGTGTACCGGCCTGCCTTGCTCATATCCGCATCACAGGTCAGGGTGGGTTCTGCGGCCAGAGTATCCCCGCTGGCAAGGCCGGACGCGGTGTAGGTCAGGGAGGGCCTCGCGCTGCCTACGTTGGCCTGCTGATCGTTCGCTTTGATGGTGATGCTGGCCTTGCTGATGGTGAAGTCCAGGGACAAGCTCCCAATATAGGTACTTGTATCAGCAAGAGAAATGGTTACGGTATAATCCCCCGCATTGGTGGGCGGACCGCTGAGAGCCGTGCCGTCCGCTTTTGCGTAGTTGTAAGTGAAGCCGCCGCTATACGGCGAGGCCGAGGGTGTGCCGGTATAGCCGTTGTGCGTGCCGCCATTGTAGGTGCCGTCCTGCGCCCTCACGCCAGAGATTGTCACAGGGGTTTTGTCGGTGACGGTCACGGCGGCTGTCCTGGTGGCGGGGGTGTACTTGCCATCCACAGCGGTGGTGGCGGCGGTGATGGTGATAACCGTGCCTACTGCCGTTCCAGCCGGGATATTAAAGCCATCGCCCGTCAGAGCCTGTTCCGCACCACTCCCGATCCGATAAGTCAGACCGGCATCGGGGAGACTGTCGAAAAACGCGGCATCATGGGGATTTTTAACCGTGCAGGCCACGATGACTTCTCCCCCTACAATCTGCTGGGCGGGGGTGGCGGTCAGGGTGATCTTCGGCGCGGCAGGGTTCACGGTCACACTGGCATCGACATTCGCCGGGGTGTTGTAGTTTGTGGCATCGCCGGGGACAAATGCCACGGGGAAAGTCCCGGTTGCTGTGGGCTGTGTGTTTCCGTTTGCCCAGCTCCAGCTTCCGGCAACGGCGGCGTTCCCGTTGGGGTTTGACGCTGTGCCGCCCGTCAGGGCGCTGTCGGACAGCTTCTGTCCGTATTCGATAGCCGAAGCCGTGGGCGCGGTCAGGGTGGGCGTAGCCTTGGCAACGGTTACGGACACATCCGCTGTGGCGGTGTTGTAATTCGTGTCATTCGGGGTGAAGGTCACAGAAAATTGCGCTGTCCCGGCATTGGATTTGATCGTGCCGTCCGTCCAGGTGAACGCTCCCGCAACGCTGCCCTCGCCGTTCGTCAGGGCGCTGTCGCTCAACGCCTGCCCGTAGGTGATCCCGGCGGCGGTGGGTACCTTGGTGATGGAGCTGTCGGCCTTGGTGATCGTGCCGGTGGCATTTACCGAGCTGTTGGTGAGATTGTAATTGTTCGCCTTGGCGCTGGTGAGGACCACGGTGACGGTGACGCTCTTACCTGTCCCAGCGTTTGCATCCGCAAATTCGCCGCTGGCGGTATAGTCCTCGCCGGGGGCCAGCGTCTCGCCGTTCACCAGCCCGGTGAAGGTCACGCCAGACACGGTGGCCGTCTTGGCGGCATCGTAGGGCTTGGAGGCCACTGTCGCGCTGGCAATGGTCAGAGGGGCCTTGTTGATGGTCAACTGCGCGGTGGCGGTGGCCTCCCCATAGTTGCCGGTGGCTTCAACCTTGGCGGTGACGGTGTAGGTTCCCGCGTTCGTGGGCCAGCCGGAGATCGGCTCGCCTCCCGCGCTGGTGATGTAGGAGTATTTTATATCTGCGCTGGCGGGGTTCGCGGTGGCCCCTGTCGGTGTGCCGCCGTAGGTGATGGTTTGGTCGTTGAATGTCAACGTCACCGGGGACGGGTTAATGGTCAGCGTCATTTCGCCGCTGTCGGCGGCGGTATAGTTGCCCGCCGCAACCACATGGGCCTTGATCGTGTAGGTTCCCGTATCAGTAGGAAGATCGTCTTTATAAGCAGTCTCGCCCTGCTTTTGGTAGGAATAGCTGATCGTACCCGCAAATTGTTCATTGTTCACCAACGTCACCGTGGGGGCGGTAATCGCCGCTGGATCGCCGGTGTAGGTCAGCTCCTGGGTCGTGCTGCCCCATGTGATCGTGGGCGTGGCCTTGCCGATGGAGAAGGTCTTTGTGACTGTCCAGCCTGTGTCCGTGCCAG
>CAJUCA010000080.1:0-6027 GCA_910585265.1 uncultured Oscillospiraceae bacterium | reverse complement strand
TGCCGTATTTTCCCCGGCGTTGATGTTGCCCGTATAGGAAACCGTATAATCGGTGTTCTCCGTCAGCGTTTTGTCATTCACGGCAACGGAGACACCGGGTTTATGTTCGTCGCCTTTGTAAATCAGCCCCTCCGCATTGGTCAGCGTGACCGCCAACGTGGCCCCGCAGACGCAGTTGCCGTTTTCGTCAAAGGTGTGGGCGGCTGTGACTTCCTCGCTGCAATCCGGGCAAGTGCCTTTGTGGCTGCTGCTGTCAACCTGCGTCCAAGCCATATTCTCATGATGGCACAGTTCTCTGGTGAGCGTAAATTCCAGTTTCGGCACGTCTTCAAAACCGGAAGTCGTAATGGTAGCTCTATATTTTTGGCTCTGCCCTGCGGCTGGCGGGGTAAAAGATGACGTGAAAACCATCAACCACGAACTCACACTATTATTATAATTCTCCCACTTATACGTCAAACTATCAATTCCCACTGTCTCGATTTTTTGTTCCAGCGAAACTGTTCCAGTATGGTTATACGGCACTGAGATTACCGGCGTGTATGTGATCATTTGCTTATATCCGCAGTCATTACAGGTGCGCGTTAAAGTCCGGTCCCCATCCTCGTCTTTGGTATCCCACGCGCTGAAGGTATGCGTGTGGACGTTTGAATAGCCGCAGACGGTACAGGTGGGGTCCTCTCCGCTATAGACGTGGGGCCCCTCAGACGTTTTCGTCTTGCAATAGATGCAAGTCTGCCAGTGGCCGGTATCTGTTTGCGTCCAGGATACTACCTTATGCTCCGTGCATTTTTCCACCAGGAGAGGAGCATCGATTATTTCGCTGCCTACGATGCCTTGAGTATTATTGAAAAATGTTTTCCCGCTCAAATTCTGTGGTTTACCGTCCCAGGAATAGCGGTAACCCTGCGCCAGCAGCGTGTCCAGTTTGATGCCGTTGGAAGGAGATCCTCCATAGATGGCATGCCCATTCCCTTCAAAGGAGCCTCCGCAGAGCGCGGCGCTGCCGCTTTTAACACTCAAAGCCGAACCGGCATTATTCGCCGAAACACCGCTGAATCTTTCTTTTTCCGCGCTCAGCGTAACCGGTGCTCCCTCCGGAATCTCCAGCTTTCCGCCCACCAACGCCACACATATCCCGGCAGTAAAATCGCCCTTCTCCAGAACAAGCGTACCGCCCCGCACATCAAACAGGCACTCGTCGGAGGTCAGACTGCCGTTTACCTGGAACGTGCCTCCCTTAACCACAAAACGGCCGACTCTGATACCGCTATTAAAAGTAATACTGTGTCCGTCTGTGTCAAACCGGAAATCGCCGTTGACTGTGATCTGCCCCGAGTTGGACACGTCCCGCAGGAGGGTAACGTCCGCCCCGGAATACTCTGCGCTGAATGCGTTGGCCAAAACAGCCACGCAGAAGGGATTTCGGCCCTGTTGTTCAATCCGGGCGGCAGGAACCACAGAAGACAGAATGTTCTTGTCCTTGTCCGTCAGACATTGGCGTACAATCTTCTGTGTTGTATACTCCATCCTTTTATAGCTGAGGTCCTTGCAAATATAATTGTCAAAGGTCAGTGTTGCAGTTCTCCCTCTTGCACTGATCGCGCCATACTCGGGCGTGGAGGTGACGGTCAGCGCACCGTCTCCCGCCAGGGCCAGACTGCCGTAACAGTCCACTCCTATCTGTGGATTATCACCCAATTGAATGGTGTTTTCACCCTCCAGGACCAGGGTGGAGCCATCCGGCAGGACGATTCCGAAACCCACTGATACAACCTGATGGAAATCCGTCAGCGTCAGGGTTTTGGTCGCGTCGTCCCACTTGTAACCGCTTCCTTCAGCGGGAGAAATGGTTGAGCTGTATTCTGTGCAGAAATTCAAAAACTTGTTTACCGTACCCGCCGCCAGGGGCATGGGGTCGTTGGCCGCGTCCAGCGCCCCTTGCAGCGCATAGATGCGGGAGAGGTTGATCTCCTCCTGTTCGTCCTCGTCCAGTTCCCGGTAAAGGTCGAGGATATGGTCAAGCTGTGCCCGCACATCGTCCGCGTTGCCCTCCGTCACGCTGTTCGGCAGGGCGGCGATCAAGTCCTCAATGGGGCAGAGGCGGCAGACAAAGCCGCAGGGCTGGCCGGGGTTCGCCGGGACATAGCCGCACTCGCTGTCATGGCTGTGCCGGCAGTCCAGCGGGTTCTCCGTGTCCGCGCTGATCTCATAATCATTTCCACCGTCCGGATGGGGGAGTACCCCCTGGGTATAGCACTCCGCTGTGTGCTGGTGGCCGCAGGGCTGGCCCTCGCTGGGGGCGATGAAGCCGCAGTCCTCGGTATGCGCCGGGTGGTGCTTACAAAGGGCGGGGTCCGGTTCCGCCGCAAACGCCCAGGCAGGGCAAAGGTTCAGGCACAGGGCCAGGGCGGTGAGAATGCTGAAAAATCGCTTCATGTGAATGTCCTCCTGTTTTGCAAAAAGTACACTTTATGCGTAACTGAATATCACGCCTGGATAACGCCTGTTGAGGGCGTTTTTTTATTGCCCATTACACTGATTCGCTGTTGCGGAGAGAGTGTAATCTGTGATAAACTGGATATGCCGGGGGGAAACTCCCGCTCATACCAGCAGGCCCTAAGTGCGGAGGCCGCTTTACTGCGGCTGACCGGCAGCAGGCCGAAGAAGGTGAGCCGCAGGTCAAAGGCGTATAGGGCGTAGTCCTGCTGGGAGAACCAGACGAGGCGGGCGGCGGAGTTGGCCTGCTTTGCCAGCTGTACCGTTTCCATCCCCGCCGGTCCCGACTGAACGATCAGCATAACCAGATAGGGGTTGTTCTTCACATAGGCAAAGAAGGGTTCCCGTTCCCCGGTGAACTCCTTAAACACCGGCTTGATCTGCGCGTCCCACAGAATGTCCGCCAGCAGCTCTTGGAGGCGGTGGTTCTCGGCGGGGTCCGGACCGTACATCACAATGCGGAGCATGGTTTGGGCCTCCTTCCTGGAAAATTGATATACTGCCTCAGTATATCAATTTGGGGTGGTCAGTCAATAGATTTTACTCGAATCGCTTTGGTGCGACTCGAATCGTGCAAAAAAGGGGTTGACAAGCCCCTGAATGGAGAAAAGAGGTGGGCAAGTGCATTTGATTATCGTTGAGGATTTGGAAACAGATCAGCGGAAATTGGCGGACCTGATCCGTCAGGACAGCGCCAGCCATGAGGAAAGCGTGGACCTCTCCTTCTATGCCAGCGGCGAGGATTTTCTGGCGCACTACCGCCCGAAATCCTGTGACGGGCTGCTGCTGGATATTCTTCTGGGCGGGATGAACGGGATAGAGGCGGCGCGGAAGGTCCGGGAATTGGAGCCGTATCTGCCGGTCATTTTTACCACCAGCGAACGGGATTACGCCGTGGAGAGCTTTGACGTAAAGCCCACTGATTATCTGGTCAAACCATTGCAGCAGGAGAAGGTCGCCCGGTGTATGGAACGGCTTCGGGAGTATCTGTCCAGGCCGTCCTCCATCCCGCTGTCGGAAACCTCCGCCTGGGGCCATGCCGAACCTGTGGATGTGCCGTTTGTGGAAATTCTGTACGCGCAGTACGCCAATCATATCGTGGACGTACATACGACCCAGGGCGTGTTCTGCACCCGGCAGTCCTTTCAGGACTTTGCCGCGCAGTTTCCCCATACCGGACGCTTCTGCGTCTGCGGACGGGGGCTGGTCATCAATCTTTCCCAGGTGGCAAAGATAAAGGATAACGCGCTGCTGCTCAAAAACGGGGATGTGCTGGACATTCCCCGCAGCCGGAAGAAGGAAGTCCAGCGGGCGTACACAGAATGGGAATTTACCCGTACCCGGAAAGGAGGCTGGGCTTAGTGATCTCCTGGTCCGCCGCCATCAATCTCATGCTCCAGTCCATCCCCGCCCACCTGATGGCCTACTGGCCCTTCCGGGACCGCCTGCGGTTCCCCTTATGGAAGGCACTGCTGCCGGTCTGCCTTTTGCAGATCGCGGAAACGGTTTTCTTTGGGACCATCGTCCAGGCGGGCGGGGACGGGATGAAGCTGGCCTATGGGTTTGCCCTGGTCTATATGGGCATCTATTTTTTCTCCGTCCGGGACAGCCGCAGCAAAATCCTGTTTCTGTATCTGTTCATCACAGACTATACAATGATCCTGTGGGGAGCCGCCGCCTTTCTGGAGGCCCGGTTTTTCTACGATCCGGGTGCAAATTTCACCTCTTGGAAAAGCGTCCTGTTCACGCTGGCGGTGATGGCGGTCACGGCCCCGCTGATGCTCCGCTATCTGAACCAGGCCAAGGAAAAGGTGTTCAGCACAGACGCGCCGGAGTTCTGGCGGACGGCGTGGCTGATTCCCGCTTTTACCACCGCCATCGTGCAAATCTTCACCGGCGATCTGTCAGCGGACAATGTACGGTCCTTCCGGTTCCTCTTTGCGCGGGTACTGCTCCTGCTCAGTGTGTTTGTGGTCTATTCTATCCTGCTGGACGCGCTGGACGGCATCCGCCGTCAGGCCGCGCTGACGGAACAGGCGGAGGTGCAGGAACAGCTCTTGAACCTCCAGCGGATGCAGCATGACCAGCTCTTGCAGTACAATGAAGAAGTGAAAACGGCCCGCCATGATCTGCGCCAGCACCTCAACGTGATATGGACCTATCTGGAGGAGGATGATATTGACGGCCTGAAGGAGTATCTGACGGCATATGAGAGAAAACTGCCCCCGGATATACGGCGGACGTTCACAAAAAACTTTGCGCTGAATGTGGTATGCACACACTACGCGGAGGAAGCGCGGAAGTATGAAATCGACTATGATGTGGAGTTGGATATGCCGGAGCGCCTCCCCGTCAACGAGCCGGAGGTCTGCGCCCTGCTGGGGAACCTGCTGGAAAACGCTGTGGAGGCTTGCCGGGAGGTCCGCCGCTCCGCGCCCTTCATCCGTGTGCGGGGCGCGTGGGAGGACGATCACCTTGTTTTCGCTGTGGACAATTCCTGCGAAACGGAACCGGCGTGGAAGGATGGACGGCTGCTTTCCTCCAAGCGGGAGGGTGGCTTTGGCACCGGTACCCGGTCAGTTCAAAGGACGGCGGAGCGCAGCGGCGGCACGGCCAAGTTCACCTATCAGGACGGCGTGTTTTATGCGTCAATCTTTTTGTACGAATGACGGCCCTTCTTCCCCGTCATGGACTGGAAGGGCAATCCCCGCTCCCCGGCCCAGCGGTAGACGGTGGTGATATGGATGCCCAGGTGTTCACACAGCGCCTTGCCGGTGATCTCCCTGCGCCGCCAGCGCAGATACCACTCGTCAAAATCCTCCGGCACAGGCTTCCGCTCCGCACCGAATCTCACGCCCCTGGCTTTGGCGGCGGCAATGCCCTCCGCCTGCCGCTGGCGGATGTTCTCCCGCTCACTCTGCGCCACATAGCTGAGAAGCTGGAGAACAATGTCCGCGATCAGCGTCCCGGTCAGGTCCCGGTGATTGCTGGTGTCCAGCAGGGGCATATCCAGCACCCGGATGTCCGCTTGTATCTCCTTGGTGATATACCTCCACTGTTCCAGGATTTCCTCATAATTTCGTCCCAGCCGGTCGATGCTTTTGATAATCAAAAGGTCGCCCGGCTTTAATTTTTTGACTAATTTCCGGTAGGCCGGACGGTTGAAGTCCTTGCCGCTCTGCTTGTCCAAAAACAGATTCACCTCCGATATGCCCAGGGTGGTCAGGGCCGCAAGCTGGCGGTCCTCGTTCTGGTCGCGGGTGGAAACGCGGATATAGGCGTAGGTCATGGGCTGTACCTCCACAATAGATTTTGTCCCGTCTATTGTAGCGGATAGGCCCTGCCCCGTGGCAGTAAATCCCGCCCCATATTTTTATCGGAAATTTTTGCCCTCAACAGACCCTCATACCCGCAGGGCGTTCCCGCCCTCAAAGGCTTGCGGTTGCAGGGAAAGCGAAGGTTTCGATGGAATAGGCGAGCAATGTATTGGAATATCCTTTTCGGATTTTCCAATACGCCCGTTGGGGT
>CAJUCA010000079.1 GCA_910585265.1 uncultured Oscillospiraceae bacterium | reverse complement strand
ATGGTTAAAATCTCCCATTTCCATACCTTACTCAAGCGCTTATGAATACAGCTTCAAAGATCTTTATGCCAAACGCAGGGAAACCATTGAGCGGGTCTTTGCCGATGCCAAGGAAAAACATGGGATGCGCTATACGCTTTATAGAGGTCTGGCCCAGGTCTCCAAATGGGTGAGGCTTAAGTTTGCTGCCATGAATCTCAAAAAGCTGGTCAGATGGAAGGCCTTGCGCACCTCCTTCCCTTTGCTGCCTTTCCCCCTGCTTTATTTAGAACCCGGATACTCTTTTCGAGTATCCGGCTTCTTCGACAGGCTGAAGTCTGCCCCTCGGCAGACTTTTTCGACAGGATGTCCCCGGTGCAGAGCACCGGGGATTTTCCTATACACGGTGAAGCGGCGGCCCGTCCAGGGCGATCACCGCGTCGCAGGCCGCCAGCACCGGGGCCTGGTGGCTGGTGAGCACCACGGGCACAGCCAGCTCCCGGAGCCGGTTCAGCATACGGGCGGCCCGTTCCACATCCACCCCGGCAAAGGGCTCGTCCAGCAGGAGCACGTCCCCGCCCAGGGCGGCGCACCGGGCCAGGGCCAGCCGCCGGGCCATCCCCCCGGACAGGGCGGCGGGGCGGGCCTGCTCCTCCCCGTCCAGCTCGGCAAAGGCCAGCCAGCGGGACAGCTCCCCCCGCCGGGAGCGGGGGAGCACATCGGTGATGTGCTGGCCCACGGTGCGCCAGGGCAGGAGCCGGTCCTCCTGAAAAAGGAAGGCCGCCCGGGCGGTGTCAAGGCCCTGGACTTGCCCCCATTCCGGGCGTTCCAGCCCCGCCAGCAGCCGCAGAAGGGTGGTCTTGCCGCAGCCCGAGGGACCGGACAGGGCGGTGAGGCCATCGCTGGGAATTTCCAGGGAAAAATGGTCCAGCACCAGCTTCTCCACATAACGCAGAGTGATATTTTGAAGGGATATCACGTTTTCCGCCCCCTCTCCAGCCCCCGGCGGAGCAGTCCCTCCAGCAGGAGGGAGAGGGCCACGATGGTCAGCGTCCAGGCGAACAGGTCGGCGGTCTCCAGCCCCAGCTTGGCCTGCTGGATGCGGGAGCCGATGGCCCGGTCGGGAGGGCACAGCACCTCCGCCGCCACCCCGGACTTCCAGGCCAGCCCGAAGGCGGTGAGCAGTCCGGCGGACAGGTGGGGCCGCAGACCGGGCAAATAGATGAGCCGCAGGGTTTTCCACCGGGAGAAGCGGTAGGCCCGGGCCAGCTCCAGCAGCCTGCCGTCCAGGCTGTCCAGCCCGGAGGACAAGGCCCCCCACACCACCGGGAGGACCATCAGCCCGGCGATGACCCAAGGGATGGCGGTCCGGGGGGTCCATAGGTAGACCAGCAGGATGAAGGACACCACCGGCGTGGCCCGCACCACCCGCACCGCCGGGGATACCACCGCGTCCGCCCAGGGGGAGAAGCGGGTGAGGAAGGCCAGCGCGCCCCCCAGGAGGGTCCCCCAGAACAGCCCCAGGAACACCCGCCAGAGGGTGGCCCCCGCGGACAGCCAGAAGTCGGCGGTGCGGGCCAGCTCCAGCAGCCGCGCTCCCACCGCCAGCGGCCCGGGCAGGAGCAGCTCCCGGCCCACAGCCCAGGCCGCAAGCTGCCATACCCCCAGCCAAAAGACTGGGGGTATGGCATATTTCAGCAGGTTTTTCCCCATGCCATTCATTACGGAGTGTAATAGATCCCGGCGTCAGGGACGGAGCCGCCCACGGCGGCGGGGTCGATGGAGTACAGGGCCAGCAGGTAGTCGGAGATCGCGCTCACCATGTCCGTGCCGGAGATGAAGGCCAGATGGCACTGGGGAATGGCCTGCTTGGCGATGCCCGCGCTGGGGGTGATGCCGTAGCCCGCCACCAGCTCGGCGGCGGCGTCCAGATTGTGGTTCACAAAGTCGATGGACTTCTCATAGTCCGTGAGGAAGTGGTTCACCAGATCGGGATAGCTCTCCAAAAACCCGGTGCGGGCCACCACGGCGGTCATCACCACCTGGCTGCCGTTCCCCAGCTCGTCCCAGGCCTCGGTGACGTCGATGGCGGCGCGGATCTTGCCCTCCCCCTTGGCGATGGCGGCGGTGGCGGCGGGGACGGGCAGCATGGCGTACTGGATTTCCCCGGACAGCAGCTTGGCGGAGATCTCGGAGGCGTCGGCAAAGACCAGCTTTACCTCGGCGGCGTCCATCTCCGTCTCCCGGAGCAGGTAGCGCAGGATATACTCCGGGTTGGCCCCCTGGCCCGCGCAGTAGACGGTGCGCCCCGCCAGGTCGGCGATGGAGTGGACGGTATCGCCGCCGCCCCCCTCTAAAATGTGGAGGACGCCCAGGGTGCCCACGGCGATGATCTTCACCCCGCCGTCGGTCTTGTTGTAGAGGTTCACCGCCACGTTGGAGGCCACGGTGGCGATGTCGATCTCGCCCTTGGTGAGGCCCGCCACCAGCTCGCTGTTGTCGGTGTAGATGTTGTAATCATAATTGCCGTAGGCCAGATCGGCGGGGCTGTTGTCCACGCTGTCCAGCAGCTTGGCCGCGCCGATGCCCGTGGGGCCGGACAGCACCGCCAGCCGGATGTCGGGGTGCTCCACGCTGGAGGGCGTCTCGGTGGGGGCGGCGGAGGGTTCCTCGGTGGGCTGGGCGGTGGGGGCCTGGGTGCCCTCCGGGGTGGGGACGGCGGTAGGCTCCCCCGCCGCGGGCTTGCAGGCGGCCAGGGAGAACAGCAGCGTGAATGCCAGAGCCAGAGATAACAATTTGTAGTGCTTCATGGTAAAGATTCCCTTCTGTTTTCAGAAATGACGTTCTTCAGCGCGTCGCGGCTGAGGATGCGGATGGTTTTTCCCTCCCGGGCGATGGCCCCGGCCCCCTCCAGCGTCTCAAAGGCCCGGTAGAGGGTGGCCCGGCCCACCCCCAGACGCTGGCACAGGGCGGTGGCGGACAGGGTGAGGGCGTCCCCCTCCGCCGGGAGGAGGTAGCGGGCCAGCTTGCCCTCGGGGGAGGGGCTGGACACCGCCTCCAGCCGCTGGCTCAGAAACTGGATGCGGCCGGACAGGTAGGCGGCGTAGTCCTCCGCGAAGGCGGGGCACTGCCGGAGCAGGGCCCGGATCCGGGTTTCCGGGATCAGCAGGGTCTGGCAGGGGGACAGGGCGGTGAGGGTGGTGGGGTAGTCGGGGCTGTCGTTGAACAGGGCGGCGGCACCGAACACGTCCCCGGCGGACAGGGCCGCCATCAGGATGGACTCCCGGCGCACCTCGATCCTGCCCCGGAGCACCACCCCCAGGCACCGCCGGAACCGCCCGGGGCCGTACACCACGCCCCCCCTGGCCACGGTGAGGAGGTCGGAGGCCTCCAGCGTCCAGGCCCACAGGGGAGGGTCGATCCGGCCCAGCAGGGGGTGGCCCCGAAGGCTGGTGGTATCCATAGGATTCCTCCAAACTGTTTCATTTGGTACAGTTCGAAGTATACCAGATGGGTCCGTCCCCTGTCAAGGGGGTGAAAAAAGAAAAACTTCATCAATTGTTCACAGTCTGGCCTTGTTTTTTTTGCCGCCGTCCGCTATACTATTGGACGTTCAAAAGTTGACATAATGCGGGGGCCGTGGCAGTCCCCGACGTTTTATGCCGCGCGCCCCGCCGTGGGGGCCGGCGGAAAGGAAGCCTGTTTCATGAGCGGTTCACCCAAACGCGGGAAAAAGCCCGCCAAGCGGTCTGCCCTGGGGCGGATTGCCCGGGGGCTTTACATTATATTGTTCGCCCTGTCCCTGGTGGTGGTGGTGTCCTTCGTGGCGTTGAAGTTCTACGCCCCCGCCCCCGACCTGCCCAACCAGGTGGACTTCCCCCTGGGCCCCGACGACACGGACGCGCCGGAGCAGCCCTCCGCCTCGGTGGACGATCCCGGCACCGGGAACAAGCTGACCCTCAACCGCCGGAAGGGGGTTTATACCTGCCTGCTGCTGGGGGTGGCCGACCAGGGGGGCAGCGACACCATCATGCTGGGGGTGTTCGACACCGTCAACAAAAAGGCGTCCCTGATCTCCGTCCCTCGGGACACGGTGGTGAAGTATAACGGCTCCTACATCAAGGTGAACGCCTCCTACTCCTACGGCGGGGTGGAGGCCACCCGGGAGTGCGTGTCCAAGATGCTGGCGGTGCCCATTGACTACTACGTGAAAGTGAACCTCCGGGCTTTCCGGGAGATCGTGGACGAAATCGATGGGGTTTACTTCGACGTGCCGGTGGACATGAACTACGACGATCCCGTGGGCAATCTCAGCATCCACATCAAGGCGGGCTACCAGCTGCTGGACGGCAAGAAGGCGGAGGGCGTGGTGCGCTGCCGGAACTGCTACCCCAACGCGGACATCGGCCGGGCCGCCACCCAGCGGGCCTTCCTGACGGCCCTGGCCAAGCAGACTGTCACCCTGTCCAACGTGGGCAAGGTGACGGAGCTGATCAACATCCTGAACAAGTATGTGGAGAGCGATATGCCGCTGAACACCATGGTGTACTTCGGCACCCAGGCGGTGGGCATGGACCTGGACGCCGACATGGAGACGGCGGGCCTGCCCGGGACTTGGATCTACCCCTACTGGGAGCTGGAGGACGACAAGATCCTGGAGCTGGTGAACGGCCTGGGGATCTACGAGGAGCCGGTGCCCGCCAAGGTGCTGCGGATCGCCCATCCGTGAGAAACGCAAAAATCCTCCCGCGGCTTGCGGGAGGATTTTTCTGTGCTGCTTCCGGCGGGAAAAGCCCCGTCCGGACGGCAGTTGGTTCTTAGAACCTGTATTCACAACCTCAAACGCCGTCTGGCCGGGTCTTTTTTCGCCATCCAGCGTTAAATTTTCTTGCAATACACAAAGTATTCCTGCGAAAATTTGCCTTGTCTGGCGAAAAAATCCCTCGCCCAGCCGGCATCTTCGGCTGTGAATACAGGTTCTTATTTCGCTGCCCAGTTTCCGGTGGCGGAGGCGGTGAGGTAGGCGTTGATGAAGCCGTCCAGGTCGCCGTCCATCACGCCGTTGACGTTGGAGGTCTCGAAGGCGGTGCGGTTGTCCTTCACCAGCTGGTAGGGCATGAACACGTAGGAGCGGATCTGGCTGCCCCACTCGATCTTGAGCTGCACGCCCTTAATGTCGGAGATCTTGTCCAGGTGCTCCTGCTCCTTGATCTGCATCAGCTTGGAGCGGAGCATCTTCATACAGGTCTCCTCGTTCTGGAACTGGGACCGCTCCGTCTGGCAGGACACCACGATGCCCGTGGGCTTGTGGATCAGCCGGACGGCGGAGGAGGTCTTGTTGATGTGCTGGCCCCCCGCGCCGGAGGAGCGGTACACCTGCCGCTCGATGTCCTCGTCCCGGATGTCCACCTCCACGCTGTCGTCCAGCTCGGGCATGACCTCCACGGCGGCGAAGGAGGTCTGCCGCCGGGCGTTGGCATCGAAGGGGGAGATGCGCACCAGGCGGTGGACGCCGTGCTCGCTCTTGAGGTAGCCGTAGGCGTTGTCCCCCTCAATGCGGATGGCGGCGGACTTGATGCCCGCCTCGTCCCCGTCCTGGTAGTCCAGCACGGAATAGGTAAAGCCGTGCCGCTCCGCCCACCGGGTATACATCCGGTAGAGCATCTGGGCCCAGTCCTGGGCCTCGGTGCCCCCGGCCCCCGCCTGGAGGGAGATGATGGCGGTGGAGTTGTCGTACTCCCCGGACAGCAGGGTGGACAGCCGGGCGGTCTCCATCTCCCCCTCCAGGGCGGCGAAGCCCGCCTCCACCTCGGGGATGAGGGACTCGTCCTCCTCCTCATTGCCCATCTCGCACAGGGTCATCAGATCGTCCCAGGCGGACAGACGCCTGGCCTGGGCGTTCACCTTGCCCTCCAGGCTGCTGATGCGCTTTTGGACCTTCTGGGCCTTGTCCACGTTGTCCCAGAAGCCGTCGGCGGCGGACTGGGCGTGGAGCTCGTCCAGCTCCCGTTCCGCGCTCTCCAGATCCAGGGCGCGGCCCAGCTTGTCCAGGTCGGGCTTCAGGTTGTTCAACTTTACCCGGTATTCGTCAAATTGAAGCATCGCGTATTCATCCTTCCGCGGCCCGGGCCGCAAGATTGTGGTTGTCTCAATTTCTGTATTATATAGAAAGATCCGCCGGTTGTAAAGGGGAAGGTTTGAAATGGTGCCCAAAGGGGCGGCCCGCCGGAAAAAACGCCTCCCAGGGGGCACTTTGGGCAAAGAAAGGGCCGGGAAACCGTCCCTTTCCGGCGATTTCCCGGTTGACTTTCCAGGCCGGGACTACTACAATGAACTAATCTATCGCTTCAGCCGCGAGGGAGGGGACCAATCCATGGGACAGCCCATATATTTTGATTACGCCGCCACCACCCCGGTGCGCCCGGAGGCCCGGGAGGCCCTGCTCCGGGCGTTGGACGGCTTCGGCAATCCCTCCTCCCGGTACGGGTTCGGGCGGGAGGCCGCCCTGAGGGTGAAGGCGGACCGGGAGACGGTGGCCGCCGCCCTGGGGTGCGCCCCCGGGGAGGTGATCTTCACCTCCTGCGGCACCGAGGGGGACAACTGGGCCCTCCGCCGGGGGGCGGAGCGGAACCGGCGGCGGGGGAGGCACATTGTCACCACTGCCATCGAGCACGCCGCCGTGCTGGAGACCTGCAAGGATCTGGAGGGGGAGGGGTGGGAGATCACCCGCCTGAAGCCCGACCGGGGGGGCCGGATCACCCCAGAGCAGGTGAGGGCGGCCCTGCGGCCGGACACCGCCCTGGTGTCCATGATGCTGGTGAACAACGAGACGGGGGCGGTGCTCCCCGTGGCGGACTGCGTGAAGGCGGTGAAGGCTTACGACCCCGCCATCCTGTTCCACTGCGACGGGGTGCAGGGCTTTTTGAAGGTGCCCGGCCCCCTGGCCCGGCTGGGGGCGGACCTGGTGGCGGTGAGCGGCCACAAGCTGGGCGCGCCCAAGGGGATCGGCGCGCTGTACGTGAAAAAGGGCGTCCGCCTGCGCCCGCTGCTCACCGGGGGCGGGCAGGAGGACGGCCTGCGCTCCGGCACCGAGGCCACCGCCCAGATCGCCGCCTTCGCCGCGGCGGTGGAGGCGGCGGGGCGGGACCAGACCCGTCTGGAGCGCACCGCCGCCATCAAGGGGTACACGCTGGAGCAGCTGAAGAAGGCCGTCCCCCGGGTGGAGGTGATCTCCGCCGGGGACGCGCCCCACATCTGCGCCATCTCCCTGCCGGGGTACAAGAGCGAGGTGGTGGTGCGGGTGCTGGGGGACCGGGGGATCTGCGTCTCCTCCGGCTCCGCCTGCCACAGGGGGAAGCCCAGCCACGTGTTCGCCACCATGGGCCTGCCCAAGCCCTGGCTGGACGGGGCGGTGCGGCTGTCCTTCTCCCCGGAGTCCACCCGGGCGGAGGCGGACGCGCTGGTGTCCGCCCTGAAGGACGCGGCGGACACGCTGTTTACCACCCTGTCGTAGTGTGGGAGTGCCTTCCCCCTGCAAGGGGGAAGGTGGCGCGGCGAAGCTGTGGCGGATGAGGGTGCGCCGAACGCGCGCCCCCTCACCCGCCCCCTTCGGGGGCACCCTCCCCCCTGTGGGGGGAGGGCTGAGCGATCAAGGAAAAGGAGATTTCCAAATGTTAAAGCTATTCCGGCGGGAGCCGGGTTTTTACGGCAGGCTGCTGGCCCTGGCCCTGCCCATCCTGTTTCAAAACCTGATCACCAACTCCCTGGGCCTGGTGGACACCTTTATGGTGGGCACCATGGGCCAAGGCCCCCTGGCGGGGGTGACGCTGGCCAACATCCCGGTGTTTGTGGTGCAGCTCATGATGTTCGGCATACAGAGCGGCTCCTCCGTGCTGATCAGCCAGTACCGGGGCAAGGGAGATTTGCAGTCCATCAACCGGGTGATGGGCATCGGTATGTACGCCGCTGGGGCCATCGGGCTGGCGTTCGCCCTGGTGATGGGCTTCCTGCCGGAGCGGTTTATGGGCCTGTTCGGCAACGATCCGGCGGTGGTGGCCACCGCCGCCCGGTACGCCCGGATCGTGGGCTGGTCCTATTTCTTTGACAGCTTCGTGCAGGTCTACATCGGCGTACACCGGGCCATGGGCGACCCCAACCGGGGCCTGATCATCCTGGGCGTGTCCATGGCCAGCAACACCTTCCTGAACTGGGTGTTCATTTTCGGCAACCTGGGCGCGCCCCAGCTGGCGGAGCGGGGAGCGGCCCTGGCCACCCTGCTGGCCCGGGTGCTGTCCTGCTCCATCGCCGTGGTGTGGGCGGTGCGGGACAAGAAGTTCAAGCTCAACCCCGCCCTGCTGTTCCACCCCGGCGGGGAGATGGTGCGGCGGTTCGCCCGCTTCGCCACCCCCGTGATGTGCAATGAGACGTTCTGGGGGCTGGGCACCTCCCTGTTCCCCACCATCATGGGCCACATGGAGGGGTCGGAGGACATCCTGGCGGCCTACGCCATCGCCGGGAACATCACCAACCTGTGCACCGTGGGGGTGTTCGCCATCTCGGGCACCGCCGCCATCCTCATTGGACAGGAGATCGGTTCGGGCCGCGCCGACAAGGTGTACTCCCTGGGCGCGCTGCTGAATGTGCTGGCCTTCCTCTTTGGGCTGGGGGCTGGGGCGTTGTTCCTGGGGGTGCTGTACTATGTGGTGGCCCCCTTCCTCTACCCGCTGTTCAAGCTGTCCGCCCAGGCCCAGGAGATCTGCACCATGATGCTGACCATCATGTTCTGCATGATGCCCCTGCGGTCCTTTGAGTGCACCAACATCGTGGGGGTGCTCCGGGGCGGCGGGGACGTGCGGATGGCCACCCTCATCGACCTGACGCCCCTGTGGGCGGTGGCCCTGCCCCTGGCGGTGCTGTCCGGGCTGGTGTTCCAGCTGGGCATTCTGTGGGTGTACCTGTCCATGATGAGCGAAAACGTGGTGAAAACCGTGCTGGGCACCAAGCGGTTCCTCAGCGGGCGGTGGATCAACGATGTGACCCTCTCCGTCCAGCCGGAGGCCGGGACGTAGGCTTGGAAAAATTTTTTGAAAAAGGGCTTGCATTTTCAGTGGGGCGGTGCTACAATGACGATAGCAATAGTCACATCGCCAATCCATAAAAAATTTCTGGAGGTAGAACCATCATGTCTCTGAAAAAACTGCTTGTATCCGCCCTGTGCGCCGCCTGCGCGGTGTCCCTGATGATCCCCGTGGCCTTCGCCCACGGCGGGCACGGCCGGGCCGCCCGGGGCTGGCAGGCCAGCACCAGCCGTTACGCCGCGTGCCCCGTGGAGGACTGCACCCTGACCGGCCGCCACGTCCACAACGGCGTGACCTACTGCGGCTTCCACCACGCCAACGGCTGGTGTGACGGCACCTGCATCGCCCTGTGCCCGGTGGAGGACTGCACCCTGGCGGGCCGTCATGTCCATGACGGCGTGACCTACTGCGGAGCCAACCACGCCGCAGGCTACTGCGGTGGGAACTGCCCCTATACCACCGGAACCACCACCGGCACCTGGGGCGTCCGGGGTGGCTGCCACGGCGGCGGGCGGCACTGCGGCTGGTGAGAAAAACGGATCTGTGAATAGGAACCCCCCGGCGAAGCCGGGGGTTCTTCCTATACGGGCAAAGCCCTAT
>CAJUCA010000078.1 GCA_910585265.1 uncultured Oscillospiraceae bacterium | reverse complement strand
AGATCTGTGCCCAATGTCCTACCCGGCAGCTTTGCACCCACTCTAAAAACTGCGTAAAAACTGTCCTGCGCCATGTTTGGAAAGACTACGAAGAACTGGCCGATGACGCCAGATACACCCCGGAATACAAAGAGCTTTATGCCAAACGCAAGGAGACCATTGAGCGAGTCTTTGCCGACGCCAAGGAAAAGCATGGTATGCGCTATACGCTTTATAGAGGTCTGGCCCAGGTCTCCAAATGGGTGAGGCTCAAGTTTGCTGCCATGAATCTCAAAAAGCTGGCCAGATGGAAAGCAAATCGGCTATCTTCTCTCTCTTTCCTGTTGTTTTCCGCCCATATGTATCTTTTATGCTTTGCGGCCTGCCTGGATATTTCCCTGGCAGGCCGCTTTTCGACAAGCTGAGGGGCGTCCCGGATGGGACGCCCCTTCCTGCGCTGTTGGTGCGGTTACAGCTTCAGTGAGCGGTCCAGGTGCTCCACCACGTCGCCCACCGCCTTGATGGCGCGGCCCGCCGCCTTCTGGGCGGACTGCTTCTTCTTCCGGGGCATCATCATCATGCCCAGGGCCGCCGCGCCCACCGCCATAGTGACCCCGGCGATGGGAAGCACCGACTTTTTGTCCATTCTCATTTGGAATCCCTCCTTTGCTGTCTTAGAACCTGTATTCACAACCTCAAACGCCGTCTGGCCGGGTCTTTTTCCGCCATGCTGCGTTGAATTTTCTTGCAATACACAAAGTATTCCGGCGAAAATTCGCCTTGCCTGACGGAAAAATCCCTCGGCCAGCCGGCATCCTCGGCTGTGAATACAGGTTCTTAGCTTGCCCGTTTTTCAGCGAAAGAGCAGGCGGGATTTATGGAAATTATTTCAAAATCAGCGACACCGGGCAGTGGTCGCTGCCCTGTATGTCCGGGTGGATGGCGGCCTCCGCCACCCGCTCTCCCAGCCGGTCCGACACGATGAAGTAGTCGATGCGCCATCCCGTGTTCTTCTCCCGGGCGTGGAAGCGGTAGCTCCACCAGGAGTAGGCCCCCTCCCGGTCGGGGTACAGCAGGCGGAAGGTGTCGGTGAAGCCGGAGGACAGCAGGCGGGTCATGGCCCCCCGCTCCTGGTCGGAGAAGCCCGCGTTGCCCCGGTTGGTCTTGGGGTTTTTCAGGTCGATCTCCTCATGGGCCACG
The DNA here is from genome assembly GCA_910585265.1 of uncultured Oscillospiraceae bacterium. GTDB lineage: Bacteria > Bacillota > Clostridia > Oscillospirales > Oscillospiraceae > Enterenecus. Next base: position 8,480 of record CAJUCA010000078.1, on the reverse strand, counting down.
TTCAGGTCCCCGCAGTAGATCACGGGCTTGGTTTTGTCCAGGCTTTTCAGATAGTCCAGCAGATCGTCCTCCCACTCCATGCGGTAGCCGATCCGGGCCAGCTCGTTCTGGGCGTTGGGGGTGTAGCAGTCCACCAGGAAGAACTCCGGGTACTCCAGGGTGATGAGCCGGCCCTCGTGATCGTGCCGGTCCAGGTCCATGCCGTAGGCGGCGGCCAGGGGCTGTTCCCTGACGAAAATGGCGGTGCCGGAGTAGCCCTTCTTGTCCGCCGAATTCCAGAACTGGTGGTAACCGGGCAGGTCCACCACCGCCTGGCCCTGCTCCATCTTGGTCTCCTGGAGGCAGATGAAGTCCGCGTCCAGTGCCAGCACGGATTGGGCAAACCCCTTTTTCAGACAGGCCCGCAGGCCGTTTACGTTCCACGAGACAAATTTCATGCAGGCTTCAGCCCCTTTCTATGGTTCCGCAGCTCCCGGACCAGCATGGCCAGGGAGAACATCAGCGCGGCCAGCATGGCCGCCGTCTCCAGCGGCATGACGTAAAACAGGCCGCCCAGGGTGACGGTATAGTTGAATTTCAGCCTCAAATAGAGGATATAGCTGGCCAGGGAGGACGCCTCCACCAGCACGGCGGCGGGCAGGCGTTTCCAGTCGGCGCAGGCCCAGCAGAGGGTGAACACGTCCGCCAGGAAAAAGTACCGCTCGTGCATATAGGGCAGGAGGAAGGGCACCCCGACGCACAGCACCACCGCCGCCGCCATAGCCAGCCCGTTGTCCATCCGGCCCCGGAACAGGAAGCCCGCCGCCAGCAGGGCCAGGGACAGCGTCCCGGCGGCCAGGACGCCCAGCAGGGCGAGGTGCCCGGGGTCCTCGGTGCCGTAGGGCAGGAGCTGGTAGACGGTGGGGGCGTTGAGCACCAGGCGGCTGCTGTACTCCCCCATCTGGTTGAAGTAGATGCCCAAAATGTCCCCCAGGGGCTTGCCCAGCAGGAGGGCGGGGACGATGGAGATCAGGTAGGTGAGGGGAAAGACCCACAGCTCCCGGAACCTCACCCGGCCCGCCAGCCACAGCATCCCCCACAGGGGCAGCAGGAAGATGGCCTGGAGTTTGAAGCAGAAGGCCAGGGCCATGAGGGCCACCGAGGTCTTGTTCTTCCCGTCCAGCACGCAGGCGGCGGCGTGGACGCACAGTGCGCCGTAAATGCCGTCGCACTGGCCCCAGAAGGCCCCGTTCAGCACCGCCGTGGGCAGCAGCAGGGCGGCGGCAAAGGCGATCAGGGGAGCCGCGCTCCCCTGGCGTTCCCTGGTCAGGGAACGCACCAGCCGGTAACAGCCCCAGGCCAGGATTACGTCGAAGATAATGGAGAACAGCTTGATCAGGTACAGGTCGGGGGCGGAGAGGTAGGAGATGAAGGCCATAAAATAAAGGTAGGGCACGTTATAATCCCCTACGGCGTGGGACACCGCCTGAAAGCCGCCGTGCTCCTGGAAGTAGGCGTACCAGTGGGTGAGGAAGTTTTTATAGTCCGTCCCGGCGTAGTCCAGGCTTAGGGTCCGGAGCAGCATAGCCGCGCCGACGGGCAGCAGCAGGATCAGCAGCGTGTCCCGCCCGCAGCCCTCCCACCGGAGCAGGGCCAGGGCCAGCACAGCCAGCAGCAGCAGGGCGGCCGCCACGGCGATGCGGTCCGGCGGGCCGCCCCGCTCCAGAGACAGGCAGGCCCACGCCGTTCCCGCCAGCAGCACCGTCCCAATGGCTCCGCACAGGGCGGGCAGATAGTTCTTCCAAGGCTTGTCCATGGATCAGCCCTCCGATTTCCAGTCTGCCCCATATTATACGACAGCGGCCCCGCCTTGTCCAGCCCTGGGCGGTTTTATATTGCGTCCGCCCCGGGGCGGGGTTCTCCTTCTTGCCAAGCGGGGGGGAATGGGGTATACTGGGAAAAACGGGCACGGGGACGGGCCGGAGCAGGGGAGAGGAATGGATGATGATTCGCATGATCGCGCTGGATGTGGACGGGACGCTGCTGACCTCAGAGGGGACGCTGACGGAGGGGACGGTGCGGGCCATCGGGGCGGCCCGGGCCAAGGGGGTCCGGGTGGTGCTGTCCACCGGGCGCAGCGCGCCGGAGGCGGTGTGGCTGACGGGGCTGGCGGGGTGCGACGACCGGGCGGTGTGCCTGGGGGGCGCGGCCATCGCCGGCATGGCGGACGGCAGGCACCTGCGCCGCTGGGACATACCGGGGGAGCCGGCGGCCCAGGTGCTGGAGGTGATCCGGGGGAAGGGGCTGGCCAGCATGATTTTCGCCGGGGAGGTGAATCTGCTGGACCTCCATTCCAGCGATTACTTCCGGGCGAATTACCCCTATCCCGCCTACCTGGACACCACCGTGGTGGCGGAGGACCCGGCCGGGTGGCTGGCCCGGCACGGACAGCCCCTCACCAAGATCCACGCCGAGGGAGATCCGGCGGTGTTCCCGCCCCTGCTGGAGGCCCTGGGGCGTATGTCCGGCCTGACCCTCACCAGCTCGGGGGCGGATAACTTCGAGGTGGTGGCGGCGGGAGTTGACAAGGGGAAGGCCCTGTGCCTGCTGGCCCGGGAGTGGGGCATCGCCCCGGCGGAGATCGCAGCCATTGGGGACAGCGACAACGATCTGGCGATGCTCCGGGCGGTGGGCTGTCCGGTGGCCATGGGCAACGCCTCCCGGGAGGTGAAGGAGGCGGCGGACTTTGTCACCGGCTCCAACGAGGAGGAGGGCGCGGCGAAGGCCATCCTGCGGCTGATCTGAGGGGATGGGGAGACGCTTGAATCTCCAATACCAGCACCTGATTGACTACACCACTGTGATCTGTATGTTTATCATCGTGCTCATCTTCCTGCTTCTGTTTGAGCCCCGCTGCTCCAAGCGGGTATACTATGCCTCGCTGATACCCGTTATGGCCCTTTGGCTGGGCGGGAATATCTACGTGCTCCTGGTGTATGGGCTGGAGGTTCTGGGGCGGTATACCCTGCTGACCGCCACGCTGCCCAGTATGCTCTATTTCTGGATCGTGGCAAAAAACCGGGACGGACGCTTTTTCTTCACCTTCTGCATGGTGGACACCGTGGTGCTTTGGGTGATGGCAGTCACCGGGCTGATCGACCATGTGGTGGGGGGCGAGGGGCTGGTGACCTTTGTCCTGCGGCTTGCGGCGTTCCCAGTTATGATGGCCGCCGCGTGGGGGCTTGCCCGGAAGCCCTACCTGGCCCTGATGAACACCGTGAGCCGGGGCTGGTGGCTGTTTGCCGCCATGACCGGGCTGTTCTACCTCACGCTGGCCATTATGATAGGCATTCCGACGAACCTGCGCCAGCGGCCGGACGACATACCCGCCGCCGTGATGGTGCTGATTCTGCTGCCCCTGACCTACGCCACAATCTTTACCGTGCTCCGGCAGCAGGACAGGCTGTTCCGCACCCAGGAGCGTCAGCGGGTGTTTGAGGCCCAGGCCGTCATGATGAGCCGCCGGGTGGAGGACATCCTGCGGGCGGAGGACGCAATGCGGATCGAGCGTCACGATATGCGGCACCAGCTCCAGACGGTGGCCTCTTTGATTCAGCGGGGGGATTCCGGCGCGATATTGGACTACATCGGCCAGTCCCAGGAGAAGCTGGACGCTATCGCGCCCAAACGGTACTGCACCAATCCCATCCTGGACGCGGTGCTGGCCAACGCCGCGGCGCAGTCAGAGCGGAAGGGGATTGCCATGGAGCTGGAGATCGCCCTCCAGGAGGAACTGGCAGTGGATCATTTGCAAAGGTGTGGCGCATCCCCGGCTTATGATAGAAATTTCCACCCCCTATGAGGGGAAGGTGGTTTTGGATGAGCGGGGGTTCCCACTGACGAACAGGCCGGGGCATGGCATTGGAACGCGCAGCATCATGGCCTTCGCGGAGAAATATGACGCGCTCTGCCTGTTCCGGGTGGAGCACGGATGGTTTAGGGTGCAGATCGCGGTGTGAAAGGGCGGCGGTTCTGCTCCGGTATCTCAGGGAAAAACAGAAGGGCAGGGGGGCCGTCTATGCTGCGGCCGCCCTGCTCGTTATAAAAGGACAGCCGGGAGCCGCCGCTTTTTTAAGCGGCGGCTCCCGGCTGTTTCATGGGGTTATGGGGAATGTTTTATACGTTGAACCGGAACAGGATGATATCCCCATCCTGCACCACATACTCCTTGCCCTCGGAGCGGATCAGGCCCTTCTCCCGGGCCGCCGCCATGGAGCCGCAGGCTTTCAGATCCTCAAAGGCCACGGTTTCCGCCCGGATGAAGCCCCGTTCGAAGTCGGTATGGATCTTCCCCGCCGCCTGGGGAGCCTTGGTGCCCCGGGTGATGGTCCAGGCCCGGCACTCGTCCTCGCCGGAGGTGAGGAAGGAGATGAGGCCCAGCAGGGTGTAGCTGGCCTTGATCAAGCGGTCCAAGCCGCTTTCCGCGATGCCCAGGTCCTCCAGGAACAGGGCCTTCTCGTCGGCGGGCAGCTCGGCGATCTCCGCCTCCAGCTTGGCGCACACCGGGATCACCTGCGCGCCCTCCGCCGCCGCCCGTTCCGACACCTGGCCGTAGTAGGGGACGCTGGAAGGATCGGAAAAACCGTCCTCGTCCAGGTTGGCGGCGTAGATCACGGGCTTGAGTGACAGCAGCTCACTGGTGGCGATGAGATCGGCGTCCTCCTGATCCACCTCGGGCAGGTAGGAGCGGGCGGATTTGCCGTTGTTCAGCCAGTCCCGGAGGCCCTCGAACACCTCTGCCTCGTGGTTGAACTTTTTGTCTGCCTTGGCGGCCTTCCGGGCCTTGTCGATGCGGCGGTCGGCCATCTCCACGTCCGCCATGATCAGCTCCAGATCGATGATGTCCATGTCCCGGATGGGGTCGGTGGAGCCCTCCACGTGGATCACGTTTTCATCGTCAAAACACCGCACCACGTGGACGATGGCGGCGCACTCCCGGATATTGGCCAGGAATTTGTTTCCCAGGCCCTCCCCCCGGCTGGCCCCCTTCACCAGGCCCGCGATGTCCACGAACTCCACCACGGCGGGGGTGGTTTTTTTGGGCTGGTAGAAGCTGGACAGCCAGTCCAGCCGGGAGTCGGGCACCGCCACGGTGCCCACGTTGGGGTCGATGGTGCAGAAGGGGTAGTTCGCGCTCTCCGCGCCGGCGTTGGTGATGGCGTTGAACAGGGTGGACTTGCCTACGTTGGGCAGTCCCACGATGCCTAATTTCATGGTTTTGCAGCTCCTTTGTGTTCAGCGGTTTTTGGGGCGGGGGTCACTCCCACTCGGCAAATCTCATTCTATGGGACGGTATGTTCTGTGTTTTCACGGGGTGGATAGTCGTAAATTTGTCAATATTCCCACCCACTGTTTTTGACCGCTCATTTTTATGGCGTCAAAATAGTATCACAAAAGGTGGGGAAATGCAACCGCATTCCCCACCTTTCTTTGAAGCGCATACCGGTGGAAGGCTTTCCGATAAACTGGAATGATTCTCTTAGAGCCTGTTTAAAATCTATCAAAACGCCATCCCGGCACATCTTTTTCCGCTGGGCCGCGTTGACTTGACTTGAAATACACAAAGTATTCCTGCGTCAAATCGCCTTGCCCAGCGAAAAAATCTGCGCCTGTCTGGCATTCCGCCAGATTTTAAACAGGCTCTTAGGCCAAAATTTGTAAATTAGTACCTATTTGCAGCTTGTTTCCCAGACTTTTTCATCAAGCGGTGTACGGCACCCCCATGATGCCGCCGCCTTCTGAAGCATCTTTCTTGCGAGGGTTTTGTGTATCAATCCCATCACCAAGCGCACAGGAAGCGGGAAATATTCCGGGCCGGTGAATTTTTTTGCTTCCTCACGGAAAAAGCCGTCTCCCTCGGCAAACAGTTTGCCCATTGCCTGATACGGCTTTGTGGCTTGAGCTTGTTTCTCCGCATCCAAAATTCGGATTCCGAAATTAGCTCCTTTAACCAGACAGCCGCCATAACGAACCCCCAAATATTCCGGCAATTTTTCCAGAAATGCCTCGCCGCAGCGAAGCTGGCATCCCTCCGCGAAGCCGCTCTGCAAAAGAAAGGAGAGCCTTGTCTGCTGATCCTTTTTGGGGAGGGTTTCCAAAAATTCTAAAAGAAGCCCAGGTACACACTCGACATACAATGGCAGCGCAATGAGGATTTCATCGTTTTTTATGTAGGCATCACGAATGATGTCCCATGTGCTTCGATCTGAAATTGCGTATGTTTCAAAGGTGCTTCCTTGTTCCGACAGCCCTTTTGCGAAGGCGGCAAGGATTTTCTCCGTATTGCTGTATTTCTGTACCCGTGGACTTCCGTTGATCATTACAACATGCATGAAACCGCCTCCTTTCTGCGGCTCTCCGAAAAGACTCCCAGTGAGCGGCTCCCTAAATTCAGCACAGTGCGCTGGCACCACCGTTCAAGGTATGCTTGGTCGCCGGCTCCGGTATAGATAATTCCGATGTCCGGCTGGTGGTCATAGCGCATTACATGGCGCATCTGCCCATTTTTGAATTTCAGATACATGGTGACAAGCGGCATGATCCTGTCGATCATGTTTTTGGTCTGCCAGGAGACAAATCCAAAGCGGGTAGCCGAAACCAGCCACACTTGGTCGGCCCGGCTCATTTTTCTCAAAATCGGCTCATAATCGTCCTGGATGGCGCATACTCCCGGCGTTTTCAGCCAGCAGTAATTGCATCCGACACAGTGCGAAATGTGCATCCCGGTGGTGTCAATCAGCTCAAATTCGACTGCGTTTTTATTGCCGTGAAGCAATTCTTCTGCGATTGCTTTTCCTATGTGATTTGCTGTTGTATCAACCAATAAAACCATTTAATATGTTCCTCCGTGTTCCCTGGAAAATGCGATCTTGATTTGGCACTCTTATTATAACGGCAAAAGCACCCGCCGGCAAGCATAAATGGTCCTAATAATTGGTTTGCCCCCTGGCAGTCAGCCGGGGGGTGTCCGTTTCGTTCCAAGGCTGCAATAAGGGGGGCATCTGGCTGACCGCTGCTTTCTTGAACAATGATGTCCGCACGAAAGACTGCCAGCCATCCTTTTGCTACGGCATCCGGTTTGAGCAGGTTGAGCCTTGCGTTCACGTTACCCAATAGATTGAATCGGCAGCGAGCAAAGAAGGGCTCCGGCTGCAAACTTCATATTTGGAGGAATGGATGAACTATGATGAAGCGGATCTTCCTGCACTGTGAAAATCACACAATTCAAACTAATAAATTTTAGTATAATAATATATTGAATAGTAAAAATATTTATGATATGATGGGGTAGTCTAAAGGAGATGCTTTATCGGAGAGGAGGATGGCAGGTTGAGGTAATTGCCCCAGGCACAGTATGCAGGAAACCTAAAAAAGACGTAAAGCGAGGGAGAAAAATGTCAAAAGGAAGCAGTACAAGCAAGCTGATCAAGTTAGCCGTTGGTGTATTCCTGATGTTCATTGGCGGACTGATCTGTCCGACTTGGGGGACGGTCACTCAGCTGGGCGTCCAGTCAATTTTCATCTTTGCGGGAATGATTTTCCTGGCGTTGAACGGTTTTTCGTTTGTCTTTTCATCAATCGCCGCTATGTTTGCCATGCAGCTCACGGGATTCTTTACCAGCGGTGACATCATTGCCAAAAGCTGGGGCGGCTCCACCATCTATCAGCTGATACTCGTTTACGCTCTTTGCCAGGGGCTGGTGGAATGTGGTGCGGGCGATGTGATTGCGCGCTTTCTGGTTAGCCGGAAATGGGCCCAAGGCAAGCCGATGGTGTTTACCTTCATGCTCTTGATGGCATCCATTTTTGCCGGCGCGTTCCTGGGCTTGGGCGGCATCGTGTTTTACTATTCCGTGTTGGACGAGATCCGCAAGCAGCTGGACTACGAGGTAGACAGCAGCTGGATGAAATTCAACGTCTATGGCGTATACATCGCCGCCTGTGTGGGCATGACGCTGATCCCCTACAAGGGCATCCCTTTGATCGTCTTTGGCTCCTTGAGCACCATGCTGTCCGAGTACGGCTATGAGATTAATTATGTAGTGTATATGGCCGCCATCGCCATCTTTGGAATTTTGTCCTCCATTATCTACTGCCTGATGATGAAGTTTGTTTTTCGGGTGGATATGAGCCGGCTGACTTCCTTTGATATCCGCAAAATCGAAGGTATGTCCAACATCCGGATGAACAAACACCAGGCTATTGTCAGTATTATCTTTGCTATCTCCATTCTCTACGGCGTTGTCATCGTCCTTCTCCCGAAAGGAACCGCCATCCACACGGTGGTCAGCGGCGTATCACAGACTACTTGGTTTGCCGTATGCCTGGCTGTGCTGTGTGTGCTGACTGTGGACGGCAAGCCTGCCATCAACCCGCGCACTGTGTTTAAGAAGCTGTATTCATAAGCGCTTGAGTAAGGTATGGAAATGGGAGATTTTAAC
>CAJUCA010000077.1 GCA_910585265.1 uncultured Oscillospiraceae bacterium | reverse complement strand
GCCGTTCCTCCCTCGCTTACTCCGCCCTAACTTACTCCGCCCTGAAATACAAGCCCATTGTACCATGCCGGGGTGTGGGCGGATAGGTGGAGGGGTTCCACCTGTTTATTTTCTATCAAGGTTGTGGTACACTGTGGACGAGGTGGATGGATATGAAAATCGACCGCTTGATGGGGATCGTTACACTCCTGCTCCAGCAGGACAAAATCACCGCGCCCGAACTGGCCCGGCGCTTTGAGGTGTCCCGGCGCACCATCAACCGGGATATCGAGGACATCTGCCGGGCGGGCATCCCCATCGTCACCACCCAGGGCTATGGGGGCGGCGTATCCATCGCGGAGGGCTTCAAGCTGGACCGGTCGCTGCTCACCGGGGAGGAGCTCCAGGCGATTCTCTCCGGGGTAAAGGGCCTGGACAGCGTATCAGACACACCCCGCTTCCCCGCGCTGGCGGAAAAGCTGGCCGATGGCAATTCGGACGATATCCTGATCGACCTGGCCTCCCACTATCAGGGGCCGTTGACAGAAAAAATCGCCGTCATTCGAGGGGTCATCCGGGACAGGCTGCCCCTCTCCTTTGACTACTACTATGAAAAGGGCCGGTGCCGCCGAATATTGGAACCCTGCAAGCTGGTCTTTCGGTGGTCGGCGTGGTATGTGTGGGGCTGGTGTCCGGAACGGGAAGCATTCCGCCTCTTTAAGCTGAACCGGCTGTGGAATTTGGAGCAGGGGGCGGAGCCATTTGAAAAGAGGGGGTTCCCGCCGGAGGAATTGGACTTTGACCGCCATTTTTCCGCCGGAACCTATCACCTCAAGGCACTGTTTGAGGAAAGCGAACGGTACCGGCTGGTGGAGGAATACGGCCCGGACTGTTGCCGGGAAACCCAGGACGGCCTGCTGCTGGAGCGGGATTTTGCCAGCTATTCCAATATGTGGGAGTGGGTGCTCAGCTTCGGGGGGCGGGCGGAGGTGCTGGAGCCGGAGGAACTGCGGGCCGACCTGCTGCGGCAGGCGGAGGTCATGGCGAAAAAATACCGAGGTACATGACATACCGCTGTCATGTACCTTTTGGTATGATGTCCCAGAAAGGAGAGATCGCCATGATCGAGTCAAGATGCGGCCTGCTGTGCGCCCAGTGCGCCTACCGGGAGCAGATGAATTGCCCCGGCTGCGTACATATGGACAAGCCCTTTTGGGGAGATGCCTGCCCGGTGAAGTTCTGCTGCGAGGGCAAAGGACATGACCACTGCGGTCAATGCGGTGAGTTCCCCTGCGGACTGCTTCATCAGTTTGCCTACGATGAAAAGCAGGGGGACGGCGGTAAGCCCATCGACCAGTGCAGGTGCTGGAGCGGGGAGGCGTCCCCGGTCTAAAAGAAAGGGCCCGAACCGTCAAATGCTGACGATCCGGGCCCTTTTGTCACCGCTTGCTCATGATTTTACCGTACATCTGCCGCTTGTCCCGCTCAAACCGCTGTACCACCAGCGTGACGTGATCCCCGGACTGGAAATCGGAATCCTCGTGCTGGTAGGAGTAGTTGCACATACAAACCGTCCCATCCGGCAGGTTGCAGAACACCCCGCCGCCGTACTTCCCGGCGATCACCGCGCACCGGCGGCTGCCCACGGGGTGGCGCTGCTCCGCGCCCTCGAAGGGGTTGGCCTCCGTCTCCTTCACCGAAATCAGCAGCTCCCGTTGGCGGGCTCTGTAGCCTTTCACGATGCAGTCCAGCTCATCGCCGGGACGGTACTGTTCCCGCAGGTCGGCGATGGCGGTGTAGCTCATCTCCCTCTGGGTGAGGTCGATGTCGTGGCCGTAGCACTCCGCCAGACAGCGGCGCGGCCCCACCGCCAGCAGGCGGCACTTCACCCGGGCACCCTCGGCGCACAGGTCGGGCCGGTGGGCAAAGAAATACCGCTGGGCCCGGGCGGCCTGCCGCCGGGAGGCGATGGCATAGCCCCCCTCCCGGTCCACCTTGGTGATGATGAAGTCGATGCTGGCCCCCATCATGTTTTGCAGCACGTAGTCCGGGCGGGCCTCGCCCGTCCACATCTCGGTGGCGGGGATGTAAACCGGCACCCGGTAGACCAGCACCACCACGCAGTACATGGTGCGCCGCTCCACCTGGCCGGTCTCCCGATTCCGCACGTTCATAGAGTGGGGGTCGGCGCCGATGACCGTGCCGGACAGGGCGCTGCGGCCCCGGAAGGAGGCGTAAATGGAGTTCCATGCCTGACGTTCCTCGGGGGACAGCCCCCGGTCCAACTCCCGGAAGTCCAATGCAAAGAAGCTCTGACGATCCGTCAGGGGCGGCACGGGAGGCGTGTCCTCGCCCGGTTCGAGCTCCGGGGGCTGCGGAGCGTCCTCCGCCATGGCGGACGGCGTTTCATCAGCGGGCAAAGCATCCTCCGTGGGTACGTCCCCAGCGGGGCCGGGTTCCTGCCCGTCCATGAGCGGCACATCCTCCGGCATGAGGCCAGGCGGTTCCACGGGCGGTTCGGCTTTCGGCCCGCTGTCCGACGGGAGCTCGGACACATCCACCTCCATCACCTCCGTGGCATTTCCGTCGTCCTCCACTGGCAGGGTGGGCTCATCACCGGATACGCACGGAGTGTCGCCCTGCTCCTCCATCTCCATGGTCAGGCCATCATCGGGCGCACCCATGTCCTGGGTTGGCTCCCCCAGCGGAGCGGGGGCCTCCATTCCGGGCGGTTCCTCCATCCCGGCGGTCGCCTGCTGAATTTCCTCCTCAATGTTGATTTTCTTCCTTGGCATAGTAAAATCCTCCTTGTGGTGTGATATATCTTCATGGCCCGTTGGAGCCATAGAAGCGATGGGAGCCGTCCGGCTGGCGGGCGGCGAAAAAGTGCTTGGGCGGCAGGGCCAGCCCCTGGAGTGCCTCTCCGCTGTCCGCGATCCAGACAATGCGTTCGGCCTTGCCCCGTTCCAGCAGTCCGGCGGGCGCGGTGTCCAGGGAAGCCACGGTGAAGGGGCGCAAATCGTCCCCGTAGGCGAAGCGCAGCAAGCGGGGCGGCTCGGCACTGGTGCTGATCACCCCGGGCTTGCCCCCGGTGAGTTCGATCATCACGTCGATGGCCTCCAGGCGGCGGGCATCCGGCTGGGCGTTGGACAGCCAGACCAACTCATCATCCATACGCACATCGAATGTGCCCATGCGAAGCTGCCGCAGCATGGCGTCCATGCGGGCCTGGGCCACCTCGAAGCTGTCCTTCTCAAACCGTCCCCGCACCAAGGCGTGGAGCTGCCGCCGCCGGACACACTTCAACGTCCGCAGCGTCTCCAGGATGAATTTCTGCTGTGTGGATAAAAGCATGGCCGTCACCTCCCGTCTGGCGGACGCCGGAGTCCATTCAAGTACGGGTCTACCATCAGGTCGCTCTCGCTCTCCGCAATGCAGTTGAAAATCGTGGCCATGGCGTAAGCCGTGGAGTTCTTCACCGGCCTGTCCAGATTAGCGTGGAGCTTGGCCTCGGCGGTCTGCAAAATCGTGTAGTCCAGCAGCTTCAGCTTGGCCCGCACCCGGCTCTGAGGGAGCGTGGCGTTGCCCACCCGGAAGCTGTCCGCATAAAAAAGCCGTTCAATGGCGTTCTCGAACACACGGGCGGTTTCGCCGGAGAAACACTGGAGCTCACAGGCGTCCAAAATGCCCGTGAGCTCCGCTTCCCCGTCCGCCCGTCCGTCCCCGCGCGGGACAGACTGACTGACATCAGTGTGACTGAGGTAAGTATGACTAAGATCTTTATAACTTGGCCGCAGTTTCTGAGGTTCTGGAACCTCAATATCTGCGGTTCTGGAGGCGCAGGTTTCACGGTTCTTGCCGCCCATATCCTGCGATTCTTGGGCAGGCAGGGAAAAGCCGGAACCATCAAGACCTTCCGAATCTGCGGTTCTTGATTTGCCCTCCTCGCCTGGGATGAAGGGCGCACTGGTGTAGTCCGGGTCGTCCTGGGGCATCACGGTGGCGAGGTAGATCTGGTTGGCGTCGCCCCGGCCGCACCGCTTCTCCCAGATCAAGTTCAACTCCTTCAGCGCGCGGAAGGCCGCCGTCACCCGCTGCTCACAAATCCGCAGCTCCCGGGCCAGCTCCTTCCGGGGGAAGATGACGAACACCTCCCCGAAGTCGTTCACCCAGCCGTTCCTGCGGGAGAGCTGGAAGCGGTTGAGCAGAAAGGTGTATGCCACCTTGGCGTCCAGGCTCATGCCGGCGTAGCGGGGATCGGAAAACAGCCAGCGGGGCATCTGCATATGGTAAATACTCTGTACGTCCGTCTGCCGCATCAGCGGGAAGGACGGGCGTTCTTTCATAGTTGCGGCCCTCATGGGGATTCCTCCTTGCAATGGAATTGATTTTATTTCTGCGGGATGGTATACTATACAAAACGTTGAAAGGCGGTTAGGTCATGACTACGGCGGCAAAAGTGCGCAGAATGCAGGCGGTGAAGCTGGCGGACGCCCTGAATGCCATTGAGGGCGTCCCGGTGTCGGACTACGCAAAAGCCCTTTCCCTCTGCTGGGCTAATGGCGAGCTGACTGGGGAGCAGATGAAGGCGGCTCTGTTAGCGTCCCACCGAAAGATGGCGGAGCAGGAGCGCCGTGCCCATGCCTGATCCGTATCTGTATGAAGATGTCCCCGTCCTTCGGAACAAGCTGGGCATCAAAACGGAAAAGACGCTGGATGTGGTGGAAGCGGAGCAGTCTCGGGCAAACATGATGCTGCTCTATGAACGGGGGTTCTCTGACTTTTCACCCGCCGGATTATGCGAAATCCACCGTTTTCTATTTGGCGACATTTACGATTGGGCAGGCCAATATCGGATTATGAATATTGAAAAGGCGGAGCGGCTTCTCGGTGGGCGCAGCGTGTGGTATTCCAACGATAACGATATTGACCGCGATTTGTGCGCCGCCTTTTCCGTGATTGAGGACTATGACTGGGATCAGTGCTCCCGTGAGGAATTTGTCTCGACGCTGGCCCGGCTGTTTCCCCGTATCTGGCAGGTACACCCGTTCCGCGAAGGGAACACCCGAACGGTAGTCATGCTGATGACGCTGTTTGTGGAACGTCACGGCTATTTCTTTGATAAGGATCTTCTGGCAGCCAGTGCCGGATATGTGCGCGATTCCCTTGTTATGGCATCCATAGATCAATTCTCGGAGTTTGAACATTTGGAGCGGATTCTGCTGGACGCGGTTTGTATCGAACCGATAGAGGAACAGGGAATGGAAGTTTCGGAGACAGAGCATCATGACAAATACGCAAAGTATCAGAAGGAACCGTATACGCCAGCGCCGCATACCGCCCGCGATGATTAAATGATAGAGCTCCCGCCGGAATCACCTCCCCGGCGGGAGTTCTTCGTCCTCATCAGTTCCGCCCACCACGCCGTCAGCGCCCAGCTCCACCATGCCCAAACCTTTATCATCAAGCTGGTACTCCAAATCCTGTGCCAGGTTGGGTTCATCCTCCGGGTCAGGCTGCTTCTGCGTGTCAGGCGGTTTCTGCCCGGATATGGGCGGCAGGGACGGCTCTTTTTTCGCCGCCTGCGCCTTTTTCTGCTCCTCCTTCGCTCTCCACTCCGGCGTGTAGTCCGCCACCCGGCAGGACTTGAGTTCTCCGTACCCCGGCAGCTCCTCCGGCGTCAGCTTGTAGAGCAGCGCGGGCTTCCTGCCCTGGAACAGGGCGATGCACTGGCGGCGGTCCAGGCGCAGGATCTCATCCGGCTGCATCAGCTCCCGCTGGGTGCTGCTCCTGGTCTGGGAGTAGGGCCGGGTGTTGCCGTAGACGAAGCCGTACAGCGGCGGCTGGGGCTTGGACTGGCTGGTGAGGGCAATGGTCACCTTGCCGCACTTCTTGGAGATGTAGTCCGCCGAGGTCCAGTCGTTGCAGCCCATGTAGAGCGTCTGATCGAAGGTGGCCAGCTGATTCTCCCATTCCTTGCCCGGATATTTTTCCTGCCACTGGGACAGGCTCTGCACCACCACCTGGCAGCTCATGTTGAAGCCCCGGATGCTGTTGAGGGCATCGGCGATGCCGTCCATGTAGCCGATGTTGCAGTATTCGTCCAGGCAGAAGTTCACCAGCACCGGCAGGCGGCCGCCCTTCCCCTCCAGCCGGGCGTAGTCGGACAGCCGGGGCAGGGCCAGGGAGAAGAACAGCGAGCTGAGGAAGCGGTAGGCGCTGTCCTGGGCGGAGATGATGACAAAGTAGGCGCAGGGCTTTTGCCCCGGCAGCAGCAGGTCCACATCGTGGTTCCGGGTGATGGCGTCCACCAGCTTGTTCTGGAAGATGGCGAGGCGGTTGCCCAGGCCGATGGCGATGCTGCCCCACAGGTTCTCCTTGGCCTTGAGGAACAGGCCATGATGGCCCTTGGCCGGGTGATCCGGCGGGAGCTGGGCCAGGGTGCGGTTGATGTCCTGGATGCTCTGGTGGGCCAGAAGCTGGTACACGTCCCCCAGTCCCCGCTTTTCGATGGGCAGCAGATTGCCCTTGGCGTCCTTCAAGTTCACCACGTAGTGGATCAGCGCCATGAGCAGGTTCAGCTCCGCGCGGCTCCAGAAGTCGTCCGCCTCATGGGCCCCGGAGGTGTTCTGGATGATGGTATTGGCCACGGTCTGGGCCAGCTGGGGTTCCTTGTCCAGCCCATACAGGCAGTTCCAGCCGTCCGAGTGGGCCATGTCCAGGAAGTTCACCGCTTTGACATAGTGGCCGTGCTCTTTGAAGTAGGGGGACAGCTTTTCAAAAAGCTCCCCCTTCGGATCTGTTATGTAAACTGATTCCCCCCGCTGGGCACAGCCCATCAAAAACGGGATGATGAAGCCCCGGGATTTGCCGCTGCCCGGTGCGCCGATGCACAGCAGGTTGTTGTTGTCCCCCGGCACCATGCGGTGGGCGGCGTACAGTGCGTACTTGTCCGGGTCCTCCGGACGCTTTTTGTACTTGCCCAGCATCATGCCCTTCACCTCGGACACGCTGCCCACCTCCAGAAAATCGGACATCTCCTTTTTCGTGAGGAAGCCGGAGGAGCCATGGGTGCCGTCCGGCAGGATGTCAAAGCCCCGGCTGTCCCGGGTGGCCTTGCAGCCGGAGAACCACTTGTACCCCGTCCCGGTGAACAGGCACACCAGCAGAGTGATCACCGCCGTAGCCCCCAGGCCGAAGGGGGTGAACACCACGAACCAGTTGCGGAAGGGATTGAGCACCCAGATGCTGCCCACTTCCTCGCCGGCCTTGTGGAAGGTGGTGGCAGTGCCCAGCCGGATGGAGTTGAGCACCATCCCATAGAGATACCAGCCCGCCAGCACCAGGGCGGCGTAGAGGGGCAGCCTCTTTTTGTGCTGCTCGTACCAGGGGCCAATTATGGGTTCAAGGCGATCTTCCAGCTTTTCGATGAGTTTGGATAAGCGGGGCATCGGCCACCTCTCCTTTCGCGGTGAGAAATTGGGTGCGCGGGGGCACATAGGGCGCGGGTTTCCTTCCAGTGACAGCGGAAATCGCCTCGGAAGTGAGCACAAACACCCGCGCCAAATTTTTGTCCCGGCATCGGGGGAACAGTACCTGCTCCGCCTGCCCTTCCAGGGCGGCCATGGCAATCTGGGGGAACCCACGGCTTTGGGCCGTGCGGATGGCGGCGTTGATCCGGCGCAGATCCATGTCCGCCGCCATGAGGAAGGGCACACCCTGAAACATGGCGTCCCACTCGGGCACGTCGTCGGGGGGCGGGCGGTACTGGCCTTTCAGCGCCGCCTTGGTCAGCCGCGCCCGGTAGTCCGGCACGGCCATGATCTGAAGCTGCACCGCTCCCGTGGCGTCACAGGACAACAGGTGGACGGGAAGCTGGAGACAGCGGTACGCGCCGCCATAGGTCAGCAGCTTGGCATCGTCCCGTCCCACGGGGCGCTCCAGCTCGGACAGCACGCTCTTGTAGCTGCTCCCGGCAAAGAGGAACGCCCGGCCCATGTCCCGGAACCGGGCGGTCTGGTTGGAGAACGCCGCCAGCTCATCCATCAGCGCCACCTTGCCGATGCCGGGGCAGACGTAGTGCATGGCGTACAGGCTGCTCCCCAGCCGGGCGATAGCCGCCACCCGGGTACTGCCCCAGGGGTTGGAGCCACGGCTCCGGGCAATGGAGGGAAGGAACAGGGCCGCGGGGCCGTCCAGCTCCTCCGGCCCGAATGTGAAAGGATTGACCCCGCCGTGGTAAGCGGTCACCACCAACCGGGACACCCGGACGCGGCGTTCCATCAGCGGCGGGTGGTAGGCCCGGGTGGTCTGGGGAACCCTCCCGTCCAGCAGGTGCTCCAACAGGAGCTGCCCCTTGCTGGTGAGCAGCAGTGCGCCGCTTTTTTCGTGCCGCCGGACAAGGCCCAGGCCCATCAGGTTTTTCCGCTCCCCCTCCGTGGCTATCCCCCTCAAATCCCTGGGCTGGATGAACTGGCACCAGCACAGCAGCTTCAACATATCAACGTCCCGTTGGCTGAAAATCACGCATACCGCGCCTCCTTCCATATTCCTGCGCGCGCCGAAAACGCCCTTGCGCCGGTGCCGGCGCAAGAACTTTTTCGGCGCTTTTCCAAGCCCCCTATGGGAAGCCAATCTGATGGCTCCCCATAGAAGTCAGCTTTTTTCACGCTCCCCGCTTTTGCCGCCACCTCGAATGCCTTTGTTTTCAACAGTTTAGGGCGGCGGACACCCATCAGATTCTTGAAAACCCTCCAACCGCTCAAAAACGGCCCAAATCAGGCCAAAACCTGATGGGTGTCACGGTCACTTTTTAGACCAATTCAACCGATTTGCGATCTGTCCGTAGTCGGGTGGCAGCGTGAAAAAATTGCTCAGGTCCGTCAGCGAATTAAAGTTCTTTTTGGATACTTTTTCTTTTAAGAAAAAGTATCAGCTCCATCCGCCGTCATAAAAACACTTCACCTCATAGTCCCCGGAGTGGAAGGAGAAAAAGTCCGCCGCATCCGTCAGATCCAGCAGGGTGATGTGACATACGTCCACCTCGCTCCGACCGGACAGCAGCGCTACCGCCAGGGTGTGCTGGTCGTCGTCCGGGATGAGCCTGCCCTTGATGGCGTTGGACACCGCCTTGTATCCCTTGTTGTCCTGGTCAAAAATATGGCGGCCCTGGATGCCGGTGAACTCGTCGATCACCAGCAGTGCCCGGTTGAAAAAGGGCAGCTTACAGCCTTGCGCCTCGTATTCGTCCAGCAGGCGGCGGATGGTGTCGCTGAGCCATTCCGGGGGCTGGAACCGGCAGTGGGGAAGCAGGGTATTCAGCGTGATGTGCAACCAGTGGTAGCCCAGCATATCCACCGATCCCGCAATCTCCATGGGCGGGAGGACGGGCCGGGAGCCGTAGCCCCCGGTGCCCGTGCTGTACCGCTCGCACAGCTTCCGCACCTCCAGGGCGGCACTCTCGAACTGGGCCGCTGTCTGCTCCAGTGCCTTTTGCAGCTTGTCCGGGTCGGGCTGCCCGCCGTCCGCCAGCGCCACAAGCGTGCCGGTCTGGCAGAAGGCGTTGTTGGCCAGCTTTTGAAGGCGGGCGGCGTCCTGTCGGAAGCTCATTTGCCGCCCTCCTTCCGCCGGGTGCGCAGGTCGGTGGGAGAGGTGGTGATGGCGTCGTACTCCTTCTGGGTGGCGTGGAACTGCACCGGCACATGGTTGTAGCCAATGCACAGCAGGCCCTCCCCCCGGCGAAACCGGGTGATCTGCCGCACCTCATCCTCGGAGAGGTTCAGTACATTTTGAATCAGCCGGGCCTCCTGTTCCTCCATCTGCATCACCAGCTTGATCCGGCTGGAATCCAAAATGCCCTTGCCGTACTTGCCGCCGTCCAAAGAAAACAGATCCTGCATCCCCTGGGTGGAGGTGATGGCGATACCGCCCAGGCCCCGGATGGTTTTCACCATCTCCTGGACGAAGCCCGCCGCCAAAGGGTTGGAGTTAGCCCCCACCAGGGACCACAGCTCATCGGCAAGTAACGCGGACAGATCGCTGCCCGCGTCCATGATCAGGTCGTTAGCGATGTCGGTGGCCCAGAAGATACCGGGGAGCAGCAGGTCGTCCGGCATCCCGGAGGTGTCCAGCACGATGTACTTGTTGTTCAGGTCGATGTGGTTAC
>CAJUCA010000076.1 GCA_910585265.1 uncultured Oscillospiraceae bacterium | reverse complement strand
TATCATAACCCAGAACAACATCACGCTTGATGCCAGAACGATCCGGTACGCGGAGAGAACGAAGTGCGGCACCAAAGGTAATTATATCACAGGAGAGAATGCCGTTATCCAAAGTCAGGGTCTCCACGGCAAGATCGTCCTTGGTATAGCCAAAGAGTTGACGAGAGGAATTTAACATAAATAAAACCCTCCATAATAAAAAACTCAGCAATGAACAGAAATGAGAAAGCGGGGAAATACCATGCAAAACTATGTGTTTGGTGCAGACATCGGTGGAACAAGTGTAAAGCTCGGTCTGTTTTATGCCGACGGCAAACTTCTGGAAAAGTGGGAAATTCCAACCCGTACCGCAAACGGCGGCGTCCATGTTCTGCCTGACGTGGCACAGGCCATTGCAGAGAGCATGGGGCGGAATGGGATTTCAGCATCTCAGATTGTGGGCATCGGTATCGGTGTCCCCGGTCCTGTGGACGACAGCTTCACAGTCAATAAGTGCGTCAATCTTGGCTGGGGTGTCTTTAACATCAAGGGGCGCATGAACGAGCTGCTTCCGGACATCCCCAATATTGCTGCGGGAAACGATGCCAATGTAGCGGCGCTGGGTGAGCTATGGCAGGGCGGAGGCCGAGGCAGCCGGAGTGCGGTCATGATCACCCTGGGCACCGGGGTTGGCGGAGGTGTGGTGTTGGACGGCAAAGTCGTCGCAGGCAAAAACGGGGGTGCCGGTGAGATCGGTCACATGACGGTGGAGCCTGGAGAAATAGTGCCCTGCAGCTGCGGGAAATGCGGCTGTCTGGAGCAGTACACCTCTGCAAAAGGGATCGTTCGCATGGCCAAGGTCATGCTTTCCCAATGTGACACTCCCTCCAAACTGCGGGGAATTGAGGATTTTACATCCAAACACATCTGCGAACTGGCTGTGGCAGGAGATCATATGGCACTGAAAATCATCGACCGGTTCGGCGATTATTTGGGCCGTGCCATGAGCTACATTTCCTGCACAGTAGATCCGGATGTATTCATTATCGGTGGGGGCATGAGCAAGGCCGGAAATATCGTGACCGACGCGGTACTGAAATATTACCAAAAGTACGCCTTCCATGTATCGAAAGAAACCGGAGCAGCAATTGCCACGCTGGGTAATGACGCGGGAATCTATGGATGTGCAAAGATGGTTCTTGAATAAGAAATCAAATGGGAAAGGCTGTCGTTATGGCAGTCTTTTCTTTTTCCTATCTGATCATGGAGATGTATGGATGCCACGATCCGGACTGTTCTTTTTCTGGAAAAGCCTTCTGTACTCCGAGGGCGACACGCCCTTGTGCTTTTTGAAGAGGCGGCTGAAATACAGCGCGTTGTCGTAACCAATGATTGCGGATATTTCTGCCACATTGTAGTCAGTTGTTTCTAAGAGACTGACGGCATTGTTCATACGGATAGTTAGGAGATATTGTGCGGGAGGCTGGCCGATAAACTTCTTAAAGTTTCGCAAGAACCAACTTACGCTCATGCTACGAGATTTCGCATAGTCCTTGATCTGAATATCTTCATTATAGTGTTCTTGGAAATACTGTTGGGCGTACTCCATTTCCTTTTGTAGGTAAGTGCTGATGGTAGGGTTGCTCTCTTGGCGTGTGCGCTGGATCAGCAGAAAAATCTGCCGCAGATACATTTCCAGTAATTCCTGATATCCAGTACGGCAGGTTTGCAGCTCCCGGATCATTTCTTTGAACAGGTGCTGATAAGCAGAGGGAACCCCGGAGAAGAAAACATTTTTATCTGTAGGAATATCAAAATGCTTCAAAATTGCCTTTACATCTTTTCCCGTGAAGTGTACCCAATAGACCTCGGGTTGTTCTTCTCCGTAATACTCATAATGCTGTTCCTGGCGCGGTTGATAAAGGACCATGTAGCCGGCAGGTACGATTTCCTCCTGCCCGTTGAAAAAGAAGTGGGTCTTTCCGGAGGCCACATACAACAATTGATAGTCTAAACGGCCCCTGGGATGCCAGGTCGGGAGTTTTTGCTTTGTTCTCAGCCGGTAGGTACCGCAGCTGCCCACCAACAGCGGTTTGGACTTGTCCTTGATCGGTACGCGGGTGTTGTACAGATAACCTGAGTTGACATACATGCGGATCCCTCCCGGCTTTTTTCGGTCACAACATTTTTGTGCTGATGTGCTGTTTGGTTAATTGTATCATTTTGTGCATGTTTTGTCCAATGCAGTTTATAGAAAAAGGAGAAAATTTCCGGGATAATACACACAGAATTCATTGCGAGGAGGAAGCCCCACATGATCGTCCCTGCCTATTTTGAAGACCTGCTGATCCAGTCTGAAAACGCTCTGCCCAACCGAGCCTACTTCATCCCCGCGTCCAACCGTCTGGACGACACTGCGGAGCATCGGGAACGCTCCGATCGCTTCCAGCTGCTAAACGGCGACTGGAAGTTCCGCTACTACCCCAGTATCCATGACCTGACTGAGCTGTTCTATGAGGAAGGTTTCGATCCCTCCGCCTACGACACCATCCCCGTTCCCAGCGTCTGGCAGAATCATGGCTACGATCAGCACCAGTACACCAATATTCATTACCCCTTCCCGGCAGATCCTCCCTTCGTTCCCCAGGATAATCCCTGCGGCGCTTACCTGACTTCCTTTACCTATGCTAAGGACGAAAAGGCACCCAAGGCTTACCTGAACTTTGAGGGTGTGGATTCCTGCCTGTATGTCTGGCTCAACGGCGAGTATGTGGGTTACAACCAGATCTCCCACTCCACCAGCGAGTTTGATGTGACTGATAAGATCCGTGAGGGCGAAAATACTCTGGCCGTTCTGGTGCTGAAGTGGTGCGATGGCAGCTACTTGGAGGATCAGGACAAGTTCCGCACCAGCGGCATCTTCCGGGATGTATACATCATCAAGCGTCCTGAGAACCATGTGCGGGACTACTTCGTGACCACCCAGCAGGAAGAGGATAAAGCTACTGTCCGCGTTCGCTTCGCCTTCGCCGGTGAGAGTGTTCCCACTGTCATTAGGCTGCTGGACGCTGAGGATCGTCTGATCGACGCCGCCGAAGTGACCACGAAGGAGCATATCGGCAACTATACCCATCAAGCTATCCTGAACATTCCCCAGCCCACCCTGTGGAATCCCGAGAAGCCCTATCTCTACACCATGCTCGTCGAGTGCGAGAACGAGATCATCACCGACCGAGTGGGCATCCGGGAGATCAAAGTAGATGGGATGCAGGTATTCCTGAATGGAACTCCCATCAAGTTCCGCGGTGTAAACCGCCACGATTCCGACCCCGTGACCGGCCCCGTCATCAGCGTGGAGCACATGAAGCGCGACCTGCGGATGATCAAGGAGCACAACTTCAACGCCATTCGCACCAGCCATTACCCCAACGCCCCCATGTTCTATCAGCTGTGCGACCAGTACGGTTTCCTGGTCATTGACGAGGCCGACCACGAGAGCCACGGTGCCGCCGAACTGTACTGCGGAGAGAACGACGTCTGGGAGAACCACACCGAGCACTGGAACGAGCCCTTCGCCGACAACCCCAAGTTCCTGGAGGCTACTATGGAGCGCACCCAGCGCTGTGTCCAGCGGGACAAGAACCGCCCCTGCGTCATCTGCTGGTCCATGGGTAACGAGAGCGCCTACGGCTGTTGCTTCGAGGCTGCGCTGGCCTGGACCAAGAACTTTGACCCCGCCCGTCTGACCCACTATGAAAGCGCTCAGTATCGCAGCCGCAAGCGCAAGTACGATTTCTCCAACATTGACCTCTACAGCAATATGTACCCTGCGCTGGAGACCCTGCAGGAGTATGTGGACGATCCTGAGTCCGACAAGCCCTATCTGATGTGTGAATACTCTCATGCCATGGGCAACGGCCCCGGTGATCTGGAGGACTACTGGCAGTTCATTCAGGCCAATGAGTGCATGTGTGGCGCCTTTATCTGGGAGTGGTGCGATCACGCCATTTACAAGGGCAAGGCTCCTAACGGCAAAGATATGTACTGGTATGGCGGCGACCACGGCGAGTACCCCCACGATGGCAATTTCTGCATGGATGGTCTGGTTTATCCCGACCGTCGTCCTCACACCGGTTTGATGGAATACAAAAACGTACACCGCCCTGTTCGTGTTGTTGATTATGATCAGGCAACCGGCCAGCTGACCCTGCACAACTACATGGACTTTGTCTCCCTGCAGGACTACATCACCGCCTCTTATCAAGTCACTTGTGATGGTGCGCTTGTTCAGGAAGGCCAGCTGGATAAAATCCCCGCCATCGCTCCCCACATGAGCGGTACCGTGACCCTGAACGTCCAGGTTCCCGCCAAGGGCCGCTGTTTCCTGAAGATCAGCTACTTCGCCAAAAACAACTCCGAACTGATCTCCGAGGGCTTTGATTTGGGCTTCGATGAGATTACTCTGGAGAATCAGGATGACCGCAATCAGATTGCTCTGGCATACTGGCAGAGAAAGGCCATCCTGGAGGACAGTATTTCTGTTACAGAGGACTACCGGTATCTGACTCTCACAGCTGCAAACTTCACATATCGTTACGATAAGTTTACCGGTATGTTTGCCCGGATGACTTATCAGGGCATGGAGCTTCTGGACCGTCCCATGGATCTGAACGTGTGGCGCGCTCCCACCGATAACGACCGCAAGCTGAAGGCTGACTGGTTTGCTGCCCACTACGATAAGGCCATCACCCGGGCGTATAACACCCACTTCGTGGCCATGGACAGCGAGGTTCGTATCCACAGTGACCTGTCTATTGGTGCCATCGCTGTGCAGCGGTTCATGACCGTAGAAATCGACTGGACCGTGACGGTTGCAGGCGGCGTCTGTGCCAACATTCTCACCAAGCGCAACATAGAATTCCCCGAGCTGCCTCGCTTCGGTCTGCGCCTGTTCGTTCCTGAAAACATGGAGCAGGTTGCTTATTTCGGTCTGGGTCCCATGGAAAACTACATTGACAAGCGAAATGCTGCCAGCCACGGCTTGTACCGCGATACCGTGGACGGGCTTCAGGAGGACTACATCCGTCCCCAGGAGAATGGCGCTCACGGTAGTTGTGACTATGTGCTTCTGGAAAGCGACAAACTGCGTTTGATCGCAGTTGGCCCCGAACCCTTCAGCTTCAATGCATCCCATTACACGCAGGAAGAACTGACCGAGAAGGCCCACAACTACGAACTGAACAAATGCGGCAGCACCGTATTGTGTCTGGACTACCGGCAGAACGGTATTGGCTCTGCGAGCTGTGGCCCCGTTTTACAGAAGAAATACAAGCTGATCGACGAAACCATCGACTTCGCCATCCGCGTCATCCCCGAACTGAAATAACTGAATAAAGAGAATAGGAGATGCTATCATGGCTGAAAAGAGATATTTGAAATGGTACAACAAGGTGGGTTACGGCTCTGGCGATATCGCCGGCAACGTGGTCTATGCGTTCCTGACCTTCTTCGTTATGATCTACCTGTCCGATACCATCGGCTTGAACACCGGCATTGTTGGCACCCTGATGGCAGTATCCAAGATCTTCGACGGCGTTTCTGACGTCATCTTTGGCTCCCTCATCGACAAGACCAAGACCAAGATGGGTAAAGCCCGTCCCTGGATGCTGTGGCCCTATCTGGGTTGTGGTGTCTGCCTGTTCGCGATTTTCTCTATTCCCACTTCCTGGGGCCAGACCGCTCAGTACGCTTTCTTCTTCATCTTCTACGTGATGCTGAACGCAGGCTTCTACACCGCAAATAACATCGCTTATTCCGCTTTGACCGCTCTGATCACTAAGAATGAAAACGAGCGTGTTCAGCTTGGTTCTCTGCGCTTCGTCTTTGCATTCACCACCAGCACCATCATCCAGGCTGTTACTTTTGGCCTTGTTGAGCACTTCGGCAACGATGCCGCCGCATGGAGAATTGTTGCACTGATCTATGTCATCATCGGCATTATCTCCAACACCGTCTCCGTCCTGTCCATGAAGGAATTGCCCGAAGACGAGATTGAAGCCAAGAAAGCAGTTGACGCTCCGGAAGAAAAGTACACCCTGCGCGAAGCTGTCGGTCTGTTGGTCAAGAATAAGTTCTACCTGCTGATTCTGGGTGTCTATCTGCTGACTCAGCTCTACACCGCTTTCACCGGCGTCGGCACCTACTACATGACTTATGTGTTAGGCAACAGGGAGCTGATGGGTTATTTCGCAAGCGCGCTCAACATCCCCATGATTATCGGTCTGTTGTTGGTGCCCACCATCGTTGCAAAACTGGGCGGTATGTATAAGATCAACTATTCCGGCTATGCTCTGGCCACCATCGCAAGAATCCTGGTGATCGTGGCTGCTTACATGGGCAGCGTTCCCATGATGTTAGCTTTCACCGCCATCGCTTCTCTTGGTATGTGCCCCCTGCAGGGCGACCTGAACGCTGTGATCGCTTCTGCTTCCGACTACACCTATCTAACCACTGGTAAGCGTATCGACGGAACCATGTACTCCTGCACCTCTCTTGGCGTCAAGATTGGCGGCGGACTGGGCACCGCCATCTCCGGTTGGTTGCTGGCAGCTGCCGGATTCATCAAGGGCGGCGTGGCCACTCAGCCTGACTCTGTTCTGACTATGCTGAATGTGATGTATCTGTGGTTGCCCGCTATCTTCTGCGGCTTGGTTACTTTCCTGCTGACCAAGCTGAATGTGGAGAAGGCCAACGCTAAGCTGCTGGAGCCTAAGAACTGAGTAAGTTATCCAAAAAGTGAGGGACCTCATATGACAAAAAAACATTTTCTGATCTCCGCTCCCGGCCGTACAGAGATTAGCGGTAATCATACCGATCACCAGCGTGGCTGTGTGCTGGCCGCCGCAGTAAATCTGGAAACGGTGGCAGATGTAATGCTGAATGGCAGCAACAACATCCGCGTTCGCTCTGAGGGATTTCCTGAGGTTGTGGTCGAACTGGATGATTTGAATATCCGCGAAGAGGAAAAAAACACCTCCGCGGCCCTGGTTCGTGGCGTCGCAGCTGCCTTTGAGCAGCTGGGAGCCCGGATCAAGGGATTCGATGCCGAGACCCACTCAACCGTTCTTCCGGGCAGCGGACTGAGCTCTTCTGCCGCTTTTGAGGTGCTGATGGGCACCATCTGCAACGAGTTGTTCTTTGATCGGAAGCTCAGCCCGGTGGAAATCGCTCAGATCGGCCAGTATGCCGAAAATGTGTACTTCGGCAAGCCAAGCGGCCTGATGGATCAAGCGGCTTCCTCCGTGGGCGGCATGGTCTATATCGACTTCGCTGATCCGGATCATCCCCAGGTTGAGCGCATCGAGTTTGATTTTGAAAAGGCTGGCCATGCCCTGTGCATCATTGACAGCGGTGCTGACCACGCCGATCTCACTGATGAGTACGCGGCCATTCCCCGTGAGCTGAAAGAGATTTGCAATTTCTTTGGAAAGGATGTTCTGCGAGAAGTCCGCGAAAAAGAATTTATGGAGGCTCTGCCAAATCTGCGAGGGAAGGTTTCTGACCGTGCCATCCTGCGGGCCATCCATTTCTACCAGGAAAACAAGCGTGTCATGGAGCAGAAAAAAGCGCTGCTTGAAAACGACTTCGATGGTTTCCTTGGTCTGGTTACTAAATCCGGGTACAGTTCCTGGATGTATTTGCAGAATATCAGTCCTGCCGGTGCCACGCAGCATCAGGAGGTGGCGGTTGCTCTGGCCATGTGTGATACCCTGCTGAATGGGCGTGGGGCTTACCGTGTCCACGGAGGCGGCTTCGCCGGAACGGTGCAGGCATTTGTTCCTGTTGATATGCTGGAAGAGTTTAAAAGTGGAATTGAGCGGGTACTGGGTGAAGGCAGCTGCCACGTGTTGCACATTCGTAATGAGGGTGGCGTGAGATTGTCCTGAAGGAGGAACGGAAAATGGATGTGAATGTGTATATCGCTTCTTTGGTCCAATATGGCCTGAACAAGAAGCTGGTTCAGCCTTGTGACACGATCTATGTAACCAACGGGCTACTGGAGGCTATGAAACTGGACAGCTACGACCCTGCCAAACCGGAAGCCATGAGCCTGGAGGATATTCTTCAGGGGCTGTTGGAGGATGCGGTGGAACGGGGTGTCTGCGATGATGACATCACCAGCCGTGACCTCTTTGACACCAAACTAATGGGGATTCTGACTCCCATGCCCCGTGAGGTGCATCAGACCTTTTCCGAGATGTACGCCACCAGCCCTGAGACTGCCACCGACTGGTACTATAACTTCTCACAGGATACCGATTACATCCGCCGCTACCGCATCCAGAAGGATGTGCGTTGGAAGACGGCCACCGAATACGGCAATCTGGATGTGACCATCAACCTCAGCAAGCCGGAAAAAGACCCTAAGGCTATTGCAGCCGCAAAGCTCGCTCCCCAGTCCGGCTATCCCAAGTGTATGCTCTGCGCGGAGAACGAGGGCTATGCGGGACGTATGAACCACCCCGCCCGCCAAAACCTGCGCACTATTCCAGTTACCATCGCCGGTGAGGGCTGGCATCTGCAGTACAGCCCCTATGTCTACTACAACGAGCACTGCATTGTGTTCAATCATGAGCATGTTCCCATGGTCATCAACAAGGCCGCTTTCTCCAAACTGTTGGACTTTGTTTCTCTGTTCCCCCACTACTTTGTGGGCAGCAACGCAGATCTCCCCATCGTAGGCGGCAGTATCCTCAGCCACGAGCACTTCCAAGGTGGCCACTACTGCTTCCCCATGGAGCGCGCAGCGGTCGAGCGTGAGATTGTCTTTGCTGGTTTCGAGGATGTGAAGGCCGGCATCGTTAAGTGGCCCATGAGTGTCATCCGTCTGCGCTGCGGCAAAAAGGCGCGTCTGGTAGAGCTGGCTGATAAGATTCTGCTGAGCTGGCGTGGTTATACCGACGAGGATGCTTTCATCTTTGCAGAGACCGAAGGCGTGCCCCACAACACCATTACCCCCATCGCCCGCCGCCGGGGAACGGACTACGAACTGGATCTGGTTCTGCGCAACAACATCACCACCGAAGAGCATCCTCTGGGCGTGTACCACCCCCACGCTGAACTTCACCATATCAAGAAGGAAAACATCGGTCTCATTGAGGTTATGGGCCTGGCTGTGCTGCCTGCCCGCCTGAAGCAGGAACTGGCCGGTGTGGAGAAGGCTATCCTTGCCGGAGAAGAGCTGACTGGTGAACTGGCCAAGCACGCCGACTGGGTGGAAGAGTTGAAAAAGCAGCACACCTTTACTAAGGAGAATACCGCCGCCATTCTGAAAGTGGAGACCGGCAAGGTCTTTGCAAAGGTGCTGGAGCACGCGGGTGTCTATCAGCGCAATGAGAAGGGCGCGAGGGCCTTTGATAAATTCGTGAACTATGTGAATGAGGAGGGCTAAGTCATGAAGGTACTTGTAACCGGCGGTGCCGGATATATCGGCAGTCATACCGTAGTCGAACTGATACAGGCTGGCCACAGCGTTGTGATCGTAGATGATCTGTCCAATGCCAGAACGGATGTCGTATGCCGTGTAGAGAGCATCGTGGGGGAAAAGATCAAATTCCGTGTGATGGATTGCGCCGACAAGGAACAGATGCGTACCATATTCCAGGAGAACGAGTTTGATGCCGTGATTCACTTCGCAGGCCGCAAGGCTGTTGGCGAGAGCGTCAAAAAGCCTCTGGAGTACTACCGTACCAATCTGGACAGCACCATGACTCTGCTGGAGTTGATGGAGGAGTATGGTTGTAAAAAGTTTGTATTCTCCTCTTCTGCCACGGTCTATGGCCCCGAAAATCCCTATCCCTATAAAGAGGAGATGCCTGCCATCCAGTCCAGCAGTCCTTATGGCTGGAGCAAGGTAATGAACGAGCGTATCCTGACCGACTATGTGACGGCCCACCCTGATTTCTCTGTGGTGCTGCTGCGCTACTTCAATCCCATTGGCTCCCACGACTCCGGCCTGCTGGGCGACGACCCCAACGGCATCCCCAACAATCTGATGCCCTACATTGCCCGTGTGGCAGCCGGTGTTCTTCCCGAACTAACCATCTTCGGCGGTGATTATCCCACTCCCGACGGTACCTGCCAGCGTGACTACCTCCACGTGGTTGATCTGGCTGTGGGTCACCTGAAGGCGCTGGAGTATGCGGAGAACCATACTGGTGTTGAGGCCATCAACCTGGGCACCGGCAACGGTATCTCTGTTCGTGAGCTTGTCCGTGCCTTTGAAACTGCAAATGACATTAAATTGCCTTATGTAGTTGGGCCTCGGCGTGAAGGAGATCTTCCCGCTTTCTGGGCAGATGCCACCAAGGCTAAAGAACTGCTGGGATGGGAAGCAACCCACACCGTAGAAGATATGTGCCGCAGTGCTTGGGATTTTGTGAAGAAGAATACGAAATAA
>CAJUCA010000075.1 GCA_910585265.1 uncultured Oscillospiraceae bacterium | reverse complement strand
GGCGGGTGTCCCCCACGTCCCGCATCCGGGAGCGGTTCATCATGGTGGTCTGGGAAATCTTCGAGAGAATTTTATCTTTGCTCTGACGCTTCACGGTGAAGCTGAGGCTGACGCCCTCCCCGGCCTCCACCAGGGGGGCCAGCCAGCAGGAGCCCACGGTGGTGGAGTAGCCGTAGCCCGCCACGTAGAGGTAGGCGTGGTACACCCCGTCCACCAGGATGCAGTCCCGGCTCTTGGTGTCGATGGCGGTGGGGGATAATATGTCCAGGATGGTGGTGGAGCCCGCCTCCAGCCCGGACAGGTCGGGCTTTTCCCCACCGGGGATCAGGCGTTTCAGGGAGAACTTCTCCTGGCCCTCTCCCTTTTTCAGCGGGGGCTTCCTCTTGGCGGCGGTTTTGGCCCCGCCCCTGGCCGTTTTTTTCTTCTGCATATGGCTCACTCCTCAAACACGCCATGGACGGCGGTGGTCATGTCGAATACCCCCTCCGGCAGCTGCACCCGGCGGGAGGTCCGCTTGTTGATGATCTCGTACAGCAGCTTCAAAATGAAGTCGTCGGCAAAGCTGGGCTCCAGCGTCTCCAGCTCGCAGCCGTCCAGATACCGCCGGGCGGTGTCCGCCTCCTCGTTGATCCGCTGGACAATGGCGGCGGCGGTGCGGCCCTTGGCGTGCATCCGGCTCTCATACTGGAAGATGAGGAAGAAGCGGTGCCGCAGGGCGTCGCTGGCCACCCCCCGGCCGATCTGGGCGATGTTGTCCTCGATCATCTCCCGGCAGGCCGGGTTAGGCTCCGCGGCGGCGTACCCCTTCATCCGCTCCACATAGTCCGCCGTGTCGGCGGGCAGAGTGCGGGCCTGGATCTGCAAATCGTCCGGCGCGATCTTCAGCCACGCGGCGTAGCTGGAGATGATGTTTTCCCGGTCATTGGGGGATTTCAGGTAGATGTTCACCGGCAGCACCTCCAGTATTTTCACGAAACGGCCGTCCTTCGTGACCACCACGCCGCCCACGATGCTCTTGATGGGCAGCCATGCCTGGATGCTGTCCCGGAAAGGCTCGGCGGCGGAGGCTTTCGCCCCGCCGCCGAACAGCAGTTGTTTCAAATCCATGGTTCAGTTTTTCCTCCTCTGTAAGTGATCAGCCTCCGGGCCCGCCGCCAGCGCAGCCAGGCCCCCAGCCAGCGGGTGAGGCTGTCGTCCCGCACGCCGATGAGCCCGAAGCCCCCCAGGGGCACCACGATAATGAGCGTCACCGTGATTTTGGCGGTCAGCTCCAGGGGCAGCAGCACCAGGCAGAGGTACAGCACGGGCAGGGTGAGAATGACGGCCTCCACAAGGTTGCGCAGCTCGAACAGCCCCATCACCCGGCCCGCGTCGGTGAAGTTGGCGGGGATGTGGTACGTCTCATTCACGCCGATCCACCACCTTTTCCAGCAGGCGGCCCCGGAGGGGCTTCAATTCCCGCTCCAGGGCCCGGGCGGTGCTGGAGCGGTGGGCGATCACCGCCTCCAGCGCGGACAAAAGCTGCCGTTCCAGCCGGGGTGTAGGCGGGATCAGGCCCAGCTCCGCCCGGCTGAGGTATTGATTGGACAGCCCGCAGGCGTCGGCCAGCTCGGTGAGCCAGACGCCGTGCCGGTGCCGCAGGGCTCGCAGATTGGTTTCATATTCCATATGCTTCACTCCAAATAGTCGATGTAGGGGATCTTGCACCATGAGCTCCAGCCCCGGCCCGCCAGCTGGGTCTTGATAACCCCGGTGGAGGTATTGGCGGCCTCGATCACGCAGCCATTGCCGATGTATACCCCGATGTGGCCGTTCATGTGGACGGCCAGCCCCACAATGTCCGGCATGGTACTGATGGGGCCGTAGTCCTGGCCGGAGACGCCCGCCTGGGTGGCGGCCCGGTACATGGTGTTGGCCCCGTAGTCCGGCATCCCGTTGGTGCCGTACCGGATGGCCCCGGTGGAGGCGTCCAGCCAGCCGTAGCCCTTGATGAGGCCCACGCAGTCCGTACAGCGGCGGTTCAGCCAGTGGGAGCGGATGAACGCCGCGTACTGGCCTACCCCGTCCGGGTACTGCTGGATTTTGTAGTTCAAAAGGGATTCGGTGAGTATGCTGCCATAGGTGCCCCAGACGTAGCCCCAGTTGTTCTCCCAGGCTTGGACGGCGTAGGCCGCCAGATCCCGGTTGTTTTTCGTGCCGGGGCTGACAAACCGGGACAGGTCGATGCCGTTGCCGAAGCTGGGGCCATGCTCTCCCCCCGGGCCGGAGGGATCGCCGCCGTAGCTGGGCCGGTACTGCTCAAAGTAGGGGGCGTATTCCTCCAGGGCGTTGCTCCCGGACAGCACCTCGTAGAGGGCCCCGGCCCAGGTGCGGCCCTCCTCCTCAAAGCCCAGGCGTTCCATGAGCTTGTCCGGGTCCAAGTGCTTCACCGTCACCTTCAGCACGGTCTTTTCGCCCTCCAGCAGGGAGTATTCGTGGGTGAGCCGGGAGGTGCAGAAGGCCCGGATGTTCTGGGCGTTCATGGCGTCCAGGTCCTGCTGGTAGGCCGCGGAGTTGATGGCGATGAGCCAGGCCAGGTCGTTTTCATCGAATTCGCTGTCGATCCTCACCTCGTCGATCTCTACGCCGTCCCGTTCATATTCGTCCAGGATGCTGGTGATGATGGAGTCCACCTGGGTGTTCTCGAAATCCTCCAGGCTCATGTAGACGCCGCCCAGGGTCATGGCCTGCTGGGTCATGTGGGTCACGTCCTCCGTGCCGGAGCCCTCGTAGCCGAAAAACATATTGGGCATCGCGGTGAACACCAGCATGGGGATGAGGAGCAGGAGGATCAGAAGTCCGGCGGCCGCTTTTATGAGGAAGGGCGCGGCCTCCTGGGCGGCGGCCAGGGCCGCACCCTTGGCCCCGGTGGTGGCCAGGGCGGCCAGGATATGCGCCGCCGCCCTGGCCGCGCCGCCCCGGTTTTCCTGTTCATCCATGGCCGCTCCCTCCCTTCGGACGGGGCGGCGGGCGGTAGCCCGGCTTTGCCCGCGTCGTGCGGCTCTTGGCCGCCTGGGGCTTTCCCGACGCCTGCTTGGCGGCGGGCGCGGTTCCGGCCGGACCGGGCCGGGCCGTGGGCGGGCCGCCCGTCCTTGCGGGAGCCGCGGGTGCGGAGGCTCCGCGCCGTTCCTGCGGGGCCGGGCTGGGGGCTGGAGCGTTGCCCGTACTGCGTCCGGGACTGTGGGTGCGTTCCTGCGGGGCCGGGCCGGAGGGTGTGCCGCCTACAGGGTGTGGGCCCGAGGATGGGGCCGCGTTCCTGCCGGGCCTGGGTGGGGCGTCAGCGGGCCGCTGGGTGCTGCGGGAGGGCTTTCCCGCGAGACCGGGCTGGGATACGCCGGGGGCGGCCGGAGCACCGGGCGTTTTTGCGGCAGCGTCCGGACCTTCCCGCCGGGTGGCCCGGGTCTTGCCCGGTTCTGCCCCGGATGCCGGAACCGCCGGTCCGCCGGGTCGGGGCGTCCGGGCCGGACCGGGCTGGGCCTGTGCCGCCGGATTTCCCGGCCTGCCCCCGCCCATGGTGACGTTGGTTTGGGTGGAGGTCTGGCTGGAGCTGTTCACCGTACTGCCACCCGCGGAATGGGTGGCGCGGGTGGACTGGCGGGAGGCCCCGGTTCCTGCCGCGCCGGGCCGTGGGCTGCTGGGGTGCTTTGGCGCGGCGGTTTTCGGCGGCGTACCTGCCGCGCCGGGACGGGAGACGCCACTTCTGGCCGTCGCTCCAGCGGGGCCGGGATGGGAGACGCCGCTTCTGGCCGTCGCTCCAGCGGGGCCGGGCCGGGAGACACCGCTTCTGGGCGTTGCCCCAGCGGGGCCGGACCGGGGACTTCCAGGCGGCTGAGATCCGCCTGCTCCCGCCGCGCCCGGCTTGGGTGTGGCGGCAGGCGGCACATAGCTGCGGGGATGGCCGGCTCCAGCGGGCGCGGAGCTTCTCCGGCTGTGCTGGGGCCGTCCGCCGCCCCGGGGAGCGTGCGGCGCGGCGGTGTTGGTATTGCTGTTCCGGCTGGAGGACTGGGCCGGATTTTCCTGCCGGGCATTGGGCTGCTGGGCGGATTGGCGTCCTTCCGTGCTGTGGGAGCCGTATCTGCCGCCGTCCCGGGGTTCATCCCCGCCGCTTTGGGCATTGTCCCGGCTGCCGCTGTACCGCCCGCCGCCAGCTCCAGTACCGCCGTTGAACCGCGCCCCGCCGCCGGGGGCGAAGCGGGAGCCGTTAAACCGGGTGCTGCCGGGCCTCCCGGCGGACCTGGACGCGGCGGCGGTTTTTCCACCGCCGCCTGTGACGCCCTTTGTCAGGCCGGCCGCCACTGTGCGCGCCACCGTGTAGGCCAGCATACCGGGCAAGGTCCGGCCGGGCCCGCCGGTGATGGCCGGGTTCAGCCCGATGCGGGTGATGATGGCGTCCGACTTGTGGGCCACCTTCACGATGGCGAAAATGAGTACCATCCAGGGCAGCACGTCCAGCCCCGAGGGCACCGTGGACACCACCGAGAACAGCATTTTGAAGCATATCAGGTTGGTAACCATCAGCAGGCACATGGAGCCGAACATCCGGCACCAGCCGTTAAAGATGGAGGCGGTGTTTTTGCTCCCGCCCATGGCGAAGGCCAGGGGCGCGGTGAGGGTGAGCATTGCCAGGATCACATACCGCTCCGCAATCTCCACCACCAGCTTCAGCACCTTGAACATGACGATGACGTTGCAAATGATGGCCATGATCCAGGAGGCGGTGAGCGCGCCGAACACGCTTTCGTCTACCAGGGCCACATCGGTGGCGTCCGGCACGCTGAGCAGGTCCATGACGCTGGAGGTGAGGTCCAGCCCGATCCGGCAGATCTGGGGGCTGGCCAGCAGGAGGAAGGCAAAGACGAAGGTGCGGGAGAACAGCAGCTTGGGGTCCTCGCCCTCGAAGCCCAGGCCCGCCGCCATGCTTTTCAGTGCCTGGAATACCAGGTTGCCCAGCAGCAGGGCCCAGCCCGCCGCCGTAACCGCCTGGGAAATCTGGGGGATGATGGGGATGTGGGCTTGCAGGTAGGCGAAATCCAGGCCCATGATGTCCAGCAGGCCGTCCGCGATGAACCCCCAGATCTCCACCAGCAGGACGTAGATCCATTCCAGGAAGCCGCGAAAAATCAGCTCCAGCATGGCGTTACGGCGTCAGGGTGTTGAAGCCGGAGAACTGCGGGGTGATGTAGGCGATGAAGGCCCCGATGCCGTTGATGATGGCCCAGGCCGCCCAAATGCGTTTGAGCCAGTCCCACGCCTGATCCGACTTGTGCTGGTTGCCGGACAGCTTCACGCCGATGACGGCAACGGCGGACATCAGCCCGGCCAGGGCGGTGCTGATTCCGGCGATGTGGTTATACACGTCCACGATGATGTTCTGGGCCACCGTCCACATATCGTTTCCGGCGGTATTGGCAGAGGCCATGGCGGGAAGGATGAGAAGCGCGCACAGTGCCGCCGCCGTCATGATCTGAAGATAGAGGCGGGACAGGCGGAGGCACAGACGCCCCCAGAAATTTTCTTTGGTCTGCATGAGTTCCTCCTTAAAATTGATATCATGATTCATTGCTTAACCGAAAGCCGCTCCACAGATGGCCCTGATGTTTTGGCTGAAGCAAACCAGCATCGCCGGATCAAAGGCCCCACACGCGCCGCCCCGGATCATCCCCACCGCCTGTCCCAGCGGGTAGGCGGGCTTATAGACGCTGGAGCGGAGCAGCGCGTCAAAGGCGTCCGCCAGCCCCACCGCCTGGACCCAGGGGGTAATCTCCGGCCCGGCCAGCCGGTCCGGGTAGCCGGAGCCGTCCCACCGCTCATGGTGGTGGCGGCAGACGTCGCAGACATCGGGAAACACCCCGCACTCCCGCAGCTCCGGCACCCCCTCCAGCAGGCCGCAGCCCTGGGTGGTATGTGCCTTCACCGTCAGGAACTCCTCCCGGGTCAGGCTTCCGGGCTTTTCAAGGATTTCCCGGGGAACCGTCCGCATTCCGATATCATGGAGCAGGGCCAGGGTGGAATACCGCTGGATATCCCCGGCGGACAGGGCAGGGATGGCGGCGGAGTCGGAAAGGGTTTGAAGCAGGCACGCGGTCAGCCTCTGGAACCGGACGCTGCGGGGCGTATGGTCCAGCAGGAGCCCAGCCCTGCGCAGAGCGGGCAGTACAGCTTCAAGGTTCATTTTGTCATCACCTCATTGATTGGATTTGGACGGGTGCCGCCGGACACAGCTTCCCGCCCTTCGCTATCCCTGCGGGCGGCTTCCAGCATTGCCAGCAGCTGGGCGGCCTCGGCGCAGTAGGCCGGGGGATCGCACCTGGGCGCACAGACGCGCTCAAGCAGGAACGCGGCGCGGGTTAGGCCGGGGCAGATGGGTTCTATGGAAATCACCTTCTTGATAAAATGCGCCGCCCCTGCTATAATGAGAGGCAGCTTCTAACAGATGATTGTGGCACAGAAAGGACTGACGCTGAATGATGTATCCTTTTTTGACGCTGGATGATGGGACGGAGATCGTTCATTCTGAAATGGGTTCAGACGGAACCGTAAAAGTCTACATGGAACGGCCGGACGAAAAGGATTGCTTTCACCATGCGGCGTGCTATCTGCCCGATTACCGGTGGGAGGACGTGCTGGGCTTCTCGGAAGGCGAGCTTTCCCGCCTCCGGGAGGTCATTGAATCCACCGCACATTTGATCCTCCAGTTCTCGAAGGAAGGCGGATTTGAGAATGCCGCAAGTTTTTAAGATCGGATCGTACTGGGTGTACTTCTGGTCCAACGAAAATGATCCGCTGGAGCCAGTCCATGTCCACGTGTCACAAGGCTCTCCCTCTGCAAGGGCCACAAAAATCTGGATCACCAGGGCAGGGCATTGCTATCTTTGCCACAACAATTCCGCCATCCCGCCAAGAACCCTGAATAACATCATGAAAATTATTGAGGCGCGGAGCGGCGAGGTCCTGCAAAAGTGGCAGGCATATTTTGGCCGCACGGACTATTACTGCTGAGACACACCTGCCTTTTCGCAATGTCGGAAGTCAGACGGGGCGGCCCCTACCGGAGCCGCCCCGCGATTCACGTTAGTACCCCGTCTGGGGGAGGGCGGGCACAGGCCCCAGCCTGCGCACGATGGTGAGCCAGGAAGCCTGGGCGGTCTGCCAGGTGCCCTGGTACTTGCCGCCCACATCGGCCCGGTTGACAAGCTGGT
Source organism: uncultured Oscillospiraceae bacterium (assembly GCA_910585265.1). GTDB lineage: Bacteria > Bacillota > Clostridia > Oscillospirales > Oscillospiraceae > Enterenecus. Next base: position 3,430 of record CAJUCA010000075.1, on the reverse strand, counting down.
AGTTGTTGGCCGCCGTGCCCAGTACCTGCACCATCAGGGTGGGCTTGGCCACGGACTGGAAGCCCACGGGCACCTTGCCGAACTCGAAACGGATGTCGGTGACGTGCTCCCCCGCCTGCATGGGAATGGCGTTCAGGTGGAAGGAGTAGTTGCTGCTGGTGAGCAGGTTGGACGCCAGCAGCTGGTAGTCGGAGCGGTAGTTGGTCTTGTACAGAACCTGGTAATTCAGGCGCGCGCTGTAGGTGCCGGTGGTCAGCACGGTGGCCCGGGCAGCGTCGGTGGGAATGCGGTCGTGCCAGTAGAACTCAGAGAGCGGCACGTTGGAGGTGTTGGCGATGGTGAAGTCGTACCGCATCTGGCCGCCCGCCAGCGTCTGGGCGTTGCCCCGTTTGGTGATGGAGACGCCCAGCTTGGCGGGCTTGTCGTAGTCGGACAGCTTGATGATCTGGCCCGAATACTCCAAGGTTTCATCAAAGGTCTTGCCGCTGAGCTGCCAGTAGGCCGGAGCGGTCACTTCAACAATTTTATACCGGCCTAACGGCAACGGCTTGGACGCCGCGACACCCCGGGCGTCGGTGGTGATATAGTCCACAACCTTTCCGCTGCGGGCCTCGCTGATCTCGTACACCGCGCCCTTCAGGGGTGCGCCCGCCGGGGTGCCGGTGATCTCGTTGTATTCGGCGGCGTATTTGTAAATCTGGAACTGGCCTGTGACGGGGGTGTTCTCCCACACGATCTCCACGGTCCGGCCCGGCTGGACGTAAACGGTCTTGTACTCCTTGTCCAGCTCGTACCCAGGGGCCGCCTCCAGCTCGCGGATGTACAGCCGGCCCTTGCCCTGCACGGTGAGGTCGTCGATATAGACATACCCCTGGTTGTCCGAGCTGTACTCGCCGATGGGGTTCTTGTTCTGGTCATACACCAGGAACCGCACCCCGTAAATTCCCTTCTTGGTGACGGAATCAATCTTGCCGGCTAAGTCGGCGGGATTACTCCCGCTTTCTCGCCTAAGAACCGTACGTGAAGGTTTCCCCTCATACGGCTCAAGCATTTCATCACGCTTTCGCGCGGCACTCCATGAAAATTATCTGGCAATGTTTATGGACGTAGGCCATGTTTTGAACCTCGTCTTTGCCGCCCATGGACTTCGGGATTTTATAGAAGATATCCTTTTCGTCGCTGTCGCTAATGTCCATGGGAAGACCACAGTGATAGCAGCACCCTTTTTGGTTTTTCCATATCTTTTTGAACTTTCCGGATAACCGTTTCATGCCGTGTTTGAATTTCCGGTCGATGAAATATTGGGTGTCAAAGTAGGGATTTGCGTTCATTCGTACCTTTGTATGGCGGATAATGGGGATGTAGCTGAGGGCTATCAACTCTGAGCTTTCTGAGGAAAATACCCAGTGCCGTGTCCCTTTCGTGTGCCAATATCTATCCTTTACCCACTTGCGGCCCTTTTCAGGGTGACGCCGCTTCGCCCACTTCCACAACAGCTGGAATAACCTGTGGTCAATGAGGGAGAAGGTTTCCTGGGCACAGACGGACTGATGATAATTAGCCCATCCTCGGATTTGCTGGTTCAGCTTTTCAATGAGCACTTCCTGTTTCCAGGATTTCCCTCGTCCGAGAACGGTTTCGGACAGACTGACAATAAAGGCTTTTACAGCTTTCTTCGACGGCTTGATAATGAGTTTTTCGTTAAATTTGCGGAAAGTCCATCCCAGCATATCAAATCCATCGTCAATGTGAGTGATGACCGTCTTTTCTTCCGACAACTCCAGACCTCTGGCTGCCAGAAAACTGCGAATGAGTTCCTTGGCTTCTTCCGCAATTTCCTTCGTTGCCGCTGTGACGATGAAATCATCTGCATATCGCACCAGATTGACTTTATTGGCATTTTTCTTCTGTACATCTATCTTCCCTCGGCTGTTTTTATGGAAGCGGCTGGCCAGAAGTTCCTGCATACCGTCCAGTGTCATATTTGCCAGGATTGGGGATATAACGCCGCCCTGTGGGGTGCCTTCGTCCGTTGAGAACAATTCGTCTTGGAAAACAAACCCGGCCTTGAGAAACTGCTTGAGCACAGATTGATCCATGGGGATATGCTCCACCAGCCAATCGTGGCTGATATGGTCAAAGCATCCTTTAATGTCCCCTTCCAGAATCCACTTCGGGGCGCATTTCTTGCTCAGTGCCCCAAAGATATATTCACAGGCATCCTGCGCACAGCGTCCCTTGCGGAAGCCAAAGGATTTTGGGTCTGCCGTCGTTTCTGACACCGGGTCGAGTGCCAGCGCATAGAGTGCTTGCATGGCCCTGTCATACATACAAGGTATGCCAAGCGGTCGTTTTGCCTTTTTGCCCTTTTTCTCAATGTATACCCGGCGCAGAGGTTTCGCCTTGTAGCCAGTATCCGTCAGGGTCAGCGCGCCGCGCATTTTATCTGCTGGAGTATTCCATAATTCTTTATCCACGCCCGGCGTGTTTTTCCCTTTGTTGGTGGTCACTTTTCTAACCGCCAAAACTTTTGCATAGTACGAATGAGTTAGAAGATATTGAAGTCGCTTCACTGTGTTCCATTTCTTTTCTTGGGTCGCCTTAGCAATCCTGGCTTGCAGCCTATTAACTTCAGCTTCGGCCTTTTTCCAGTCTATCGACTTCCACTGGTAATCCAGCCGGTCTGTGTCCGGCAATCTCTCGGGGCCGTTCAACCCCGTCGTTGAACGATTACCGTTCATAGGTTTACCTCCATTTCTTGCCATGAAATACCATGGGATAAGTCAGCACTCTTTCAGGTCAGGGCAAATTTTGAACCCCTATCCCTCCCCATTACAGGGTGGGCTTTCGCTTTTTATCCCGTTCCTCTACCCTCTGCGCCATTTCTTCCCCTTGCGGGGTCGATACCTCTATGGAGGGACGCATAGGGCTTACCACGTTCCACGTAACAAATAATTGTGTGTGCTTTAGGAGCCATCTATGAGCCGGGAGAGACTATGTCCATTTGCTGAGAGGTATCCACAACCCCCTCAGCCGCTCTCCTCACCTTTTGGTCCAGGCGTATCAGCCTTATTTCGCCTGCGCAATCCTGACGACTCTTACAATGGTTCACATTACATTCTCCATGGCACACTTATCCTGGCAGTCCGGCTGAGTCAGGCTCTCAGCCTTTCCACGTTGTCCCGTGAGTTTCCAACCCGGGCGTTACCACCCACGCAGGTCACGGTAGGATTGCCCCAAATGGATAGGGTAGCTGTTTCCAGCAATTTGTTACGCGACTTCGTGTCGCAGGTGGATCAGGATCCCCGCGAATGCCTTGTTTCTAATGGTGAGGGTGGTGGATTTGCCGTCCCGCACCGTGAAATAGTGGGGGGCAGCGTCCAGCTTGAATTCCTTCGGGCACTCGATCTCCACCGCGTAGTAACTGCCC
>CAJUCA010000074.1 GCA_910585265.1 uncultured Oscillospiraceae bacterium | reverse complement strand
ACTGGCTCAGGCAGTCCCAGGAAAAGCTGGCAAAGCTCCAGCGTCGGCTGAACCGGATGGAGCCCGGCTCCAAAAACTACGCGGAAGCGGTCCAAAAATACCGCCTGCTCCACGAGCACATCGCCAACCAACGCCGCGACTTCATCCACAAGGAATCCAGCCGGATAGCCAACGGCTGGGACGCCGTGTGCGTGCGGCCCGACGCGCTGGACGAGATGGCCCGGAAGCTCCCCAACGGAAATCCCCTGGACTCCGGGTTCGGAATGTTCCGGGAGTGCCTGCGCTACAAGCTGGCGCGGCAGGGAAAAGCATTGATCATGGTGGACCGCTACGCCCCCACCAGCCGCGCCTGCTCTGCCTGCGGACTCATTTTAGATGATGCCGTCCACTACAAAAAACGGTTCTGGACCTGCCCCAAGTGCGGCACGGTACACAGCCGGGAGGCCAACGCCGCGAAAAATATCAAGGCCCAGGGCCTTGCCCAGTATTTCAGTTTGCAGGAGCGGGAAGCCGCTTAGCAGATATTGATTCCACGCTATGCTGGCTGGGACACCAGTGAACGCCCATGTATTCCGGCTGGGAGCCTTGCGTGAAACAGAATATCCCGATGTTCCGTTTCACGCAGTGTTTCCGGGCTGCAGAGTGGGAAACGAGATACCGCCTTTCAATTTGAATCGCGGTTGAAGCCCTGCGGGGCGTCCAAAACATTATGACGATGAAAAGCTGGCGAAAGGAGTTTGCCATGCTGCTGCTGCAACTTAGAGCAGGAGAGTATATGACCATCGGCGATGACGTGGTGGTTCAGGTCAGCGATGTTTCCGGCGACCGCTGTAAGCTGATGATCCAGGCCCCCAGGGAAATCCCCGTGATACGGGGAGAGCTGCTGGAACGCGCCGGAGCGAAACGCCCGGAGTGCGTGGCGGAGCCGCCCCGCCGGCATCAGCCGGAGCTGTCCTGGAACAGGAACAAGTCCCAAGCGTTGATCGCCATGCGGCGGCTGCTGGGCCAGATGGACAGCGGGGATGAGAACGTAAAAAACCTGCGCCGACAGCTGAACTTCCTGTTCCCGCCCGAGTTCGCGTCCAACGAGACAATCTATGCCCCCAATTCCTAATCGGGGGCCCCGCGCGAGCCCAGCGAAGCGGGTCGCGTGGGGAGAGGAAAAGCGGCAAAATGAGCGAGCTTTCCCGCAAGCGGGGAAGCGAGAGATATGGAGCTTGCTTTGACGAGTTTTCTTCCGGCTGACGAGCCGGTTGAAATAATAGCGCGGAGCTGAACTTCCAAAGGCCACGGAACATACGCGAAGCGCGCCCCTTTCTGTGCCGGAGCCAGGGATAAGGTGAAAGCACAGGAAGAAACCCCAGCAATCATTTTATTTATAGGAGGACTATAAAATGAGGATCCAGCATAACATCATGGCCATGTCGGCCTACCGCAACTACACCAACAACGTCTCCGCGATGAAGAAGAACCTGGAGAAGCTCTCCTCTGGCTACAAGATCAACCGCGCCGGAGACGACGCCGCCGGTCTGGCCATTTCCGAGAAGATGCGCGCCCAGATCACCGGCCTGGAGACCGCCCAGAAGAACGCCAAGGACGGCATCAGCCTGGTGCAGACCGCCGAGGGTGCCCTGACTGAGGTCCACGACATGCTCAACCGTATGGTGGAGCTGGCCACCCAGTCCGCCAACGGCACTTATGACGATACCACCGACCGCGCCCAGATGCAGAAGGAAGTCAACCAGCTGCTCAGCGAGATCAACCGTATCGCCGACAGCTCCAACTTCAACGGCATCAAGCTGCTGGACGGCACCCTGGGCCTGAACACCGACGCGTTCAGCTTCTCCGGCGTGTCCGCTCAGGAGGCCACCGACGGCACCATCGACATTTCCTCCCTGGTGGCCAAGAAATCCGACGGCAGCCCCAAGGTCCACCTGGAGGGCGCGGCGGTTGCCGCTGCCGCTCCCGGCGGTGCCATCGACCTGAGCGACTTGAAAGTAAAGCTGGCTGCGGCTACCGCTACTTCCGCTCCGGTTACGGCCACCCTGACCTTCAACATCGGCGGCAAGGAAGTTGCGGTTACGTTTACGAACAAGGCTACGAATGCTACGACAAAGACTGCCAGTAATATTGCCACTGCGCTGGTGAGTGCCCTGCAGAAGGATGCCGACTTTGGTGTAGATAACAGCGGTGCGGCGGTTGCCGCTGGTGCTACTGGCACCATGATAAAGATTGGCGACGCCGCCTATTCGCTTGCCACCAGCGGCACTGCGGTTAAACTGACCTACGGAGGCTATTACGATGCCGCCGGCAAGTTTACTAAAGAGGCGGCGTTTACCGGCGATGAGGCCGCGGCCAAGTCCATTAACAATTCGCTGGGCTTTGATGTGACCGTGAAGACCACGGGGACAGGCGTAACCCAGAGCGGCGATGTGATCCACAAGGCCACCCAGGTGCAGCAGGCCAAGGCCGAGAAGCTGGCTTCCAAGGCCGGTATCGACATCAAGCTGACCGAGGATCTGCTCGTGGATGGCGCCACCTTGACGATCGACGGCCACACCTTCACCATCAAGACCGACGCCAAGAAAACTGCCGTCACCTCGTCCTCCGGTAACGGTGTCATTGACATCAGTGGGTTGGAGAAAGATGATATGCTCCATGCCCTGGCTGACAAGCTGTCCGCTAAGACCAAGTTCACTGGCCAGGACGGCCGCGAGTGGCAGATCGGCGTCAACGGCGACGGCACCACCATCCACATCGACCAGGTCAAGGACAGCACTGCCAATAAGCTGGACACCTATGACAAGCTGGTGGGCGTGATTAAGGCCAAGGGCGAAGCCAAGACCGCCAACAACGCCGGCACCAAGATCACCATTGATGACGCCCAGGTGAAGGAAGGCAACACCCTGTCCATCGACGGCAAGAAGTACGTGTTCACCGACGATAAGGACAATCTGGCCAAGAATGCCACCGCCAAGGAGGGCGATCCCGTCTACGTGGCCATCAAGGGCGGCGCGGCCAAGAACCTCCAGGCGGCCATCGGCGGCACCTCCAAGTTCGACGCGGCTGACAACTCCGTCACCGTCTATGCCGCCAAGGCCGAGGGCAATGCTCCCATGATTCTGGGCAAGGGCCTGACCCTCCAGATTGGCGACACCTCCGACAGCTTCAACCAGCTGAACGTGGCCGTGCAGGATATGCACGCTGACACCCTGGGCATCAAGGATCTGAAGATCGACACCGAGGAGGCCGCCCAGGCCGCCGTCAACAAGATCAAGGCCGCCATCAACACCGTGTCCGACGTGCGTGGTACTCTGGGCGCGACCCAGAACCGTCTGGACCACACCATCAACAACCTGTCCGTCATGACCGAGAACATCCAGGACGCCGAGAGCACCATCCGCGACGTGGACGTGGCCGAGGAAATGATGGCCTACACCAAGAACAACATCCTGATCCAGTCCGCCCAGGCCATGCTGGCCCAGGCCAACCAGGTGCCCCAGGGCGTGCTCCAGCTGCTCCAGTAATTGGCGCACCAGTTGTTTTTGGAAATCGCATAGACCCAACAGCGGGGGCGGGCTTCGGCCCGCCCCCCTTCTCTTTGCCCCGGCTGTACGGGCGGGCGCACGATGTGCGCCCCTACACCCACCGAAAGGAAATGACGTGATGACTGCTATCGAAATTGCCCGCCAGCTGGCGGCGATGGGCCAACCCGAAGGGGCCAACAAGGCCTATAGCCTCGTGCTCCACCAGCCCCAGTCAGCGGAGGAGGAGCTGGAGGCCGCGCTGTATATCCTCCAGAACGGCGGGGATTACAAGGTGAGCTACAGCGCACTGATCGATCTGTACCGCCGGGGGTGCTTTCAGGAGGACTGCCTATCCATCCTTACCCAGGCGTTTTACGAGCCAAATATAAAGCTGCAAAAAACCCGCTATGAAAAGAATTGCAGGGAGCTGAAACGGTATCCCTATCTGTTCCGGAAGGACTTTCCCGACTTCGAAGATCTGCCGGTTTTGTTTTATCCCTTTGACGACATGGGCTATCTGCCCTTCTTTCCGTCGGAGGGACGGTTTGGCGCGTATATTAACTTCAAGAAGCCGGTGATCAGCCGGAACTTCTTCAAGAATTTAGACAATCCCATCCTGGCAAAGGATGTTTACTCCCAGTATGAGCTGGAATATCTCAACGACAACGTGCGCAAAAGTGAAAATATCGGACGGGAAAACCATGTCTATCTCCACTACTCCAATTGGTGGGAATTCTGCGCACATTTGAAGGTGCTCAGCCTGCGCCCTCTGCTAAAGTCGGAAAAGCTGGTCTTTTTGATGGAGGATGAGGAGGCGTTGTATCCCATCGACTTCAAAGAACGGTTTGGCATCGACTACAGCACATATCCGGTCAAGCCCATCAGCATCCGGGAGGTGCACCGGCTGATCTGGCATACCCAGCTGTCTTCACACAACGGCGGGGATTTCTTTAATGAAATTTTCGATATGCATCCTAACCTGACCGTGATGCCCTCAATGATGATGACAAATATTGCAGAGATAACACAGGGATTGAAGGATTCCGTAATACAAGCAGAAAGGATAGGCTTGAAAAATCTGGCGGCCCTCACCCCGGAGAAGGGCCGGATCCTCCAGGATCTGTGCTCCATACCCAATCGGACGGACAAGGATTTTCTGGTGGCCTGTTTCATGTCGGACGCTCGCTCGGTTAAGGGGTTGGATCATGCGGCGCGGATCGCTCCGGCACTCTTTTTGCAGCCCCACTTTCCCAACCAGCATTACCACCTGACGGTGGATCCCCAGGGAAACACCGTGTGCAGCTCGGATACATATGCGGAGATACAAAATTCCCCAATTTTTAAGAATTTTAAGTATGTCAAAACCTTCACTCCCATGCGCCGCATTACCACCAGCCATGGGGCCGGCATGCGCTTTATGCATAACAATGTGGAGGCGTACCAGCGGGGAGAGCGCGAGGACGATAAGGTACCCGTAGTGGGCAACAATTTGACCGACTGCCTGGCCAACCGCAGCTTCATGTCCGACCCGGAGGACAGGCTGTTTATGGACAGCGTATTGGTGCGCTTTGAGGACGCCAAGCTGAATCCTACAGCTACCTTCACTGCGCTGGCGGCCTTTCTGGACTTGCCCTATACCGAGAGCATGACCTACTGCTCCATGTACGGCGAGCGGGATCCGGAGTCTATGAAGGGAAACGACCTTGGATTTTCCACTGCCGCCGTTTACCGCACCTATGACGAGTACGCCACCGATGCGGAGCGGGCGTTCATCGAATATTTTATGCGGGATGCCTATGAAACCTACGGTTATGATTTTCATTATTATGATGGCAGGCCGGTCGACGAGGAGCAAGTGGAACGGTGGATCGAGGGATTTACTTTGGCGGAACATTATATCTACGGCGCATGGAAGGAAAATGTCCTCTCTACGGCTTCCATCAAGATGAATGACGCAGAGGTTACCGGTGAACTGCAGGAGGCGGTCCTGGAAAAGGCGGCGGAACAATACCGGGACAGTTTGCGGGAGAATTGGCGCACCGCTGCCCGAACACTCCTGCGCGGCCTGCGCTTTGTCAACAAAAACGGCCAGCCCCTGCGCATGATGCCCAAGCTGGAGTTGGATCCGGCACTTTTAGAGCAGCCGCTGTACCACTGAGGAGGAAATACCATGATTATTTGGCTCATCGGCATATCGGGTGCGGGCAAGACCACCATTGGCCGAAAACTGGAGGCTCATTTCAACACGCTGGGCGTAAAAAATTATCTGCTGGACGGCGATGAGGTGCGGGATCTGTTCGACCGCGACCTGGGTTACTCCGATGCGGAGCGGGAGGCCAACATCAAACGGATTATCCTGGGGGCCTACCTGCTGGATCGGAACGACATCGTGGGCATTGTCTGCAATATCTCTCCGCTGGAGCATCTGCGGGCCCTGGCCCGGAGGAAGATCGCCGGGTATAACGAAATTTATCTGAAAAAAGATCTGCAAATCAGCATGAAGAATGACGTAAAGGGAATGTATCAGGCCAATGCGGGCAGAACCCAGATTGTGGGGCTTGACGCCACCTTTGACGATCCCCAGCACCCTGATCTGGTGCTGGAAGTGGACAAGCAGACGGTGGACGAAACCTGCCAGGCGGTGCTGGACTATATCGCGGCCAAATATGGCCCTCAGTACCGGTAAAGGAGCGCGAGTCATGATTGTAACGATCAACGAGGAAACCCTGCAGGATGTAATCAACATTGAAACCGGGCTGCTGGCCCCTCTCACAGGCTTTATGGGCGCGGAGGATTTCCGCAGCGTGGTGGATTGCTGCCGCCTGGCGGATGGGCAGGTGTTCCCCCTGCCTATCACCTTGGATGTGCCGGAGGAGCAGTTTGCGGACATCCGGCCCGGTGATACCCTGACCTTGACTTACGAGGGCACCCCGGCGGCGGAGTTGAGCGTGGAGAGCAAATTCCATATGACCGATGCGGATATTGAAGCGGTGTTCCGCACCGGGGAGGGCGCCCACCCCGGCGTGCGCAAGGAGCGGGAGCGTTCCGCCTGCAGGGTGGGCGGGCCGGTACGGCTGACGGACACATCGCTGTTAGCCGATGCCTTGAAGCCGGAGGATACCAAACGGGTATTTGCAGAAAAGGGCTGGAAAACGGTGGTGGGTTTTCAGACTCGCAACCCCATCCACAAGGCCCACGAGCACATCCAGCGCATTGGCCTGGAGGTATGTGACGGCCTGTTTATCAACCCTATCGTGGGCTGGAAAAAGACCGGGGATTTCACACAAGAGGCGGTGATGGCCGCCTACCACCGGATGATTGAGGAGTTTTATCCCAAGGATCGGGTACATATTGCGGGACTCAAGACCCAGATGCGCTATGCTGGGCCCCGGGAGGCGGTATTCCACGCCATCATCCGCCGCAACCTGGGCTGCACCCACTTCATCATCGGGCGGGACCACGCGGGTGTTGGGGGCTACTATGGGGCCTACGATGCCCACGCCCTGGCCCGGGAGATAGAACCGGATCTGGGCATCCACCTTCTTCTCACCCGGGAGCCCTATTTCTGCAAGAAATGCGGCCAGATCGTCACGGACAAGCACTGCGCTCACTATGAGACAGATCGGGTGGAGATCAGCGGCACCATCATCCGCAAGTACATCGGCGACGGCTACATCCCGGACGAGATCATGCTGCGCAAAGAGATCTTTGACGCGATCCTGAACTGCGGCCAGGTGTTCATCCCATGAACTCCAAGGCGGCACTGAAGAAACTGCGGGAGCTGGTAGATGAGCCTACTTATTCCGCCATCGTATCCATGCTGGCCGGAACCACGGTCTACTTCCCCGCCAATACGGAGTTCACCGATCTGGAGGAACGCAACCTTCAGCTCCGGGACGATTTCTACAGCGGGGATTACGAGGTGGCGGATCTGGCCCGGAAATACGAGTTGAGCATCTCCCGGGTGTACAAAATTCTTCAGGCCAGATGATCGCCGCCGGGATTTTCTCATTTTCTTGGAGTGCAACCAAAGGACGGCAAAACCCCTTGTTTTTGTCCACAAATCCTGTAAAATACGGACAAGAAGGAGGCGGTTGCTATGACGCTGCAAACATTGTCCGAGCACGAGATTATTGTGACATTCCTGGCCCTGGCCCTGCTGCTGGCGGGAGCGTACCTGTGTGGGAAGCTGATGGAGGCCATCAAGGTGCCCAAGGTGGTAGGAGAGATCACGGGAGGGCTGCTGTTCGGCGGCACGTTCCTGTATCATTTTTTCCCGGATCAGATGGAGTCTGTCTTTCTGGCTTACCCGGAGGAGGGTAAGGTGCTCAATCTGTTCTACCAGCTGGGTCTGGTATTCCTAATGTTTTCCTCCGGCTTCAACACCCGGATCGATGTGGATCGGAAACACGCGAAGATCATCGCCTGCGTGTTCACCGGGGCCACGGTGCTGCCCATGCTGGCGGCCATCCCCTTTGCCGGGATGTTTCAAGAGGCGTTCATCGGAGGCCGGGGAAACGATATCTCCTTCCTGCTGGTGTTCATCATCGGCGTGGCCATCACCTCCATCCCGGTGATCTCCAAGATCTTCTTCGACATGGGTGTGATGAATACGGCGTTTACCAACACGGTGCTCACGGTGTCCACCTTCCAAGATCTGTGCCTGTGGATCATGCTCAATGTGGCGACCCGGATGGCCACCACCGGAGAGGTCAACCTGCCGGATATGCTGCTGGTGATCGTATTCACCCTGGGGATGTTTGTGATCGCCAAGCTGACGGCGGATCACCTGCACAGGGGTTACCGGGGCAGGGTAAAGGCTACAGACTTTTATACGGTGAGCTTCATCGCGCTGCTGCTGTTCTCGGCGGCACTGTACGGAGTGGGCATCAATATCATGTACTCAGCATTCCTCACCGGCTATATTGTCAAGGCGATCTCCCAGAACGATCCGGAGGCCGAAGGGCGGATGGATGCGGTGGCCAACTTCTCGTTCTCCCTGTTCGTGCCCATCTATTTCGCCCTGGTAGGCATCCAGCTGAACCTGATCCACAACTTTTCCCTGGGCCGGTTCCTGCTGTTCTTTGCGATCGCCTTCGGCCTGGAGGCGGCGGGGACAGTGATTATGCTGCTGTTCACCGACTTGAAAAAGCGGGTGATTGTCAATTTCGCTGTGACGATGAACGCCCGGGGCGGCCCGGGAATCGTCCTGGCCACGGTGGCCTATTCCTATGAGATCATCAGCGCGGAATTCTTCACGGTGCTGATTCTCACCACTATGCTGTCCTCCCTGATTGCCGGATACTGGCTGCGGTATCAGCAGAAAAAGGACGACACCATTTTTATGGAACTGACCAAAAATTCGTAAAAGGAGTGCGTTTTCATGCAGAAATACATCCTCACCACCGGTCCCGCCTTGGCCCATGAGGTGCCGCTGGCCCAGATCCACAGTGATAAAAACATCTACCGCATCAATGGTGCCCACGGCACCATCGCCGACATTGAGGCGGGCATCAAAAACATCCGCAGCCAGATCCCCGGCGCGGCGATTTTGATGGACTTGCCCGGCAACAAGGTGCGCACCGCCAACATCGAAGTGGGCATCCAGCTGGAAAAGGGCAGGACCTTCGCACTGCGGACCAATCAGTTCAACTATCCGGACTTTTACCGCCACTTGAAACCCGGCATGACCGCCTGGGCCAACGACAGTGTGTTTGAGTTTGAGGTGGTGTCTGCCGACAGTGAGCAAATCGTGTTTCTGTCCAAGTCTGACGGGGTGCTGATCAGCGGCAAGGGCGTTCACGTCCGAGGCATTCACAAGGATATTCCGTTCCTGTTTGAAAAGGATCGTCAGCTCATTGAGCTGGCCAATCAGTATAGGCTGGACTTTGTGGGGCTGTCCTTTGTGCGCTCGCCGGAAAATGTGACGGAGGCCAAGTCCCTCATCGGGGAAGGCACCCAGGTGATCTCCAAGATCGAAACCATTGACGCAGTGGAGCGCATCAACGAGATCCTGCCACTGGTGAAGTACATCCTGGTGGATCGGGGCGACCTGTCCACTGATATCGGAATTGAGAAGATCCCCCGGTTTCAGAAGTATATCATCGATAAGGCACTGTACTTTGATGTGAAGGTATTCCTGGCCACGCAGGTGCTGAAGAATATGGAGACCAAGCCTATCCCCACCATCGGGGAGATCGAGGCACTGTATGAGATTATGAAATCCGGTGTGTACGGTGTGCAGATGTCGGAGGAGACGGCTGTGGGCCGTTATGTGCCCGAGTGCGTCCGCCTGCTGGAGCAGATGGACGCGGAGATCATGGCGGAGAAGATCGAGTTATAAGCGGTGAAGGGACGGGCGTAAGCAGTCATTACACTGCTCACACCTCAGCCTGTTCGAAAAAATCTGCCGAGGGGCCAATGTCATTAACTATAAATGAGCAAATCTGAAAAATGGCAAAAAAGAAGGCATAGCCTCAAGTGTTATAATGGAAGTGTGACCAACCACAAAACACGAGAGGGAATGGGCAGAAAATGTGCCCTCCGGGTATTTCTATGCTCCGATTCCACCCTGTCTGATGAGACGATTCTGGAATACTATTCTCACCGCTGGACCATTGAGGTCTTGTTCCGCGCTCATAAACGCTATATGGGCTTAAAAAGTTTCATGGTTCGGGCTGCTAAAGCTCTTGATCGCTTGCTGCTTGTCTTAGAGCCTGTTTAAAATCTATCAAAACGCCATCCCGGCACATCTTTTTCCGCTGGGCTGCGTTGACTTGACTTGAAATACACAAAGTATTCCTGCGTCAATCGCCTTGCCCTGCGAAAAAATCCGCACCTGTCTGGCATTCCGCCAGATTTTAAACAGGCTCTTAGCACTTGCCCATTTCTTCTTTCCCTGCGGCCTTGGCCATATTGTGCCCTTCCACATCGGCCTTCATCTCTGCCGGACTGCTTTCGTCAATTCCTGAATTTGCTCATTTATAGTTATAGGATAGTACAGAATGACCGATTTTGCAACTGTGGCTTTTCCGCAATTACTTACCACATAGGCAGGTGGAACCCCTCCACCTATCCGCCCAAGCCCCAGCGTGGTACAATGGACTTGTATTTCAGGGCGGAGTAAGTTAGGGCGGAGTAAGCGAGG
>CAJUCA010000073.1:5760-11002 GCA_910585265.1 uncultured Oscillospiraceae bacterium | reverse complement strand
CCGCCGCCTCGCTGATGTGTGAAAACGGCTGCTCAGACGACGGCTTCATCGACTTCCGGGCATGGCTCATCGCCCAGGGCGAGGAGGTCTACATGGCGGCGTTGGCTGATCCGGACTCTCTGGCAGATGTGGAAGCCTATGGAGGCTGCCAGTTTGAGGAATTACTCTACACTGGAAACGAAACGATGAAGCATTTGACCGGCAAGGACGCCTATGAAAACACGGACCCGGACGCATACAAAGCACTGGTAGCGGAGTTAAAAAAAGGTATTACCTATGGAGAAGGCGTCGACTACCCCTACGAATGGGATGAGGTTGAGGAGTATCTTCCCCGCCTGTGTGAGAAGTATTTGGAACCGTGCGCTGTCGAGTTCCATCTGAAGTCTCATCACACAATTTGGTTCTCCGACTGTCCGGACATTCAAAAGGCGCGTGAGGGCGGGCCCCCGCAGAGGAACGGGCCGCAAACTGATATAAAAATGGAGGGAATGTAAATGGACCGGATACCAAAAGAATGGCTGGATTTTCTGCGGGAACAGTTTCCAGTGGGCAGCCGGATCAAGCTCCGCGAGATGAAAGACGACCCCCACCCGGTGGAGCCGGGGAGCATGGGGACGCTGAAGGGCATCGACGACGCCGGCCACTTTCTGGTGAACTGGGACAGTGGCCGCAGCCTGAACCTGGTGCTGGGGGCGGACAGCTTCTCTGTCCTGCCCCCGCCCCTCCAGACGCTGAAGCTGTACGCCCCCATGACCGCGGAACTCTTTGAACCCGATGAATACGGCGGAATGGATGAGGATGGTACTCCTTTGGACGGGCGGGATCTTCGCCACTACGCGGACAGCATCCTGGCCGCCCTGATCCGGGAACGGATGCCGGAAGAAGCGGAGCGCGGCATTATGCACTGGTACGGCAAAGATGATGCCGTGGATCGCAAGGTCCGCTCTGCTCTCTTCACTACAGAGGAACGGGAAGGCCGGCTCTGGGCGGTAGTGGAGTGCAAGGCAGCAGAAGCGCTGACCCCTGTGGAACTGGACACTTTGACTGATTATCTGAGCGGGCAGATGTCTGATGGCTGGGGCGAGGGCTTTGAGCAGCGTGATATTGGCATCGGAGATGGCTGTGAGCTGTATGTCCACCTGTGGCAGAGCAAGAACTGGAGCATCATGCCGGAGCAGGACCGCTTCGATCCCCACTTCTCTGAGCGGCTCCCGGATATGTGCTTCTCTGTCCTGCCGGAGGATGACTCCCTGATCTGCATTACCAGAGGCGCCGGCTATCAGGTGTCGGAGAACAGCAGTGAGAAACCCGGTCTGAACCGGCACATAGCGGACTACCGCAATCAATGCCGCGGAATCAGCAAGGCTCAAGAGCAGGCCATGCTGGGCGGCTGCCTGCGTGGCTGGGACTCCCCCGCTGCTGATCCCAGGCACTACATCCAGGAACAGGCGCTGATGAAAAAAGCGGCTTCTGAACAGAAGTTGGCGGAGGGACTGCCGGAACTGTGCTTTTCCGTCCTGCCCAGCACTGGGGCGCTCATCTGTATCAAACGGGGCGAGAGCGGCTATTACCCCTCGGACTGGGATACCGGCGTCCCCGCCCAGAACCGGGAGCTGGCGGACTACAACAACCAGCGTCTCGGCGTCACCGGTGCCCAGCGGCTGGCAATGGAGGCCGGGTCTATGCATGGCTGGGACTGCCCTGCCGCTGATCCCAGGACCTATGAGCAGACCCTCCAGTCCCCCACTGATATGGAGGCTGGAGCGCCGATGGGAGGGATGACTCTTGGATAAGGTATTCCATATCCGCACATTCAGCAGCCCCAACGGAGCCTGTCAGGAAGTGGAGCTGGATCTGCCAGCCACGGATTACGAACTTCTCGACGCGATGGAACAGCTCCGGCTGGAGGACGGAAAGCACCCATATCTGGAGTTCCATGCTGTCGAGGAATACGACTACTTGAACGAGCGCATTCAGGAGACAGACATCTTCCCGCTCAATGCCCTGGCCAAGCGGCTGGCAGAGCTGGACACGCGAGGTATGGCCGTCTTCGAGGGGCTGGTCTGCATGGATATTCAGAAAGGCGTGGAAACGATCCCCATTGGCAGCCTGATCGACTACGCCTACAGCGGGGAATGCTGCCATGTGTTGGAGGATGCCGTGACCGATGAGGAACTGGGCAGGTTCCTTGTGGAGAACGGGTTTATCCCGGAAACAGACGCCATTCCGGACGCCACGCTTGAGCTGCTGGACTACGCGCAGATTGGGAAGAATCATCGGGAGGCGGAGGGCAGTACATTTACCGGCTTCGGCTATGTGGAGCGGCACAGCGAACCGCGTCAGGTTTACAAAACCCTGGATCTTACGCCGAAAAAGCCCGCGTACACCATCCTGGCTGAGACATATGACGGAAACCGGGTGGAGTTCCCATACCCGGCCAACGCTCCCATGGGGACGGAGCCGGTGCGCTGTGTGGACTGCACCGCGCCGTCACTCATCGGTCTGACCAGTGGAATGGAAACTGTGGACCTGCTGGCCCGCAGACTGGCAGGGCTGGAGCCGAAGGCCCTGACCGCTTACAAGGCCCTGCTGGAAGCCACAGATTGCAAGGACATCCTGAGCGCCGGGGCGCTCATGGACTCGCTGGACAACTACGTCTTCTCCCCCCAGTACAGCTCCCCCATCGAAGTGGCGAAGGGGGAGCTTTCTCTTATCCTCTGTGAGCCGGACGCGGCGACACTCGCCCCACACCTGAATCTATACCAGTACGGACAGGCGCTGATCGAAAAGTGCGGCGGCGTTCTGACTCCCTATGGCCTGATTGAGCCACGGGGTCCCCACATGAGCCCAGCGGAGCGGGTCATGTGGGGAGCGGAAGAGCAAGGGAGTGAACGGAGTTTTCGCCTTCAGGCGGAAACGGAGGTGAACGGACTTTGCGATGACGCTGGACAGCCTGTCCAGGGTATGGAAGAAAGCCCTCAGCAGGGCGGAATGGAGATGATGTGATGATGGATGATCTCAAAGAATTCCTGGAACTGCCCGGTACGCCCCAGGAACAGGAGTGGTTGAAGGAGCAGCTGGAGACGTTAAGCGTCCGGGAGAGCTACGCCCTCGCCGCCGTCTCGATGGGGTATCCACCCGAAAAGGCGGCTGACGCCATCAAGAGTATTTTGAGCCTGCCCGACTGCACGCTCCATCCGGCTGGGAGCTATGAGGATTTGGGCAAGTACAGCCAGAAAGGAGCGGCCAGCCTGCCGGAGGACGTCCTGCCCTATGTGGATTTTGATCACATCGGGCAGGAGTTTGAGGATGAGCACCCCGGACTGTTCATCGGAGGCTATTATGTGGAATATCCGAAAAAGGCAGCAGAACCAGCTTACTCCGGAAAGAACGCGTTTTTGCCGGAGGACAGCGATTGGAGCGTCAAGCTGAAGCTGGCCTCCCCTGCGGTCCCCGAGGGCGTGTGGCTCCGTCTGCCGGGATATGACGGCAAAATGGCGGAGGACGCGGACGAGGTCGTGCTGGCACTGGACGAGCTGCGGGTCAAGTCTCTGGAGGACTGCACTCTGCTGGAAGCCCGGTGTATTCTCCCCGAGGCCGGAGACCTTACGAAGCAGTATTCCAGCATTACCGATCTGGTTCGGGATGGGGATAATCTCGGCTATGTTCTGGCTGAGCAGGGCCAGGGCAAAGCGCACTGGCTGGACAAGTTTGCCGCCGCTTTGGAGTATGAAGACTGCCGTACCCTGAAATTTGCCCTGGACATCGCGCAGAACCTCCACTGCTACGAGTGGGTACCCCGTGACGGTGTAAAGGAATTTGCCGCAAACAACTTGCGCACCTATCATGTACCGGAGGAGCTGATCCAGTCCGGTAATATTGATCTGGACGCCTATGCGGAAGATCTGCTGGAGAGTTCCGGATACATGGAGGCCGGCAGTGAAACCGGCTATCTGACGCGCAACGGCAAGGAATTTGTCCGTGATTTTACTGCCCCGGCCCAGCAGGATGTGCTGAAAGCCGTCCCCATGCTGGAGAAGATGTCCAGCCAGGCCGCCCCGGAGGATGCTGCCGCAGCCAGAGCCGCCATTGCGGAGGCTCTGGCCGGGCGCGGCGAATGCGGCCTCCGGCAGCTCCAGGCGGCGATGGAATCGGAGGACTGTGCCAGTCTGGAGGAGGCGGTGGAGATCGCCGGCCGCCTGGACAGCTATGAGTTTGTGGAGATCGGCAGCTTCCGGGAGAAGGCAGAGAAAGAACTGCTGGAGAAGGGCCTGGACAAAAAGGTGATCGACCGCTGTGTCGACTTCACCGCCTACGCCGCCCTGACCCACGAGTTCGAGAGCATCTACAGCTCCAGAAATACTGGACTGTATGTCCGCCGAAACGGGGCCATGTCCCGGCCTGAGCAGGGCATGACCATGCAGTGAAAGGAAGAGGTAAATTGTTACTGATCGAGCCTGGAAAGCCCCGTGTGCGGCATTTTATCATGGGGCACATGCGAAACCCCGGATCGCCACTCTCAAGAAAACTCCAGTCCTGTCCCGCGCTGGCCTGTATTGCCGGAAATATCCCTCCGAAAAAACTCAAGGGCTGGAACTTTTCAGATGAGTTCTATCACGCGCGGTTCAAGGAGATACGGCTTTGTCTGCACGGACTCATCGGACATGGGGCCTGTCTCGCCGCTCATGGCAGCGGTGAACAACTCCCTGCCCTGCGGGATTTTATCTGCGGTCTTGCGGCGTTTTGGCCTGACCCCTTCGAAGAGGACGATGATCCAGTGGTGCGGGAAGAACACTATGGCGCCCTCTTTGATGATGCGGTGTCCGCCGCCCAAAACGGAGTCGATGTGCCGGAACTGAGTGAGGGCAGGAAAGAAAATATTATTATCGGGCTGGAGAACTATATCATTGACTTGGCAGGCCAGTTCTCCGAAATCAATCAGGAGGCGTTGGACAGTGGGCTTGGAGCCTGTGAGTCCATCGCGGCGGGTTTCCAGGAGATGTGGACCGATCCTGTCCACACCCGGAGAGTGGAAACCATACAAACGCCCAGCCAGGTACTCACCTGAGCAGGGCATGACCATGCAGTGACTGGACCGCCAGCGGAAAGGAGTGGTGTTCCATGGGCACAGCCCATGCCAGACAATCAAGTCAATAACAATATCAGCATCAAGGGGCCGTTTTACCGAAAGGGACAAGCGGCTCCTTCGTCGTCGCAAGCTCCATATCCCTCGCTTCCGGGC
>CAJUCA010000073.1:3946-5660 GCA_910585265.1 uncultured Oscillospiraceae bacterium | reverse complement strand
GCCCTCACCAGCTACGGCAGCCAGCCCCACGATATGCGGGCCAACTTCCCCCTTATTGAGCAGGCCCACCGGCGTCTGAAGGATGTGGTGGTGGAAAACAAGGACTTTGAGAAGCTCATCCGGCAGTACGACCGCCCGGTGAGCCTCTTTTACTGTGATCCCCCCTACCACGCCACAGAGGGGTACTACCAGAACATCGGGGAGGACGGATTCACAGAGAAGGACCACATCCGCCTGCGGGACGCCCTTCTGTCCATTGAGGGGAAGTTCCTGCTCTCCTACAACGACGACGCCTTTGTCCGGGAGCTGTACGATGCCCCCGGCATCCAGATCGAGGCGGTCACCCGGCTGAACAACATCAAGCAGCGGTACGACCCCAACTGCCAGTTTGCCGAGGTGTTCATCGCCAACTATGACATGACCGAGCGGCAGCGTGCCGCCACACAGCTGAACCTGTTTGATTTCGGGCAGGAAATTTAATCAGAAAACGGAGGAATATCACATGAAATTCATCAAAGAGATCACACCCAAGGGCCTCCTGCTTCCAGTGACCGCCGCACGGCTGGCCGGGTTCAACGCCGGCGACAAGGTGGAGTACCACACCCTGGATGGGGCCATGCTGGTGCTGAAAGGGCGGATGAGCGCGCCGGAGCTGCTGGCCGTTGTCCAACAGCTCACGAGCACGTCGGCCCAGCTGCTCCACCACCTGTCGGAGGTCTGCGGCCCCTGTGAGGACTGTGATAAGGACAGCTGCCCCTACAACGACTTCGAGGAGGAAGCCGTTCAGGTGAACGAGTATCTGCGGGAGGCCGCCGGCATCCCCGATGGGGCCAAGCTGTGCGCCGAGGTGGACGAGGAGGCCCACACCATCACGGTTCTGGCGGCGGAACACCGCTATGACCTGCGGGACCTTCCAGCGGATCTGCTGGAGACCTTCATGGTGGTGGGCGCCTGCCTGGGCAGGCTGGAGGAGCATCTGATCGCGGAGGATACCGTCTATGGCGGCTGATTTTCCCTATCTGTACCCCTACTCCCGCGCCGACGCCCGCCGTCTGAGGCAGACGCAGATGCACGAGGACAGCTTTCGGGTGAATGTGGACTGCGCCAGAGCCATCGAGCAGGCTGTCCGGGATCATTTCAACGCGGCGGACGAGTCGCTGGCCGAGGGCTGCGCCCAGTCTGTGCTGGAACAGTTCGGCTTTAAGCGGGTGAACTTTGTCCTCGCCAACTCCCTGCAAGAGTTCCGCGAGTCGGCCTGCAAGTATCTGGTCAGCGATGAGACCTACCAGTGGGGCAGGAAAACCTTCGTTCCCCCGGACGGCAAGTATAACCGCTACTATGCGGTGGATACCGCCGCGGCACTGCTGGAGTCGTTCATCGGACAGGCCAGGGACGCATACCAGGCGCTGGGGCTGTTCGGCCTGGAACACTGTGCCGGTAACCCGCTGGAGCAGGACTACAAGGGCAAAGTGCTGGTGATGCGTCCCGACACGCTCCGGGAGAGCTGCTGGGACCCCCGCAATATGCTCTGGCTGGCGGAAGGCGGCTTTGGCTGTTCTCCCCACGCCAGAGGTCAGGCGGTCTACGCCACCTGCCTGGGCGACGGCGAAAAGACCCGCTGGAACCGCTCCGACTTCGCTGGCGTTCTGGATGAGCAGTATCTGCCGGACTGGGCGCGGGAGAAGCTGGAGGAGCTTCGCACTCCCCAGCAGGA
>CAJUCA010000073.1:0-3846 GCA_910585265.1 uncultured Oscillospiraceae bacterium | reverse complement strand
CCGCTTACGCGGCGGAGTGGGCGGGGGTACCCCATGCGAGCCCAGCAACGCGGGTCGCATGGGGAACAGAGGAGCAAGGGAGCGAGCATAGTTTTCGCCGTCAGGCGGAAACGGAGCAGAGCGGACTTTGCGACGATGTGGTCTGCTACCCCAGCTCCGTCACCCAAAGTGAGGACGGAACTGAGATCCGCAAGTTCTACGATCTGTCCCCGGAGGACGATCCCACCGGCATCCCCCGCTCGGACTTCGAGCAGGACGGATACCACTACACCCTGGTGGATCTGCTCAAGCAGGAACTTCCGGAGCATGAGAGCCGCCAGCACACCGAGACGGTGACGCTGGACAGTAAAAACAAGGATATGGCCTCTGTGCTGGCTCTGCTGCCCCAGGAGAAGGCGTTCATCACCGACGACGGCCTTGCCGGGACGCTGACCCTGCGGCTGGATACGGTGCAGGTGGAGGTGGCCGGCTACGGCAGCTCCACCAAGCAGGTCTCCGCCACCCGGACCTATCCCAATCTGGCGGGACAGGACACCCAGTACATCCCCAAGACCATCCAGGACGGAGGGCGCACTCTGACCCTCCAGGACGTCAGCTGGCAGACGGACAACACGGGAAGTCTGGACGGCTACGCCCTGGGCGACCGCTACACCGCCGTGGCCACCTACACCGGCAGCGCCACCAGCAGCTATGTCAAAGGCTATACCGTCACCGCCGACTACACTGGGACAGTCAGCAGAATCGCCCTGAACAAGACCCGGTATGTGGCAATTTTCGAGGGGACGCCCCTCCAGCCTGTGGAGCCTGTGGACGACGGTCTGGAGGCAACCGATCCGGCCCCCGCCGCCAGCTTCAACTGGCCGCTCCTGCTGGCGCCTCTGGGCCTCATCGCCGCGGCTGGCGGCGGCATCGGGATCGCCCTGTTCCTCAAACGGCGCAGTGAGCTGGCCGAGGGCGGCGATGAGGATGCGTAATTCCAAACCCGTAATCAGAAAGGACTGGTGAATGTGATGAAGAAGAAACTGACCATGCTCCTCCTGGCTCTGTGCATGACGGCCTCCATGATGGCGACCGCCTATGCCGCGGAGCCTCTGGAGTACACTATCGACGGAGCTGGCAACCCGGAGTACGGCAAGTCCACGTCCATTGAGGCGGTGCATACCCCTGGCGGCGGGGCCATGAAAAACGAGGACGTGAGCAAGAACGCCGCTCTCGCTCCCCCCGCCTTCGGCAGCTACAGCGCCGACACCCTGCACACCGGCACGCCCCTCACTCCCAATCTGGCTCCCGGCTATCAGCCCACCTCCGGAGCCATTATCAACGGCAGCGCCGGTGTCATCCAGCCTCCCGCCATGGGCGGCAGTATGGGAACGGATTCCGGCAGCGGCTCCGTCTATGTCCCCGGCTCGTCCTCGGTGACAGTGACCAACCCCGGCAGTGCCTCCGGCGGCTACACGGCGGTAACGGACGATCTCTATTACTCCGGAGGACACTTGGGCACGCTGAAGATCCCCGCCATTGGTCTGAGCGTCAAGATCTACCAGGGTACGGACAGCGCCGCGCTGAAGAAGGGCGCGGGTCATTTTGAGGACACCTCCATCTGGGATGGAAATGTGGCGCTGGCTGCCCACAACCGGGGCGTGAACAACCACTTCGGGGAGATCCACACGCTGGAGGTGGGCGATACCATCTCCCTGACCACACGGCTGGGGACCCGGACCTATGAGGTGACCTCCGTTTCCAAGGTGAGCGAGACAGACCGCAGCGCCCTCGCCGCCTCCACCACCAACATGATCACCCTTTACACCTGCGTCCGTGACCAGCGGGATCAGCGGTGGTGCGTCCAGGGTGTGGAAATTAGCTAATATGCTTCGTTTTCGCCCGCTCGTTTCTCCATTTTAGATTGCATTTTCTTCTCGACTTTTGACCTCTGTTCCGATATTGTATTGCTTGCAAAAGCACCAAAAAATACGGAATACAGGAGGAAAAAAGTATGACCAGCATGAAAAAGCGCATTGCCGCCGCATTGACGGCAGCCACCCTCACCATTGGGCTCACCGTCCCCGCCGCGGCAGCGGAAGCGCCCAACGAACCCATCCGGGTGAGCAGCTACAAGGGCAGTACCCTGGAGGTAGGAGAGCGAAGCGGCCTGATCATCGGCCCCAGCGGGATCGACTACACCGTCACCTCCAGCGACCCGGACACGGTAGCGGTGGAGCAGGTGCTGACCTTCTGGGTGGCTGTCGCAAAGGGGGCGGGGACCGCGGAGATCACCGCATCCAACAGCGCCGGGGAATGCGGGAGCATGACGCTGACGGTCGGCTCCGCCGCCCCCGCCGCGCCGGAAGCTCCCGCCAGCATGGGCAGCGCCAGCCTGACGGACAACCTGGAGATCCGGCAGGAGATGATCCGGCTGATCAACCAGACCCGCAAGGCCAACGGCGTGTCGGAGCTGCCGGTCAGCGAGGCCCTGATGACCGCCGCCCAAGCCTGCTCCGACCGGCGCTACACCTGGCATCACGCCGCAGAGGAGGGCCAAGCCGCCGCTGACGCCGGCTACCCCTACGGTTTCGGTGACAACCTCACCGTGTTCACCGGCACAGACGACGCCGCCCGGCGCGCCGTCGACAACTGGATCAACTCTCCCGGTCACTTCGAGACCATGATCGACTCAAGATGCGACTGCATCGGCGTGGGTGTGACCCAGTACGACGGCATCACCTACTGCTACATGTTCGTCGGAATCCCAAACAGCGTCAATTTTTATGCGTAAGCGAAAATAAAACCAAAACGGCCTTCCAGCGCAAGCTGGAGGGCCGTTTTCTGTCAAAAAGGAGGCTGACAAGCTATGAAAAAGTTCCATTTTCCCCGAACCCGCCTGATCGCGGCTCTGCTGGCCCTGGTCTGCGTGCTGGGCCTGCTCCCCGGCACAGCCCTCGCCGCCACGCCAGACACCATCAAGATGGACGACTGCACCCACAATGGGGTCAAGTATGAGTCCCCGGCTCTGGGTACCTGCCATCTGCACCAGATGCACTTTGGACTTAACGGAAAGAGCACCATGGGCTTCTGTGCCGAGAAGGGCAAGGGCATGGGCTGGTCACTGGAGGGCCACACCTGGGGGAGTCCCAAGCCGGTCAACGACCCCACCGTCAAAACCATGATGGCGTACTTCTACGCCCACTCCACCGGCGTCTTTACTGATCAAGCCAAGGCTTTGGGTGTAGATGATGTGTGGGACAGCAACTACGCATGGACGATGAACGCCTGGGTACAGGCGGTTGTCTGGCGGTACAAGGCCGGTCTGCTGTCCGACCCCGTGGTTGCCTGCGCTGAGGAACTGCTGTGCGTCTACAACAATCTGGAACACACCAATTATTCCAGTATTGACGAGACTATGGACGGCAGATCGTTCCGGGACCGGGCGCAGTATATCCTCGACCTGGGCGCGCAGGGCGTATGGGGCGACTGCGCCGTTTATGAATACGCATATGCCGGTCCCGGCTCCAGCTACCATCCGGCAAATGATGTGCAGGCCATCATGATCGGTGAACTGACCGTGACCCGTGAGCTGTATGACCTGATCATCAAAAAGGTAGACAGCACGAATCCCAACAAGGGCCTGTCGGGGGCGCGGTTCAAGGTAGCCTCCGAAAATGGCGCCTACTCCAAGGAAGTGGTGACAGGCAGCGACGGCACTGTTACCGTATCCAAGCTGGAAGCGGGCACCTACGCCGTGACGGAATTGGAAGCCCCGGAGGGTTATGAGATCGACAACGCGGGTCCCCAGTATGTCGTTCTGCCCAATGGAGCCAACAAAATTGTAACGGTTACGTTTAGCGATAC
>CAJUCA010000072.1 GCA_910585265.1 uncultured Oscillospiraceae bacterium | reverse complement strand
ATGGCGGAAAAAGACCCGTCCACACGGTGTTTGAGGTTGTGAATACAGGTTCTTAGAGCATTATCCAACCGTTGAGGCAAAAGCGGTGCGGCTGACCTTTGCTTTGGTGAACAATCACGCTTTAGAGGATTAAGCTCCCTGCCGCTGATATCCTTTTGCTGTACCAATAGCCTCAGCACCTAGCTTTGCGGCCCAAATTGCCGCTGGCTGCATTGAAAAACCTTGAAATACACATAGTATTCCTGTGATTTTTCGCCTTGCCACCGGCAATTTTGCCTCACAAATTTGAATACTTCGGCTATTGGTACAGCTTCTTAGTAAGTCAGGCTTGCCCTGCAACGGAAACATACTATAGCTGGCTGTTTTCGCGGATCAAGAAAGCGATTCTATTTCACTAAATGCAAATAGACATCCTCCAAAGTGGCCTGCACAGCCTGAACCTTACCAGCTTGTGGAGGGAAATCTGACACAATGCGCAGGCGAACCCCATCCGGAGTTAGGATAACATTCGAGAACTTACAACCGGAACCCTCGTAGAATTCCTGCTCCTCCGGTGTGACCAAAACCTCAAACACGCGGCCCTCCATGTCCGCCAGCAGCTCCTTTGGCGCGCCGTGCCGGACAATGCAGCCCCCATCCATCACCAAGATTTCTTTAGAAATATATTCTACATCAGGCACCACATGGGTAGCCAGGAGTACGATTTTATCTCTGGAAATCTCGCTGATAAAATTTCGGATGCGAATGCGTTCCTTGGGATCTAACCCCGCAGTGGGTTCGTCCATGATCAGTATTTTAGGGTCATTCAGCAACGCTTGGGCGATGAGGACACGCTGTTTCATGCCCCCGGAATAGGAACGGAGCTTTTTAAACCGATCCTGCCAAAGGTTGACCACCTCCAAGGACTGTTTGATGACGCCTTGGGCTTCCCGGCGTTTCAGCCCCTTCAATGCCGCTATATACCAAAGGAACTTTTCTCCCGTAAAATCATCGTACAGTCCTTGCTGCTGGGGCATATAGCCCAATAGATTCCGATAGGATGCCCCTAATTTCCCGATGTCCGTTCCATCCAGCGTGATCCTGCCGCCGTCCGGGGAAAGATTCTGAGTTATCATATTCATCAACGTGCTTTTTCCCGCCCCATTGGGACCCAGCAGCCCATATACCCCTGGCGTGAAACAGTATGAAAAATCCTGGATCGCGTAAGTCCTGCCTTTGGTATAGCTTTTCTTGATCCCTTCCAATTTCAATTCCATAGCGGCTTCCTCCTATAGGGCGCGGATCAGGCCAAGGCTGATGCTCCAAGCCAACCGATAGAGCACAGCCGATGCCATTCCCGCAGCACCGATCCCCGCCAAAAAGGACAGAGTCTCATTTCTTGTGAGCTTGGACAGGCCCAACCCCATGCAGCCCACGGCCAGAAACCCCAGCCCTTTCAGCAAAAACAGGATGGACAGCAGTGCCCACAATGGGAGCGTGCTGGAGGACATCAGGCTGGTAAAGTCACACAGCCGCTGCCCTGCGGTGGAAAAATGGTCGATCCTCCAGTACCTCAAAAACAGCGGAAACTCCACGATCAGGAACACCGCCCCCGTGCATAGCACGGTGCAGAGATCCCTGCTCCGGTTCAGCTTTTCCCGCCCACGGCAGGTTGTGCGCAGCAGCAGATTCATTTTCCGCTTCTCGTCTATGGCGTATATCCCGGACACAAAGAACAGCGTCAAGACCGCCCCCGCCAGCCACAGGCCGATATCCCGCGTGTAACTCCCCCACAGCTTCCCGTAAGCCTCCTCGTCCAGCATATATTTCTCCGCCAGCACCCCCGGTTTTTCCTGAAGTGCCGCAAACTGTATCCGGGCCAGTTCAAAGCCCTCCTCCAGCCGATCCAGCTCGTTTTGGAGGAGTAGAATTTGCAGCTCGTCCCCGCTTACCTCCTGGGCCTGGCGGCGCAGTTCCTCAAGGCGGTTGTTCTCCGACTCAAAAAAGGCAAACGTCTCACCGGTCACTGGCCCTCTGACCTGGGCTATGTAATGATGATAGGACGCTTCACGGGCTGTGGCATAGTAAACTGGGGCGAACACCCCATTGGCTTCATAGCCACCCCAGATCAGCAAAAGGATCAAAACGATCCCTTTCTTCTGCTGGATCAGCAGTTTATATAATTCGTAGTAGAGCAGGCTGACCTGCCGGTTTAAGAATTCCGTTTTGCTTCGCAGCCATTGCATCAGCCGTTCCAGGAAGCTGTCCGTTTTGATCTGGCAGGTTTTCCGAAATGCGATAATACCCGAGGCAGAAAGCAGGAGCATTATTGCCCCCGCCGAAAGCAAGGCGCATAGGTTTTTACTGGCTGGAAAACCAGCGATATTCAGATTGTGATACTCCCCCAGTACTGACCGCATATTCCAAAGATAAAACAGGTTGACGCACTTCAGACCGCTTGCGGAACCGTTGACGGAGAGGAACCGGTTGAGCAGATACTCCGTGCCAAGCAAACCGCCAAACACAAGTGCCGCAGTCGCTTCATTTTTCAACAGCATCCCCAGGAAAAACAGGCCGCACACAAGAACCACGGCCGCGGCGATCCGAACGGCAGTAATGGCCGCCAGTGCCTCCCCTACGGTCAGGTGGAGGGCGCAGTTGCGGAAGATGGAGACTGATTGGAGCATTCGGCCTAAATCTCCGTAGCCATACATCCAGCCCAGCAGCAGAATAGTGCCAGCCTCCTGAAGCAGCGTGTAAAGCCCCGCCGCCAGCAGCATTATTGCCAGCTTTGCCGCCGCCAAGGGCGTGTGCCCGTTCCGGCAGCCTTTCAGCAGCAACAGAAGATTTTGATCCCGCTCAAAGAAGCATACATAATAGGCCAGCATGGTCAGAAAGACGAGGGTGAACAGCAGCCCGCCATCATAATTTGCCAGCGCACGAATCCCAAAGCAGTTGTCCGCCACCGGAGCCGCACCGAAAAAGGACGCAAAATCCGCCTGGGTTTTCACCAGGTTCCGGTGAACGTAGCTGTCCCTGTCCGCGTAGAGCGAGACCTGCTCCATCTGTCGGACCCGGTCTGCCATCTCCTCCACGAAGACCGTATAAGTTTGCAGGTAACTCTCCTGCCCGTCCAGATCCTGCCGGTAGAAGCCGGTGGAGTCCGCAGCTTCATCCCCCTGGAGGAATCGCTGATAGTCCTCCCGCTGCTGGTGGACGTAGAAAAAAGCGGGTGTCTGCTTCTCGTACAGATACAGCGTCAGGAGGTTTGCCGCCAGAAGCAGTAGAGCCAGCACCAGAAGCAGCCGCTTTTGCCACAGCTTGACCAACTCATATGCCGCAAGTCTCATTATGCTGTTTCCCCCCTGACCTCACAGCCCCAGTGTTATCAGCGCGTGATGTATTCCACTTCGATCATTCCACCGTTATAGGTGCCGATCTTGCTTTTGTCCCAGTAGGCAAGGCTCCACATCCGTTCTTCTCCCTGAATAGTTCTGATAGGGATATATGCCTGTGGATATCCACCAAGTGCCCGGCCATAGCCATAGTTGCTGTCAAAAGGAACTTGGAATGTATCCACCAGTTCCATATCACTGTTATATGTCCAGTATGTGCTGTCTTCCCCATTGCGATATGATGTGTGCAAATCAAACAGATACAAATACTGGCCATCCGTTTCATGCTGGACTGGGGCATCTTCTATTAAGACCTGTACATCAGAACCATCCAGATCGGCAATATAAAGCGGTGCGCACTCCTGATCTTTGTTCATGTAGTCATAGACGTTAAAAATGATCCGATCCTGCCAAAAATCAAGTCCCTGGATCACTTGGTATTTTGTCATACCGGGTGCCTTGATCTCACCGATCTGTCTATCCGAGATATTATAAACGAAAGTCTTTCTATACAGGTGTTCTATTGCATTTTCCTCTGTCAATGGTTCATTTCCAGAGGCATACGCAATTAGTGTGCAATACAAATAGCCTCCATAACAGGCTAATCTATTTAGCGTCATTACTTCCAATGTTTCCTCAGTCTCAAAAATTACATCAGGCCGATGGTTCATACCTTTTATGGGAATTGCGTATAAAGAGCACATACGCCTTACCCCATCCTTCGCAGACGCAAATTTCTGTTCCACATAGTAAAGTACTCCTCGATGAACACACCAATCCATGATTTGGACATCTTCACTCCAATAGCGGATCAGTTCCTTCTGGGACCCATCTGGGGCGCATCGGTACAGCGCAGGAAGCATATACCCGATCCCTTCGATTCGGGCAATCGGATTTAAACAGTACAAATATCCATCGCTATAGCAGATCGTGGCATCATCCATTTCCATTGCATCGACACAAGCGTTGCATTTGTCCAGCCGTTCCTGCTCCTCCTTCTTTGTGTGCAAAAGCGGGATTTTTGCCTCCTTGTCATGCAGACAATCTGCCTTACTGCAAAGGGGGAGAAGGATGTCTGTCCCTTCCTCTATATAATACAAGTAACCATTACGAATGACATAGCATCCATCTTCTGTTTGCTGCACTGTTGCTGCCCCAGATCCAACCTGCATATATTGGTGGTCGCTATTGGGGATATAGGAATTCGGCAATGCTTGAGTGCCGCAGCTATATAATAGCAAAACAAACGCCAATACAAAAAAAGACAAAGTGCTTGCTCTCTTTTTCATTATACTATGAATCGCTCCTCTCTGGACTCGGCAGTGGTGATTTAAGCTGCATATAGCACCAAAAAAAGATATCCGCTCTCGACTTGGGGCTCCCAATTCTGCATTAGGAGCCCCAAACCGATCAAATCGTTGAATTTGCCATATTATGGGTTGTTGAGATCCCTTACAACCACGGTGTAAGCAGGTCCCCACGAGCTAAGATCAATCGAGGCGTAATGTCTGCCTTCCGCCCTGACCACCACCGCAGTAAGATTGCTTGTGGTAGTCCGGGCCGATGCAGCCGTACCAACGTGTTGGCTTGACGCAGTTTCAGGATAAATTTCCTCCCACCCTTCCCCATATGTTGTAGTGACCTGGACAGAAATGGAACTACAATATCCGTCGCATTGGGTAACACCTGTTGCAGTTCTGGCATTCGTAGTCAGGCTTCCAAACACCTTGTAATTTGCCACATAGCCAGGATCAGTGCGATCCGAATCTGATGCATCCGCCACAAGTGTAATGGACATCACGGCCGCCAGAATCAACATCATTATCACAGTGCGCTTGATGTAACATTTTTCATTTGGAATTACCACCTTTTTCTTCAGTTTACTTGAGTTATCCAGCCCTCACATTATTGTTGGGCGGGATTAAGTAGTAACAGTTTGGCTTGTCAATTGCTGTGTGCTGCTCCCCGTCGCATCCTTCGCATAGCTCATAACTACAGCGCGGTAGGACGCCCCAGTAAAGTGCGGTGAATACGTCAGCACCATACTATGCCGATCCGTGCTTTCCCGTAGCAACATCGGGGTATTGCTGGTGTTGAACGTGTATTCCGTCACCCAGCCGCTACCGGAGCTGCGCTGGATTGCCACGCCGGTCGCGCCAACCTTCTCCATGAACCCGGTGGCCCGGACGGAAAAGAACACGCTGAGATCGCCATTGCTTGCTTTTGAAAGCGTGGCCGCAGCACGCAAAATTCGATCACTTGCTCGTGTTTCCACCGCATGGGCGGGGATACCGCACAGCATCACCATGCACAGCAGTACGGACAGAATTTGAACAGGCCATTTTTTCTTCACAATGCTCCTCCTTTCACGTAAACATGGATTCCACAACTTTCCACAGGATATCGTCCCCCACATCACCGCCGAGGTAATACTCATACTGATCCGAGTACCACGCAATCGTGCGGCCCACCGAGTTCTCGACATGGTAGAACACGATGCCGTTCTTCTCCGCCGATTCCACCGGGCCGCCAATTTTCTGTACCTGGGTGGCAGGTTCCCCTTCATAGCTCACGATGCCGATCCCAATAATCCCTTCGCCGTCCGTATAGGCCGCTTCAAAGGATCTCAGGAATGGATCGTCCACCGCCAGCACATCAACACCGTCCAGGGCATACCCCTCCGGGAGCCAGTCCGGCTCGTGTACCTCCGTCATGCCGTAGGCGTCAAACGCCTCCTGCAAGGACGCAAACCCGGCATCGGGGATCTGTACCTCCGGCCTAACCGTCTCTTGAACCGGATCATCAAACACTTGGCTGTCCGGCGCAATCGGCCCGAAGCTGAATACATCTTCCGTCCACCGGGCCATCACGCCAAACACATCCACACCCGCGGCCTGGGCCGTCACCATGATGGCGAGGGCACAGACAATCGCGGCGGCGGCAACCAGTATCGTGCGCCCTGCCTGTCTGAGCCGAATGACACGCTGTTGGGGGACGTGCCGGTTGGTCTGCGGGGTATCCGCGTGCTCCGCAGGCTCAGGTTCAGACGCCGCCTGATCCACCTCAGGCAGGTAGTGGGCCACAAACTGTTCCCATTGCTGGTCTACATCGGGGAAAAATCCTGTGGGGTTTTCGTTTTCTTTTTCGATGATCGCCTCCTCCAGCGCATCTACATACGCTTCGTCCTCCGGCCTGTCTGAGAGCGACGGCGCGAGGGCCAGCAGCTCCAACAGCTTGTCGATGGGAAGCCGGCGCAAGTAGCTGTACTCATTTTGATTGTGCTTGTTTGAAGTTTCCATCTTTTGTCCCCCTATGCATCTATATAGCAGTTTAGCGGCCTGCCATTAGACAGTCATGAAAGAATTTTTTGAACTTTGGCAGTCTGCACAAAAAGAAGAATCAGTATTTGTAGTATTTGCCAAGGGTCTGTTGCAGTCTGTCTCGAATACGCTCGAATCGTTTATAGCACGCGGGCAGTTTGATCCCCAGCCGTTGGGATTCCTCTGAAATCGTCGCGGCTCCGTGGGCTATCCGCAGGAAAAAATCAAATTCCTCTTTCGAGACAACAGACTGGGAAAACAACAGCAGTTCCACGCCGTCCCGCTCCTGTCCTGTTTCCCCAAGCTTGGGCGCAAGGGCTTTTAAGGCCACAAGAAGCGCGTCTGTGCGCCTGCGTTCATCTATGATCCGCAGGGCCCGGTGCCGTACTGTCTTTGTTATCCAGCCAATCGGATTTTCACTATGGAATAATGCCGCTGGACTTTCACAGGCCACGGCAAAGGCTTCCTGCACGGCGGCTTCCGCATCCATTTGATTTCTCAAAATCGAATATGCGTAGGCGAATAGTTTTTGATAGTTCTCCCGGTAAAAATCTTCTATCCATAAGCGGATATCCTGGGTCATAGTATCGGCCCCTTCCTATTTCTATACTGTAGCAGCTTCTTTCAACCACGCATGGGCCAAGTTTATCTGAAAATCATTATAACAGCTTTGCGTAGTCCCTTCAAATATAAGTTCCTTCTGTATCAGGGATGATATGCCCCGCACCGGGGTTTACAATGCGCCGAAAGCCCGTATTCATGCGGGGCTGAGGGCTGTACCGCAAGCCTAATTGTCTACACCCGCCGGGGACGTTCCTGCCCTTATCCTGTCCTTTGGGCGAGGCTGGAGCACGGGGGCAGAGCCACCGCAAAGCCTACTGTCAGCCGCCGCAGTGGTGCAGACGGTTTTCCGCTAAAATGAAGCGGACGAAAGCCGGAGGCAGGGTTGTCAAATCCTGTTCCCCGTTTTCGGCGGCGAAATGGCAACGGCAAAAATCCAGATGGTCAAAGGGTAAGAGTGGAGATTTTTTTGCGCCCTGTGCGAAAAAATACTACTCGTCCCTTGACGGTCTGGATAGGCGGAACGGCATAGAACGGGGATTGTCTGTGGCGGGGAGATATGCTATACTTGATGTTGTAAGCCAATCAATAAATTCCGATACTTGGCGGAGGATACGACAGCTATGAAGTCTTGGAAATTAGAAATAGTCAGAGATTGTGTGCAAATAGATGAATGGGATTCCTTTATCGGAGGAAAGCCTAAACTGCCGCCCGATGTAGACGTTCCAAAATGTGAATTGTGCGGAAAAGAATTGACATTTATGTTTCAAGTGGCTTTTCCGCAAGGCCATAAGTGGGCTGGAAAATCTATGGCTGTATTTTATTGCGTTGAAACATGGCATGATAAATATTGTATTCCAGAACTGCCTCAACAGATAGCAGATGCAGATATTTCTGAAGAATTTTTGAGAAATTATGAGCGCAATTTCCGCATTATTGTATTCGATACACCGCTTGGTAAAATAGTTGATACTTATCAAGAAAAAGTTGCTTTTCAAGCATTACAAACCGTCCCAGAAAAACAAGCAAAGAAAGATTGGGAGTTTGTAATAGGTGGGCGTCCAATTTGGATTATGGGGATGTCAGAAAAGCCAAATACAATAGCCGGAGTTGAAAACCCTATTTTGTTGTTACAAGTAAAAGAAGAACTTCGTTTTCCTACTTTATCCACGGCTTCAAAACAAGCAAATCCTTTTGCACCTGGTGGCAAATCTCTTTTTTCATGGTATGATCTCTTTGTATCAAACCGTATTTATTTTTGGGGAGTGCAAAGTAATGGAACAGAAAAGGTATATATTTCTGTCCAACGCCCTTAACAATTTCATTTTATCGGATTGAAGAAAATTAAAGCAGGGCGGCGGTGGCTATCCCGCCGCCCTGTCCGTTACCGCTCCATATCCTGCGTTCTGCGGGGCTGCTGCTCCCGCTGTTCCTGCCGCAAGATACTCGGAAGCTGTCCGCAAGGTAGAACCGTTCGATGGCATTCTCAAGCTCCCGGGCCAGCTCCTTCCGGGGAAAGACCACGAATACCTCCCCCAGGTCGTTCACCCAGCCGTTCCGGCGGGAGAGCTGGAAGCGGTTGAGCAGGAAGGTGTAGGCCACCTTGGCATCCAGGCTCATGCCGGCGTACCGAGGATCGGAAAACAGCCAACGGGGCATCTGCATATGGTAAATACTCTGCACGTCCGTCTGCCGCATCAGCGGGAAGGACGGGCGTTCTTTCATGGCCGCAGCCCTCATGGGGATTCCTCCTATCATTCGTTAAGTTGGGCAAAGCCCTTGCATATCTATCAGAAAGCTGATATACTAATTGTGGAACAATTCAAAGGGGGTTGTGCTATGACAATTAAGCCGTCTACCGCCTTGCGGAACGAATACCTGCAAATTTCCTCTCTGGCCCGCGAAACCGGCGAACCCATCTTCATCACAAACAAGGGTCAGGCTGATGGCGTCTATATGAGCATCGAGGCTTATGAGGAGCGGGAGAAGATGCTTGCCCACCGCGCCAGCATTCTGGCTGCGGAGGCGGAACGCCTGGCCGGGGCCCCGACTATCACAGTGGATGAAGCACGGACCAGGCTGAAGGAGAAATACAGCCATGCCTAAATGCCGTGTGGAACTGCTTGCCGCCGCATGGCGGGACGTGGACAAGATCGCTGGCTTTCATTTGGAGAAGGTCGGCGTAGATTCTGCCCAACGCATTACAGATAAGATTTTAGACAGGGTAGAAAAACTGGCCGAATTTCCGTTGATGGGGCCGCCCCATCCCGATCCGGAACTGGCTGTGCAAGGCTACCGCAAGCTGGTGCTGACGAAAATCTATGTAGCGGTATACCGCGTGATTGACAATGTGGTGTTTGTTTACCGCATTGTCAACGGAACCACGGATTATCCCAAATTGTTAAAGTGAACGCTCCCGCCGGGATCATCTTCCCGGCGGGATTTCTTCGTCCTCAACATCCCCGCCCACCACGCCGTCCGGCCCCAGCTCCACCATGCCAAGACCTTTGCTCTTGCCGGTGAGCTGATACTCCAGGCCCTGGGACGGGTTTGGTTCCTCCTCGGGATCGGGCTGCTTAGCCGGCCCAGGCGGTTCCTTCCCGGGCACATCCGGCGGGGCCGCCTCTTTTCCTGTCCGCGCCTGCTTTTCTTCCTCCCGCAGCCTCCACTCCGGCGTGTAGTCCGCCACTCGGCAGGATTTCAGCTCCCCGTACCCCGGCAGCTCCTCCGGCGTCAGCTTGTAGAGCAGGGCGGGCTTCCGGCCCTGGAACAGGGCGATGCACTGGCGGCGGTCCAGGCGCAGGATCTCATCCGGCTGCATCAGCTCCCGCTGGGTGCTGCTCCTGGTCTGGGAGTAGGGCCGGGTGTTGCCGTAGACGAAGCCGTACAGCGGCGGCTGGGGCTTGGACTGGCTGGTGAGGGCAATGGTCACCTTGCCGCACTTCTTGGAGATGTAGTCCGCCGAAGTCCAGTCGTTGCACCCCATGTAGAGTGTCTGATCGAAGGTGGCCAGCTGGTTCTCCCACTCTTTGCCCGGATATTTTTCCTGCCATTGGGAGAGGGACTGTACCACCACCTGGCAGCTCATATTGAAGCCCCGGATGCTGTTGAGGGCGTCGGCGATGCCGTCCATGTAGCCGATGTTGCAGTATTCGTCCAGACAGAAGTTCACCAGCACCGGCAAACGGCCCCCCTCGCCCTTCAGCCGGGCGTAGTCGGACAGCCGGGGCAGGGCCAGGGAGAAGAACAGGGAGCTGAGGAAGCGGTACGCGCTGTCCTGGGCGGAGATGATGACGAAGTAGGCGCAGGGCTTCTGCCCCGGCAGCAGCAGGTCCACATCGTGGTTCCGGGTGATGGCGTCCACCAGCTTGTTCTGGAAGATGGCCAGCCAATTAACCCACCCGCTCCCGCAAGGACTCCAGAAACAGGGCCTCGATCTCCCCATCGCTGTGCCCTTCCAGATAAGAGACGAACTGTTTGCGGTTGAAGGATATCTTTTTGGGCGGAGCGGCCAGCCGTTTCTCGGCACGAGCCCGGGCCGCGGCCTGTGTATACCGCCCCTTCCAGCGGCCATCGCTGCGCTTGCGGATGTGACCCCCCCGTCGGATCTCCTTTCTGCCATTCGGCACCGCCTACTTTCGCAACGCAAGACCATACCACACCCCGATGGAAATAGCTACTGGGAACGGCGAGAATTATCATTGCAGACATATATTTTTGCACGCTGCGGACGAACCTTATTTTTGGAGACGGTAGTAAGAAGCTGTATTCATAAGCGCTTGAGTAAGGTATGGAAATGGGAGATTTTAA
>CAJUCA010000071.1 GCA_910585265.1 uncultured Oscillospiraceae bacterium | reverse complement strand
ACGCCAAGATCAAGTTCAAGGGCGGCTTCCGCACCATCTTCTTCCTGCCCATGGTGTGCGCCCCCGCGGCGGTGACTATGGTGTGGCGGTGGATCTTCAACGGCGAATACGGCATTCTCAACCAGGTGCTGGGAGCCAAGATCGGCTGGATCACCGACCCCAATTTTGTCATGGTGTCCTGCGCCGTGGTAGCCATCTGGAGCAATATCGGCTATGACGCCGTTCTTCTGCTGGCGGGCCTCCAGAACATCCCCAAGTCCCTCTACGAGGCCAACAGCATCGACGGCGCGGGCAAGGTGCGGCAGTTCTTCACCATCACCCTGCCCATGGTGTCCCCCACCCTGTTCGTGGTGATGATCATGCGCCTGATGGCCTCCGTCAAGGTGTACGATCTGATCTACATGATGGTGGAGGACACCAACCCCGCCGTCACCAGCGTGCAGAGCCTGATGTACCTGTTCTACCGGGAGTCCTTCGTGGCGGGCAGCCGCGGCATGGGCTCGGCCATCGTCATCTGGACCGTCCTGCTCATCGGCCTGGTCACCATTATCCAGTTCCGGGGCCAGAAGAAGTGGGTCAATTACGATGTCTAAGGGAGGGCTGACAAGATGAAACAAAGATCCATGGAATCCTCCAAGCGGCTGAACACCGTGCTGACTTATGTGTTTCTGATCCTGGGTGCCCTCATCATGGTGTTCCCCTTCGTGTGGATGATCCTCACCAGCCTCAAGACCGTTCCGGAGAGCATGGAGGTGCCCCCCACCATCTTCCCCAAGGAGCTGATCGTCAGCAACTTCGGGGAGGCCATCAAGAGCCTGCCCTTCGCCAAGCTGTACTGGAACACCGGGCTGATGATTGTCTTCCGGGTGATCTGCGCCGTGCTGTTCAGCTCCATGGCGGGCTACGCCTTCGCCAAGCTGGAGTTCAAGGGCAAGAACATCCTGTTCGGCATCGTGCTGGTGCAGATGTCCCTGCCCAGCCAGATCTTCATCATCCCCCAGTACCAGATGGTGGCCAAGATGGGCCTGGCCAACACCATCTTCGCCCTGGTGTTCCCCGGCCTGGTCAGCGCGTTCGGCGTGTTCTTCCTGCGCCAGACCTATATGGGCATCCCCAACGAGGTGGCGGAGGCCGCCTACCTGGACGGCTGCAACCAGTGGCAGACCTTCTATAAGGTGATGTTCCCGCTGACAGGGACCTCCGTAGCCGCCCTGACTATCTTCACCGCCGTGTTCGCCTACAGCGACCTGATGTGGCCCCTGGTGGTCAACTCCGACCTGAACATGATGACCCTGTCCTCCGGCCTTGCCACCCTGCGGGGCCAGTTCACCACCAACTTCCCGGTGCTGATGGCCGGCTCCCTGCTGGCCATGCTGCCCATGGTGATCCTCTACCTCATCTTCCAGAAGCAGTTCATTGAGGGCATCGCCACCACCGGCGGAAAGTAAGAATCTGCGTTTACAGCCGGCGTCAGGCCGTGAATGCAGGCTCTGAGCCTGAAGCCTACCACGCAGCCCCGGCGTTGGCCTTTATGACCCGCCGGGGCTGTATTTTCACATTTGCCCTTGCATACTGTGAGAGAATCGCTTACAATATCGGCGGCCGTTCCCCCCAGCCGGGACGGCGCGGCCGCACTTTGCAAGAGGGGATTTCACATGATTACTGTCGATCAACAAAACCTGGTCTTTACCCTGCACACCCGCCGCACCACCTACCAGATGAAGGCGGGGCGGCATGGGGTGCTGCTCCACACCTACTACGGCCCCCGTATCCGGGGCGGGGATCTGTCCCCCCTGATCCAGCTGGCGGACCGGGGCTTCTCCCCCAACCCGCCGGAGGCGGGCCACGACCGCACCTTCTCGCTGGACACGCTGCCCCAGGAGTACGCCACCAGCGGGGCGGGGGACTTCCGCCTGCCCTCCATCCAGGCGGAGCTGGCGGACGGCAGCCGGATCGTGGACCTCCGGTTCTGCGGCTACATGGTGCATCAGGGCAAGTACGCCCTGGAGGGCCTGCCCGCCTTTTTCGCCAGGGAGGACGAGGCGGATACGCTGACCGTATACCTGGCCGACGCCGTCTCCGGCCTGCGGGTGGAGCTGCTGTACGGCGTGCTGGAGGACTGCGACCTGATCACCCGGGCGGTCCGGGTGGTGAATGGGGGAGAGGCCCCCTTCCGCCTGCTCCAGGCGGCCTCCCTGTGCCTCGACTTTCTGCGGGCCGACCTGGATCTGATCACCTTCGACGGGCGGCACACCATGGAACGCCTGCCCAGCCGCGCCCCCCTGCGCCCTGGCGTGCAGGGCGTGGGCAGCGTCCGGGGCATCTCCAGCCACCAGCACAATCCCTTCGCGGTGCTGTGCGAGGGGGACGCCAACGAGGATCACGGCCTCTGCTATGGGGCCATGCTGCTGTACAGCGGGGGCTTCCAGGCGGAGGTGGAGCGGGATCAGTTTGACAACAGCCGCCTGGTCCTGGGCATACAGCCCCGGAACTTCTCCTGGACGCTGGATCCGGGGGAGAGCTTCACTGCCCCGGAGGCCGCGCTGACCTGCACCGCGGACGGCCTGGGGGCCATGAGCCGCCAGCTCCACCGGGCCATCCGGCGGCACCTGCTCCGGGACCCCTGGGCCGGAAAGCGGCATCCGGTGCTGATCAACAACTGGGAGGCCACCGAGTTCCACTTCGATCTGGAGAAGCTGGAGGGCATCGCCGGGGCCGCCGCCCAGCTGGGCGCGGAGCTGTTCGTGCTGGACGACGGCTGGTTCGGCGTGCGCAACAACGACCGCCAGGGCCTGGGGGACTGGGGGGTGAACGAGGAGAAGCTCCCCGGCGGGCTGGAGAGGCTGTCGGAGCGGGTCCGGGCCCTGGGCCTGGACTTCGGCGTCTGGGTGGAGCCGGAGATGGTCAGCGAGGACAGCGAGCTTTACCGCGCCCATCCCGATTGGGCACTCACCGCCCCGGGGCGGGCCCCCACCCGGGGGCGGAGCCAGCTGGTGCTGGACCTGACCCGGACGGAGGTGCGGGAGTATGTGTACCGCTCCATGGGCCAAGTGCTGTCCTGTCCGGGGCTGGTGTACGTGAAGTGGGACATGAACCGGGCCCTTACCGATGTGTGGAGCGCGGCCCTGCCCGCGGCGCGGCAGGGGGAGGTGTGCCACCGCTACGTGCTGGCGGTGTACGAGCTGCTGGAGCGGGTGCGCCGGGACTATCCCCACCTGCTGATCGAGGGCTGCGCCGGGGGCGGGGGGCGGTTTGACGCGGGTATGCTGTACTACACCCCCCAGATCTGGTGCAGCGACAACACCGACGCCCTGGACCGGCTGGGCATCCAGTGCGGCACCTCCTTTGCCTATCCGGCGGGGACGGTGGGTGCCCACGTGTCCGCCGTCCCCAACGGGCAGACCTGCCGCTCCATCCCCATGGAGACCCGGGGGGTGGTGGCCATGGCGGGCACCTTCGGCTACGAGCTGGACGTGCGCCGCTGTACGGAGGAGGAGAAGGCGGTGATCCGCCGCCAGATCGCCTTTTTCAAGGAACACTGGGACGTGATCCAGAACGGCGACGCCTACCGCCTCACCGACGCCTTCCGCCCCGGGCCCTTCACCGCGTGGCAGCAGGTGTCCGCCGACAGGCGGCGGTCCCTGGTGTCCCTGGTGACGGGCGGCGCAAGCTCCAACCCGCCCTTTGCCGTCCTGCGGCTGAAGGGCCTGGACCCGGAGCTGAACTATCGGATCAACGGCGGGGAGGAGCGGTGGCCCGGCGACGCGCTGATGGCGGCGGGCTGGCCTGTGCCCTACCTGCCGGGGGATTATCAGGCCCTCCAGCTCTGGCTGGAGGCGGAGTAAAATGAAGGGACACACAGCCAGATCCGGCTGTGTGTCCTGAGACTGTCAAAAAGCGGCACTCACCCGAACCCGGCTGTGTGTCCTGCCCGCGCTTCTGTTGGATCAGCTTGTCCGGCCCTGGTTCTGCGTCCGCCACTCCCGGGGCGGCACCCCGTACCGCTTCTTGAAGGCGCGGGAAAAATGGAGCTGGTTGGGGTAGCCGCAGGCGGCGGAGATGTCCCCGATGGACGCCTTGGTGGACTGCATCTGCTCCGCCGCTTTGGACAGCCGCAGGCGGATCAGGAACTCCTGGGGCGGACAGCCCATGTTCTCCCGGAACAGCTTGCTGAAATAGCTCCGGTTCAGCTTGCAGACGTCGGCGATCTCCTCCACGGTGAGCTCCCGGCGGTAGTTCTGCTCCATAAAGGTGACGGCCTCCTGGATGTAGAAGTCCTGGAGCCGGGTGCCGTGGAACTCCCGCCGGGTGGCGGAGGACTGGATCAGCCCGTCCAGGAACAGGCACAGGTGCCCGATCAGGTGGAGGGTGGAGGCCTGGGAGTGGTCGGCGATGTAAAGCATGGCGTCCCGCACCGCCTCCCCCTGGGGGACGGTCTCCGGGCGGTAGATGGGCTGGGCCAGGCTGAGTCCGGCGGCGTCCAGGAACTCCTGGGCCCGCAGGCCGTCAAACTCCACCCAGGTGTATTTCCAGGGGTCGTCCTTGTCGGCATAGTAGGTGTTCACCTGCCCGGGGCAGATCAGAAAGCCCTGGTTGGCCTCCAGGTCATAGTACCGGGTGGCCCCGTCGGGGCCGTTGGAGTGGAGGCAGCCCCGGCCGGAGATGACGTAGTGGAACAGAAAGTGGTTGCGGACAAAGGGCCCGAAGGAGTGGAGGGGGGCGCACTGCTCCCAGCCGTACTGGAACAGCCGCAGGTCCAGAAAATTTTCGTTGGGGAACACGGAGAAGGAGTATTCGTGCATAGACAGCCCGTCCTTTCCCGCCGCAGGGCAAATCCGGCGGCTTGTACCCGTATGATATCACAAAACCGGGGGAAAACCAACCCCAAAAAGGAGATGGGACCATATGAATGACATGGAACGCCGTCTGGCCGCCCGGCAGAATGAGCTTGACTGGCTTTACATGGAGTTGTATAATGATCGTGAGCGGCTGGAGGAGCTGAAGGAGCGCATGGCGGGGTTCTACCACGCCAGAAGCCAGGCCCTCCGCCAGCTGGACAAGCGGCGGGAGGCCAACCCGGACTGGTTCCGGGCGGGCAATATGCTGGGCGTGACCATGTATACCAGCCTGTTCGCCGGGAGTTTGAAGGGGGTCCAGTCCAAGCTGGGCTACCTGAAGGAGCAGGGGATCACCTACCTGCACCTGATGCCCCTGCTGAAAATGCCCCATCCGGACAACGACGGCGGGTACGCCGTGGAGGACTTTGAGCAGGTGGACCCCGCCCTGGGCACCAACGAGGACCTGAGCGAGCTGGCCGCCGCCATGCGCCGCCGGGGGATGAGCCTGTGCCTGGACTTTGTGATCAACCACACCGCCGACACCCATGAGTGGGCGGCGCGGGCCAAGGCGGGGGAGCGGGAGTACCAGGACCGCTACATCTGCTTCGACACCCCGGACATTCCCCGGGAGATGGAGAAAACCATCCCCGACGTGTTCCCGGAGACCGCCCCGGGCAGCTTCCTCTTTGTCCCGGAGATGGGCAGGTACGTCTGCTCCTCCTTCCACCCCTACCAGTGGGATCTGAACTACCGTAACCCGGCGGTGTTCAACGACATGGCGGGCAGTATGCTCCACCTTGCCAACCTGGGGGTGGAGGTGCTGCGCATCGACGCGGTGCCCTACCTCTGGAAGGAGCTGGGCACCTCCTGCCGGAACCTGCCCCAGGTGCATACCATCATGCGGATGATCCGGCTGGTGACGGAGTGCGTCTGCCCCGGCGTGATTTTGAAGGGCGAGGTGGTGATGGCCCCCAGGGAGCTGGCCCCCTACTTCGGCACCCTGGAGAAGCCGGAGTGCCACCTGCTCTACAACGCCTCCACCATGGCCACCCAGTGGAGCGCGCTGGCCTCCGGGGACGTGCGGCAGCTCAAGCGGCAGCTGGACGACCTGCACAGCCTGCCCGCCCACTGCTGCTTTGTGAACTACCTGCGGTGCCATGACGACATCGGCTGGGGGCTGAACGAGGAGTACGGCAGAACCCTGGGCATGGACCCGGTGGCCCACAAAAAGTTCCTCTATGAGTTCTTTGAGGGCAGCTTCCCCGGCAGCTATGCCCGGGGGGAGCGTTACAACTACAACCCCGCCACCCAGGACGCCCGCACCTGCGGCACCACCGCCAGCCTGTGCGGCATTGAGAAGGGCGGCTTCGAGGGGGACGAGGCCCAGGTGGCCCTGGGCATCCGGCGGGATCTGCTCATGCACGCCGCCGTCATGTCCATGGCGGGCTTCCCCATGCTGTCCAGCGGGGACGAGATCGCCCAGGTGAACGGCTACGGCTACCACAACGACCCCGCCCTCCGGGAGGACAGCCGGAACCTCCACCGCACCCCCTTCCAGTGGGACAACGCCGCCCTGCGGACCAAGCCCGGCACGGTGCAGCAGCGGGTGTGGGACGGCCTGCGGCAGCTGGAGGAGCTCCGGGGGTCGCAGCCCTGCTTTGGCCCGTCCGCGTCCGTCTCCACCTGGGACACCCACGACAACGGGGTGCTGGCCCTGGTCCGCCGGACGGAGGAGGAGACCCTGGTGTGCCTGTTCAATTTCACCGGGGACACCCGCCGGATCTGGCTGGACGGCCTGGAGGGGGAGTACACGGATCTGATCACCAGCCAGCCCTGCGCCTGCGGGCGGCGGGCTTTGGAGCCATATCAATACTGCCTGTGCCTGAGGACGGGGCCTGGGACGGCGCAGGAATAGGAAAAACCGTTCCCGGCCCTGGAAAGGAGCAAAATAAATGTCAAGCCTCAAGGAGATGTTTTCCACCCCCAAGCGGGCCGCGCTGGCGGTGGCCTGTCTCTGCGTCATTCTGGTGACCGCCGGCGTGTGTATCGTGATGATCGCCAACGGGGCGCGGGGACCGGAGCAGAGCACCGCCATCGGCGGGGAGGCGGCCCAGAACTTCGCCTTTGCCGACGCGGGGGTGGATCCCGCTTCCGCCCAGGCCGTCAAGGTGAAGTATGAGCGGTACCAGGGGACCTTTGTGTACGAGGTGGAGTTCCTGGCCGGAGAGACGGAGTACGAATACAAGATCAACGCCGCCGACGGCTCGGTGGTGAAGAAGGAGCAGAAGGCGGTGATGGGGCCGGGGAACAGCGTTCCCATGGCCGGAACCATCACGCTGGAGGAGGCCCGGGACATTGCCCTGGCGGACGCGGGGGTGGCCCGGGAGGAGGCCGTTTTTACCGAGGCGAAGCAGGACATGGAGCGGGGCGTCCCCGTCTTTGAGTTCAAATTCTACGGCGGGAACGTGGAATACGAGTATGAGATCAACGGGCAGACCGGGGCGGTGTACAGCAAAAAGACCACCACCTATGTGAGCCAGGACCCGGCGGGCACCCCGCCCCCCGTCCAGACGGCCCCGCCCGCTTCCCAGCCGCCCGCTTCCCAGACCCCCGCCACCCAGCCCCCCGCCACGGCGAAGCCCACCCCCGCCCCCGCTACCCAGCCTCCCGCCACCCAGGCCCCCCGGCCCACCCAGCCGTCCAATTCCTTTATCGGCTCGGACGCGGCGAAGCAGGCCGCGCTGGCGGACGCGGGCGTGTCTGCCGGGGACGCCCGGTTCACCAAGGTGCGGATGGACTATGAGGACGGGGTGCCGGTGTACGAGGTGGAGTTCTACACCGCCACCCACGAATACGACTATGAGATTCACGCCCAGAACGGCTCGGTGTTCCACAAGGAGGTGGAGGCCCACCAGACCTCCTCCGGGAACCACCACGGGGTCACCGGAACCCAGACCGGGGCGGACATCGGCGCGGAGGCGGCCAAGAACGCGGCCCTGAACCACGCGGGCTGCGCCGCCGGGGACGTGGTGTTCACCAAGGTGGAGCGGGACTATGACGACGGCTGGCTGGTCTATGAGATCGAGTTCCACAAGGGCGGCCTGGAGTATGAGTTTGAGATCGACGGAACCTCCGGCGCGGTGCTGAAGTTCGAGCGGGACTGAACCGGAACAAACACAGGGAGGCACGGCAAGCAGCCGTGCCTCCCTGTTTGGTTGTGG
Organism: uncultured Oscillospiraceae bacterium; assembly: GCA_910585265.1. GTDB lineage: Bacteria > Bacillota > Clostridia > Oscillospirales > Oscillospiraceae > Enterenecus. Next base: position 3,457 of record CAJUCA010000071.1, on the reverse strand, counting down.
GGATTACTCCTTGGACATGGACTCGATGATGGCGTCAGCCAGAGCGTCCAGCTCCAGCTCCTTGTCGGGGTGGAGGGCGGAGGCCAGGGTGAGCCGGTCGTTGAGGACGGTCATGTTCTTCATCTCGTCCTCCAGGAACTTCTGCATCAGGTCGCCGGACTTCACCGCCCAGGAGCCGTTCTCAATGATGGCGCAGGTGCGGTTCTGGAAGTTCAGGGCCTTCAGGTGCATGAGGTAGTCGTGCATGACGGGGTAGATGCCCAGGTTGTAGGTGACGGAGGCGAACACCAGGTGGCTGAGGCGGAAGGACTCGCTCACCAGCTGGGACACGTGGGTGTTGGACACGTCGTACACCCACACGTTGGTCATGCCCTTCTCACACAGCTTGGAGGCCAGGGCCTGGGCGGCGGACTCGGTGTTGCCGTACATGGAGGCGTAGGCGATGAGCACGCCCTGCTCCTCGGGCTGGTACTTGCTCCACTTGTCGTACTTGTCCACGAAGTACATCAGATCCTTGCGCCAGACGGGACCGTGGAGGGGGCAGATGAACTTGATCTTGTCCAGGATGCCGCCCGCCTTTTTCAGCAGGAGCTGGACGTGGGGGCCGTACTTGCCCACGATGTTGGTGAGGTAGCGGCGGGCGTCGTCGATCCAGTCCCGGTCGAAGTCCACCTCGTCGGCGAACAGTTTGCCGTCCAGCGCGCCGAAGGTGCCGAAGGCGTCGGCGGCGAACAGCACCCCGTTGGTCAGGTCGAAGGTGACCATGGCCTCGGGCCAGTGGACCATGGGGGCCTCCACGAAGGTGACGGTGTGCTCGCCGAAGGAGAAGGTGTCCCCCTCCTTGACCTGGATCAGCTCGTGGCCGTCGATGTGGAAGCCGAACTGGCGCATGAGCATGAAAGCCTTCTCGGTGGAAATGACCTTCACCCCGGGCCAGCGGATGAGGATTTCCTCAATGGACGCGCCGTGGTCGGGCTCCATGTGGTTGATCAGCAGGTAGTCCAGGGGGCGGTCGCCCAGCAGGTGCTCCATGTTTTCCAGCAGCTGGCGGCAGGCGGACCAGTCCACGGTGTCGAACAGGACGGTGGACTTGTCCAGGAGCAGATAGGCGTTGTAGCTCACGCCCCGGGGGATGGGATGGATGTTCTCAAACAGGTGCAGGCGGTGGTCGTTCGCGCCCACCCAGTACAGATTATCGGTGACACTGCGCACGCAGTACATAGATGTTCCTCCTTTATCAATGAAATTCCATGTAGGGGCGCACATTGTGCGCCCGTGGAACAGGGCCGCGCCATGGGGGATCAGGGGAGCGGAGCCGCGCCATGGCGGGTGGCAGGCGCACAAGGCGCGCCTGATAGATTTGCGCAGGGCAGGCCCTTACGCCTCGATAAACATCTCCTTGGCCTCGGCGCACTCCGGGCACACCCACTCCGCGGGGAGATCCTTGAACAGGGTGCCGGGGGCCACTTCGGCGTCGGGGTCGCCCAGCTCGGGGACGTACTCATAGCCGCAGCCGCCGCACACATACCGGGGGCCGATAGGCTCGGGCTTGGGTACCGGGGGACGCTTCATCTTCACCATGGGGGGCGCGGGCTGCTTTTCCTCCAGGCCCAGGGCCTCCGCCAGCAGGGGCAGGATCTCGGTCACGTCGCCCACGATGCCGTAGTCGCAGTTTTTGAAGATGGGGGCGTTGGAGCTCTTGTTGATGGCCACGATGGTGGAGGCGTCCTTGATGCCCTTCAGGTGCTGGATGGCACCGGAGATGCCGCAGGCGATGTACAGGTTCCCCTTGAACTTCTGGCCGGACATACCCACGTAGCGGTTCAGGGGCACGTACTTGTGGGTCTCCGCCACGGGACGGCTGGAGCCGATGGCCGCGCCCGCCGCCTTGGCCAGATCCTCGATGAGCTTCATGTTCTCCTTGGAGCCGATGCCCTGGCCCGCGGAAACCACCCGCTCCGCCGCGGCGATGGGGGTGTCCGCCGGGATGCCCACGGTGAAGTCATAGCCGTCCTTCTTCAGGGCCGCCACCAGGGCGTCCACCCGCTCCTTGGCGTCGCCCTCCTTCAGGATCATGCCCTTGCGCACCCCGGTGACGGGGGCGGGCTTCTTGGCCCGGCTGGAGGAGCCGCCCTCGCTCTTGGGGGGCTTGCCCATGATGGCCGCGCCGATGACCATCCGCTGCACCTCGTTGGTGCCCTCGTAGATGGTGGTGATCTTGGCGTCCCGGTACATCCGCTCCACGTCCATGCCCTTGAGGAAGCCGGTGCCGCCGAAGATCTGCACCGCGTCGTTGGTGACCTCCAGGGCGATGTCGGAGGCGTACATCTTGGCCATGGCGGCGTCCACGCCGTAAGGCTCGTGGGCCTCCTTCTTCTCGGCGGCGGAGTACACCAGCATCCGGGCGCACTTCAGCTTGGTGGCCATGTCCGCCAGCTTGAAGGTGATGGCCTGGTTGAAGCCGATGGGCTTGCCGAACTGGACCCGCTCCTTGGCGTACTCCACGGCGGACTCATAGGCCCCCTGGGCGATGCCCAGGGCCTGGGAGGCGATGCCGATGCGCCCGCCGTCCAGGGTGGCCATGGCGATCTTGAAGCCCTGGCCCTCCTTGCCCAGCAGGTTCTCCTTGGGCACCTTCACGTCGTCGAAGTTGAGCTGGCAGGTCTCGGAGGAGCGGATGCCCATCTTGTCATAGTGAGGCTCGAAGGTGAAGCCCTTCCAGCCCTTCTCCACGATGAAGGCGGAGATGCCCCGGGTGCCGATGTCGGGGGTGGTGACGGCAAAGACCACGTAGGTGTCCGCCACGCCGCCGTTGGTGATGAAGATCTTCTGACCGTTGAGCAGCCAGTGGTCGCCCTTGTCGATGGCGGTGGTCTCGGTGCCGCCCGCGTCGGAGCCGGCGTTGGGCTCGGTGAGGCCGAAGGCCCCCAGCTTTTTGCCGGAGCACAGATCGGGCAGGTACTTCTTCTTCTGGGCCTCATTGCCGAAGGCGAAGATGGGCCAGGTGCCCAGGGACACGTGGGCGGACAGGATGACGCCGGTGCCGCCGTCCACCCGGGACAGCTCCTCCACCGCGATGGCGTAGCTCATAACGTCAAGCCCCGCGCCGCCGTACTCCTTGGGATAGGGGATGCCCATCATCCCCATCTCGGCCAGCTTCTGCACAGCCTCGGCGGGGAAGCGGCTCTCCTGATCCATGAGGATGGCGTTGGGCTTCACCTCCGCCTCCGCGAAGGCGCGGATCTTGGCGCGCAGCTCCTCGTGGGCCTGCGTGGTCTGAAACAACATACGGAAACCTCCTTTGAGTGATGTGGGAACGGTAAGACAGCAAATTCTGCTATTTTAAAAATTACCACGTTTGGCGGAATTTGTCAATCAAAATCTATGCGAATTATCCAAAAAGGCACGCCCTATGATTAGTTTGCAGGGTACAAGCACCATTAGCTTGCTACCCAGC
>CAJUCA010000070.1 GCA_910585265.1 uncultured Oscillospiraceae bacterium | reverse complement strand
CCTCGTTTATATGAAAAAGTCTGCCCCTCGGCAGACTTTTTCGACAGCCTGAGCCGGTCTTGTACCGAAGTACAAGACCGGCTCTTGGTCGGGCGTTGGGCGATCCGTGGGAGCGATTCTTTTCAGCAGGCGGCGGTTTGGCATCCTCTTGGGGACGCTTTCTTGATCCAGCCTTGTGCTGACGAGCGAAGCATCGCAGAGCCCTGTATGCCGTGTGTCCTGGCACATGGTAACGGCGGATCGCCTCATTGCGATGATATAAATCGTTCATCACATGAAACCTTCTTCCGTTTGCTGTTGCCGGCACACAGGCAGCAGGGTTGCTCCCATTCGTTGTTCTGGGAATATAGCGGTAGTAACTGCCGCCTTGCCGATCTAATATTTCAATAATATCGTTATTCCCAGATATCTTTTTGCAGAATATGTAGCTTTCGTAAGAAAATGGAAATGTCGTATGTTGCGAGCATACAGGAAAGGAGGACGCTCATGGGTGATGCAAGTCATTCGTTTGAATCTTACTACAAACGGGCCGTCAGTCCTCTGATCGTTCTCCAGCTTTTGCGGAATCGGGTGATGTATGGATATGAGCTTTCCCAGGCCATGCTAAAAAGAAGCAATGGCCGCTATACTATCGCGGTACTTTATCCTATCCTGTACCGGTTGGAGGAGCAGGGCTATATCAGAGTGGATCATACGGAGGTGATCAATATAACCGGGCCAGAGGATATTACGCGATTACCGAAGCAGGGAAGGCTTATCTGAAACAGTCGCTTCAGGAGTACCGGGAGTTGCAGGAAGCCGTTGAAAGAATCATCGGCGAATCAGAAGACCAGGGTGTTCAGATCGTTAGTTCTAAGGAGTGAATAGATATGAAAAGCCGCAACGCCTCATATGTCAGGAGTGTGGAATGCAATCTGGATTTGCCGAGGAGACAGCGAAAGGAACTCCTGCGCGGCCTTCAGTCCGAGCTGCAGGAACGATTTGCGGAGCCTCCCAGTGAGGAAACGCTGCTGTCCGAGCTGGGTTCGCCGGAGGAGGTCGCTCAGGCACTTCTCTTGGGGGTTGACGCAGAGGAAGAAAAGCGGCAAAAGAAGGTCAGGCTGCTTTGGACTGGTTGCGTTGCGGTCATGTTCGCCCTACTGCTGTCGGTAGTTATCGGCCTTATTTGCTATTTTGATCTATTCAGACCAGGCCATATCAAAGTAACTATTATTCCCGACCCTGCTCCCTCGCCGCAATATTCTATGGATGTAGAAGGAGAATAAAAATTTTGGAGGTTGGAGTACGAAAAGAACTCATCATGTTTTGCTGTTTGCCACAGCGACGCTGTTGGCAGTGGACTCAAGGAGTGAATAGATATGAAAAGCTGCAACACCTCATATGTCAGGAGTGTGGAACGCAATCTGGATTTGCCGAGGAGACAGCGAAAGGAACTCCTGCGCGGCTTTCAGTCCGAGCTGCAGGAACGATTTCCGGAGCCGCCCAGTGAGGAAACGCTGCTGTCCGAGCTTGGCTCACCGGAGGAGGTTGCCCAAGCACTTCTTTTAGGTGTTGATGCGGAGGGAGAAACGCGGCGCAGGAAGGTCAAGCTGCTTTGGACTCGTTGCGCTGCGGTTATTTTTGGCGTCCTGCTGGTGATGTCTGTTGGCCTTTTTTGCTATTTGGGCATGACACAAGTCCAACGCACCAAAATAATCATTATCCCCAGCCCCGACCCCTCGCCGCAATATTCCATGGATGTAGAAGGAAAATAAAAGTTTTGTGAGGTTGTAGTACGAAAGGAACTCATCAATTTCTGTTGCCTATCCTGGCGATGTTACTCGCCATGAGTTCGCTGACAACGCTTGCTTTTGCTGCAAAGGGTGAGTGCGTTCGGATGCAAAATTTGAAGATGACTCCTACATTGTGATAACAATTGAATATAACCAGCCACAGGCGGTTTATCTGCGTTCATCCTAACGGGGCTCCCATCCGGCCAGACTGCGTAACCCCGCAGTTTCAACGGAGATTGAAGGAAGTTGGCTTTCCTGTCATCCGTCTCCATGACTTGCGCCATTCCGTAGTCTACGCACTGCGTAAAGGCGGGTGTGACGCGAAAGATATCCAGGCATGGCTGGGCCACAGCAACATTTTAACCGAATCAAGCTGGATAGATCTGGTTCGTTGAAAAATCGTGGTGGCAGTTTGAGGGACATAAAACAAAAACCGCTCGAAAAGTTCACCAAATGAACCATTCAAGCGGTTATTGTGGCGCGGAAGGAGGGATTTGAACCCTCGCACGGTTTTACCCGCCTACTCCCTTAGCAGGGGAGCCCCTTCGACCTCTTGGGTACTTCCGCATGTCGAAAACATCAAAGTGATGAAATTGTAATCTGGCGGAGAGAGTGGGATTCGAACCCACGGCCCTTGCGGGTCACCGGTTTTCAAGACCGGCTCCTTAAACCACTCGGACATCTCTCCCTATTGGAATCTGTCCAAACGCAAGTAGTATCATAGCATATCCCGGCCCGTTTGTCAACGGTCAAATTCGTGGTCCGGCCCGGAGTATACAAGCCGCAAACTGCCCCGCCCCCAGCCAGCGCCAGGGGCGGGACAGCCTTACTCAGAACGCGCAGCCCGCGCGTTCCAGCCGCAGCGTGCTCACTTCAAAACACTGCCGCACAGCACATTCAGCAGCTTAGCCAACTGGGCGCGGGTAGTCTGCCCGGCGGGCCGCAGGGTTCCGTCCTCCTCAAAACCCTCGTACAGCTTGACGCTGACCGCCCACTTCATGGCCTCCAGGGCCTCCCCGGAGATCTGATCCGCGTCGGCAAAGCCGCTGAGATCCTGCTCCACCGTCTTGGCCCCTGCGAACCGCCACAGCAGGATCGCCAGCTCCTCCCGGGTGACGGGGCCGTCGGACAACTCCAGACCCTCGGAGTAGCCCTTCTCCGCCGCCCACTCCAGGGCCGCGGCGAACCAGTTCTTTCCGGTGTCGTCCAGCCCCGCGTCCGCCAGCCGCGCCAGAATCACCGCCGCCTGGCTCCCGCTGGCAGTGGCGGCGGGGTCAAACGTGGTCGCGCTCCTGCCCAGCATCAGGTTGTTCTCCACAGCATAGGCCACATGGGGGACGTACCACGCCCCCGCTCCCACGTCGCCGAAGGCCATGGCGATGGAGTAGTCCGGCAGCCTGCCCAGGATGGACGGCTCGAACACCGCGTCCTTGTCCAGCTTGCCCGCCTCATAGTCCCGGCTGAAGTCCCATAACTCGTCCATGATCTGCTTGGCGCAGCTGTAGGTCTCCCGGGCGATGGCCTTACCCAGGGCGGTGGCACTCTTTTGGGCCAGGGCGGGGTCCGCCTTCCACAGGTTCAGCATGGCCTTGTCCACTGCCGCCTGCTTCTCAATGAGGGCAGTCTGATACGCCTCCCAGAAGGCTCTGACGTTCACGCCGTAGTGCTCCCGATCGTTATCGCACATATCGTTCAGGGCGGCGAACACCCAGAACATGGAGTTCTCCGGCAGATCGGCGGGGCTGTCCACCACGTCGCCGAACAGCTCCATATCCTCGGCGGGGTTATAGTACGCCCAGTTTTCGCCGTCGTTGTTGGTCCAGTCACAGCGGTACACCGCGTCCGTCTCGTCCAGCAGGGCGGAGTAGAACGGCAGGAACACGGAATACTCGGAGCGGTTCATGGCCAGCCACTCGATGGTAGCCAGCTCGGCAGGCAGCGTCTCGTCATGGCGCACCTCAAAGAGGTGGACCTCCGCCTGGTGCTCGTTGCCCACGGACCAAATCCCGCTGTCCTTGTTGGAGTCGTATTGGGTGCCCTCCCCCCGGGCGGCGAAGAAACGCATGGTATCCAGGGTGGACAGCTTGCGGTCGGTGTCAAACAGGTAAGAGATGGGGCCGTCCAGCTCCGCGCTGTGCAGCATCCCCTCGCCGCTGATATCCAGTCCGGCGGCCATGTCCGGATTCAGGTAGTGGACGCCCTGCCAGAACCGGGTATACTGTCCGTACCCGTCGTCGGTGCCGTAGGTCTCCCGGATATTGATTTTGGTGATAGTGTCGCCTTTTTTATAGGTGTCCTTGTCGTACTGGGAGGACACCAGCAGGCCGTTGTCCAGCGGCATGGAGATCAGCCCCTGGGAGGCGATCACATTGTCCTTGTCCGCCGTGTCGATCTCGCCCATGGTGACGATGTTGGGGTTGATGGACACCTTGTCGGCGGGCAGCTTCACCGCCACATAGTTGTGGGCGGAGACAATCAGGAAATTCCAAACCTCTTTGGTATCGCCGATCAGGATGGAGTTATAGTAGCCGTAGTCATCCCCTGCGCCGTACTTGTCCAGAATGACGGCCAGCACCTCCACGCCATGCCGGGCGGACTGGGCCTCCTGGAGGATCACCCCGGCGATGGACAGCTCACAGATCCCATTCTCCGTGGGCGCGTCGAACTCGTCCAGCTTCGGGTTGTAAATGGTGGACACAGTGGCGGTAACAGACACCCCCAGCTCGTTGATACCCGCTTGGGCATAGGCCGGAACGACTACGTTCCCCTCGCCGTCCACAATATTCTCCCCGTACTCCAGGGAGTCCCGGACATAGGTGTACCGGTAGGTGTGGGCGGGATAGGGCATGGAGAAGCCGGCGGAATCCTCATAGATCTCGCCCTCCTCATGGTCGGCGGCCTCGATGACCTGAAAGATCTTGGCGTAGTGCTCGCCGATATCCTCGCCCCGGCCAAAGAAGGTTGATCCGTTCTCCGTCAGCGCACCGCCCACAAACAGGCTGGTACAGGCGTTCGCACTGGACAGGGTGAGGCCCACCGCCGTCACAACGGCCAACGCCGCCGCACCCAGCCGTTTCCAAAGCTTCATGTTTAACTCCTTCTTTCCTCAGATTTCCCCCTGTGGGAGATTCTGGCCTCAATATAGCATTGCGGGCAAAGGCCGTCAAGGGGTTTTGGAAAAACAACCTCCTTCCATTTTCTGCATTAACTTTCTCCCTCCCGCAAAAAAACCGCCCTTTCCCGTAACCATTCCCCCCCGGCTCCGTATATAATAGTGGAACCCGCCTACAGAGCTTTGGAGGTCTCCCATGGACGAGCGCGCGCTGGTAAAAAAACTGAACAGGGGCAGCAGGAGCGCGTTGGACACGGCGGTGGAGCGGTTCACCCCCTACGTCAGCGCGGTCATTCTCCGGCCGCTGGCGGGCCGTGCCTGCCGGGAGGACGTGGAGGAGCTGTGCGCCGACGTGTTCGTGGCCCTGTGGAGCCATGCCCATCAGCTGGACCCGGAGCAGGGCCTGCGCCCCTGGCTGGCGGCGGTGGCCCGGAACAAGGCCGCCGACTGGCTCCGCCGCTGCCGCCCCGCCGACCCCATCCCGGACAACGCCCCGGACCCCTCCCCCGGCCCGGAGGAGCTGGCCCAACGCCGGGAGCAGTCCGCCCGCCTCTGGGCGGCGGTGGACGCCCTGGAGGAACCGGACCGCACCCTGTTCCTGCGCTACTACTACGAGGGGGACAAACTGAAAACCGTGGCGGCGGAGCTGGGCCTGTCCCAGACCGCCGCCAAGCAGCGGCTGTTCCGGGGCCGAAAGGCCCTGAAGGCCGCCCTGAAAGGAGTGGAAACACCATGAAAAACCGTCTGCAAGCCCTGTGGGACCAGGTGTCGCCGGAGGGCGGCCCCTGCCCCCAGCCCGACGCCAAGGCCGTCCGCCGCCGGGTGGACGCCGCCCTGGACAAACAGCCCCGCGCCGCCCACCCCTGGCGGGCGGTGAGGCTGGCGGCAGCGTGCGCCGCCGCCCTGGTCCTGCTCACAGGCACCGCCCTGGCGGCGGGCGTACTGCCCCTGCCCGATTTCAACGCCCTAAGCATTTTCTACAGCAAGGGGGACAACGCCCCCGGCGCGGAGGGACTGGTGGATACCCAGCCCGTCACCGTGAGCAACGATCTGTTTACCGTCACCCTCACCAGCTCCCTGTCGGACGAGAATATTGTCTATCTCACCGCCGCCGTGCAGCCCAAAACGCCCTGGGCCAAGAGCTACCTGTCCCAGAAGAACGTTTGCGCGGACAGCTTCCGGCTGGAGCTTTTGTCTGAAACGGAGTGTGTCAGCCCCGCGCAGACTCATTTCACGCCTTACGACAACGAGACTCAATGCTCAGGCGTGGAGATCATCACCTCTACCACCGCAGATCGCCGGTATGCGATCCATGTCTTTGACCCCATGGGCGGCCCCTGCAAGGAGGGGACCTGTCCCGGCGGGGACTGCCGGGTGGAGTTCACCGTAAAGCCCGCCGTCACCCATACGCTGGAGATCGCCGCAGGGGGAACCGCCGTCTACAAGCCCTTGAACGACGTTCTCCACCATTCTATCCACCGCCCGGAGACTCTTTCCGTCTACTTTCAGCAGGCGCAGATCTCCCCTTTGTCCCTCCGGGTACTGTTCCAGGCGGATTACGACAACGGGTTCGGCTATGTCCCCCTGGTTCGGTTTCTCTGGAAGGACGGCACAGTGAGCACCATAGAGAATATGGAGATGCGTCCCATCAGCGGCGGAAGCGACGGAACCAAGGGCGGCCGGCATTCTTATGAGCAGCTCTATGTCTTCAGCTCCGTCCAGGATCTGCTCCAGCTGGAGGCCCTTGCCTTTGAGGGCACCGCCTACCCCCTGGACGGCGGCGCGCCCTACCCGGTGGACGCGGATTCCCTCCCCCGCCGCCAAGCCTGACCCCTGCCCTGCCTCCCATAGACGGCAAAGGCCGCGGCCCTGTAGGGCCGCGGCCTTTCCTGTCACTTTTTTCGGACAGACGCCCGCTTTTTCTTTCCCTTCCGCCCGCCGAACACCCCGGCCACGGCCCCGCCGCACAGGCATCCGGCCAGCTCCACCAGCATCTGGGCCCCCGGCGTAAAGCCGTCCCCCATCAGCAGGCCTACCGCCAGAATCAGCAGGAAGCACACCGCCCCCGCCGCCAGCCCCGCCAGCAGCCGCCGGGAGCTCCACCGGGAGCAGGCCAACGCCCCCCCGACGAGACAGCCCAGCACGCAGGCCGCCGCCGTCACCTGGGCCGCCGCGTCCTCCTTCAAAATCCCGTTGGACACCGCCGCCGACCCCAGCAGCAGCACCATCAGCTCCACGCCCAGGGCCAGCAGGCCGCCCAACACCACCGCCGTCACCATCTGGGCGGCGTTGGCCCCCTGGGCCTCCCCCTTCCGCATAGAAAAGCACCCCTTCCCGATATGGTGGTATACCATATGCGGCAGGGGTGCTTGTCATGCCTGGTTCACTTGTCCTCTTTTTTGTCCTTCTTCTCGCTCTTTTCGGGGACGGCCTCCTCGGTGCTCTGGGTGCCCTTGCTGGAAATGGCCCATTTGGTGAATTCCACCCGGACCCGGTCCGCTCCGGTCTCCAGCACCACGGTCTTCTCCTTCACCGCGCAAACGGTGCCCACGATACCGCCGATGGTGGTGATCTCATCCCCCACCTTCAGGCTACTGCGCATCTCCTCCGCGGCCTTTTTCTTTTTGTTCTCCGGGCGGATCATCAGGAAATACATGACGGCGATCATGACCACGATCATCAGAATGGACGGAAGCATGGACATATTGCCGGCACCGGACGCCGCTGCGAGCTTAAACATGATTTGTTTCCTCCTATGTCAAGATGTCGGCCGGCGCGCCGGCCCTTCTGTCTCACGGCATTAGGGTTATTATACCGGAAAGGACTGGTAAAGACAAGCCCTTTTTCAAAAATATATTTTGTCACTGGCCCACAGCGATAAACTGCTGGAGCGCAACCGGGGCATTGTCCGGGAAAACCTGGCCATTCTGGACGCCTGGGTGGCATCCGAGCCCCGGCTTACCTACACCAAGCCCCAGGCGGGTACCACGGCACTGGTCTACTACGATTATAACCTGCCGTCCTATGAATTCTGTGAGCGGATGTACCACGAGACTGGAGCCTTTGTCACCCCCGGCGACTGTTTCGAACAGCCCCACAGCGTCCGCATCGGCTACGCCAACAACACCCTGGTTTTGAAAGATGGCCTCAACTCCTTCAGTGCCTTCCTGCAGACGCTGGAGAAGTGAGAAAGCAATCAGGCACAGTGCCTGCTTGATCAAAAATTAACGAAAAAGGGTAAACTGTCATGGCAACAATCAAGGTACTCGGGAAAAAGGAGATCGCCCAGGTCACGGATATGAAAAAGGTCATCGCCTGTGTAGAGGACGTCTACTGTCAAAAGGCGAAAGGGGAGACGGTGGTGTGGCCCACCACGTTTTATGAGTTTAACCCCGGCCACGCCGACATGGACATCAAATCGGGCTATCTCAGGGGAGCGGGCATCTTCGGACACAAGACCGTCTCCTGGTTCGGGGACAACGGGAGCAAGGGCCTGCCGGAGCTGGCGGGGGCCATCGGGGCGAAATACCTGGCCCGCAAGGACTCCAAGCACCTGTTGGTGGTGGGCTCCGGCAACCAGGCGCTCTACCAGATCGCCGCCATGCTCACCGTCTTCCCGGGACTGGAGCGGATCACGGTGGCCAACCCACTGTCCGCCCAGTACGCACAGGAGTTTGTGGACGCTCTCCCCGGGCGGTTGGAACGGGAACTGGGCGTTAACTACGGCGGCGTAGCCCTGTCCGCGGCGGAAAGCCCGGAGGCGGCCCTGGCAGACAGCGATATCGTCATCACCGTCACCCCCTCCAAGGCCCCGCTGATCAAGAAGGAGTGGGTCAAACCGGGCACCCATTTCTCCTGCATCGGCGCGGACGCCGAGGGCAAGGAGGAGATCGCCCCGCAGATCATGGCAGGGGCGAAAATCTTCGTGGGCGACATGAGCCACTGCGTCGCGGCGGGCGAGGTAGAGGTGCCCATCAAGAAAAGGATCATTTCGGAAGCGGACATTATCGGCGAGATCGGCCAGTTGATCCTGGGAGAAAGGCAGGGCCGGATCTCGGACAGCGACATTACCATTTACGACGCCACCGGCATGGCATTGCTGGATCTGGCGGCGGCCAAGGCCGCCCGAGGGGTGGCCACCATCTCCTCGGGCAACCATGGCAGCTCAGTGAGCTACGCCGCATCCCTGCTGGGCATCCAGAATGCGGAAATCATCGTCCCGGAGACCACACCTCGGAGCAAGATCGACAAGATCAAATACTTTGGGGCCAAGGTGCTCCTTATAGGCAAGGATTACGATGAAGCCCACGCTCTGGGCATGGAGCACATACGGCGGAACGGGATGACCTACATCGATCCCTATTACGACGACCCAAAGATCTACGGGGGCCAGGGCACCATCGGCATGGAGATCCTGGAGCAGAACCCGGAGATCGATACCATTGTGGTGCCCATCGGCGGCGGGGCACTGTTCACCGGCATCGCCGTGGCTGTCAAGGCCCTCAAGCCCTCTGTCCGGGTGGTGGGCATCCAGACCGAAGCCTGCCCTGCCATGATCTGCTCCTATGAGGACGGCAAATTCTACACCGACTTCCCCTGCGAGGGCTCGCTGTGCGACGCGCTGGTCGGCGGGGTGGGTGCGATGAGCTACCAGATGGCGAAGAATTACGTGGACGATTTCATCGCCGTGTCCGAGGACACCTTCGGTCGGGTGGTGAGCTTTATGGCCCGGGAGGAGAAGTACATTGTGGAGGCGGGCAGCTGCACCACGATGGCGGCGGTGATGGATTATCGGGAGCGCGTGGGGGGCAAAACGTGGCGCTGGTGCTCTCAGGCGGGAATATTGACGGGAAGGTGCTGTTTTCCCTGATGGAAAAGTACCAGTAAAAAATAGAAATCGGTGCAGACGCCTTCGCGTTTGCGATATGGAGGACTACCCGTTCTGAACGATGAAACAGTGCACAGCGTTAGTATAAATTACGCTTAGATAAATATTTTTCTGCGTTGCGCCGCCCGACGTTAGGCGCAGGGGGCCGGCCTTGCCTCATGATGGGTAATAGAACAAGATGAAGGAGAACAAGAACGCTCCAAGCAGACAGGAAATACCAAAAGAATTCGATTTCTGCAAATAATTTTATAAAAAATTTACCACGCCGTAATCATAGGGGGCTCTTTGCGTTCAGTGCAAGAACACCCGACAGGTTCTGAAAATTGGGAATCGGGCACAGGTTTTTGCCGGGTCATCCTCTGCCAATAACCCCCCGTCTGCATCAAGCACTACAGCCTAAAGCCGCGAAACCACGTGTCGGCGGTTGTGAGGGTCTGCGTGCGCATCCTACGGGTCGGGTGGCATCCGTAACCTCCAAAGGGTTGAAACGCGGTGTTGGCCCCTTTGTGCGCGATTGTGGCAGGGAGCGGTTTTCACCCCAAAAAACTGGAGTGCCAAGGCAGACAGAAACGCCGGGAGGTCGGGCAGGTTCACCCAGCCTCCCGGCGCATTTTCTGGCCCTGGCAGCACCCGATTTTGTTTCGGCAAAATGCCCAGTGCAAGGGCAGGGCAGAGGGTTCGAAAAAAGAGCCGGATAAATTTCGACCACATCTGTCCGTAGTGCGGACAGGCACGATGCACACAGAAAAGTGTAGTGGGAGCGCCGGGTGAGGGCAATGCAGAAACGCCCCGTTGGGGCGGATGCCTACCCTTTGGGGTAGGATAAGCATCGCGTCCGGCTATACGCCGTCCGCACTCGCCGGGGCGCTGCCCCGGCACCCCCTGCCCCTAAAGGGGAGAAAAAGTGCAGTTCAGAAGGAGGGGCCTCCTGCAAAATCTGCGCCACAGTAAACAAGAAAGGGACCCTCCTCGGCCCAAAGCCATCTTCGACAAAAAGTGCTGTTGTTAACATCGCTTGACAATGGTAAACACACCATTGAATAAGGCGCTGGGGGTAAGAAATCAGATTTTCCACTCAAACGACACACGGTCAGCCGTGGCGTGGACCTGGGAGAGAATGATGTCGGCTACCTGCCGCCGGTCGTCGAAGTCGATGTTGTCCCAATTCCCCAGGTGGGAGGACAGGTACTCGATTTTTTGCGGGGAGACGCTTTCAGCGTTCAGCGCGGCAATCTCCTTTATCAGCCCTTGACGGCGGGCGTCCAGCTCCTCAATCTTCCCGTTGGCGTAGGACATCAAAACCGCGCTGGCCCCGGTCAGGGTGTTCAACAGCTTTTCAATCTCGTCCTCCACCTGGGCCAGCTCCACGTTTAAGGCGGTCAGCTTGGGGTTGACTGTCTCCGCCTGGGCGGTCAGGGTTTGAAACTCGGACAGCTTATGCACCATAGCCTCATAGACGAACTGCTCAAATTCCGGCGTCCGAAGCGTCCCGCAGCCCTCGCAGCTCATGTTGTCCGCCCGCTTGGTACAGCGAAGATATTGCGTTCCCGCCCGGTTGCCCATGCTTTTCAGCGCCCGCCCACAGTGGCCACACTTTACTTTCCCGGCCAGCCAGGTATTTTTCGGCTTGCGTCCACCCTGGAACGTGATGTTTGCCATCAGCTTTTTCCTGCACCGCAGCCAGGTATCGGCGGGGACAATGCCCTCGCTGGGGGCCAGCACAAGGATCTGATTTTTCAGGTCCTTGTTTTTTCGCTCCTGCACGTCCCGGCCCTGGTAGAGATAGCAGCCGTTGGTCCCGGCGAAGTCCGCCGCCTCGTTCACCACCACGGCCCCCTGCCCCTTGAAAAACTCGTACAGCTCCAGGTCAGCCTGGGCGTAAATCGGGTTGCGGAGCATTTGAGAAATGAAGCCCCGGCGCAATTCCTTGTCATACACCAGGATACCCTCCTGGGCGAAGTACCGGGCGATGTCTCCGAACGACGTGGACGGCTCGGCGTACATCTCAAACATCAGGCGGGCAATATTCGCCGTGTCGGGGTCCGGGATCATCATTTTCGTGCGGATGCCCTGGATGGTGGTGGGCTCCAGCTTGAAGCCGTAGGGGGCCGCGCCGCTCATGTGGAAGCCCCGCTGACACCGGGAGTAGTAGGCGTCGGTCACTCGCTTCTGTATCGTCTCGCGCTCTAACTGAGCGAACACGATACAGATATTCAGCATGGCCCGGCCCATTGGGGTGGAGGTATCGAACTTTTCCGTAGAGGAAACAAATTCCACATTGTACTGCTGGAACAGCTCCATCATGGTTGCGAAGTCCAGGATAGAACGGCTGAT
>CAJUCA010000069.1 GCA_910585265.1 uncultured Oscillospiraceae bacterium | reverse complement strand
CCAGGGCGATAGAGAACAGTGCCTGCCTCTGGAGGCCGCTGGAATAGGACATTTCGCTGGATACCGCCGTGGTAAGAAATCGGACGCTTTCAAACAGTGAGGGCATATTTGCCGCGTTGCCGGATACCATCATCACCGCCATAGCCTCCCCGATGGCCCGGCCTACTCCCAGCACCACCGCCGCCGCGATGCCGCTTCGCGCCGCAGGGACGGATACCCGAAAATAGGTTTCTATCGAGGTCGCGCCGAGGGCCAGGGATGCGTCCTCGTACTCTTTCGGTACTGCCTCCAGCGCGGTAATGGATACTTTGATGATGGAGGGCAGAATCATGACCGACAGGACGATGATTGCCGCCAGCAGGCTAGCCCCGTCCGGCACATGGAACAGCGCCCGGGTACCCGGCACAAGCACCAGCATCCCCACCAGACCGTAGACCACAGATGGAATACCCGCCAGGAGGCTGACAGCGGCCTCAACGATGGATTTTACTTGGGTTGGAGCCAGCTTCGCCAGATAAACCGCCGCGAAAAATCCTACCGGGACACCGAACAGGATAGCGCCCGCTGTGCCGTAAATGCTGGTGAGAATGAACGGGAGGATGCCGTATGAGGGCTGTGCGGCGGTGGATTCCCAGGTGTCACCCAGCAGAAAGGGCACAAGCCCGATCTGCCGGATGGCAGGGATGCCGGAGACCACCAAATATACGGTAATCAGCAAGACACAGCCTACCGTAACCAATCCCAGCATCAGAAATATCCCGTGGACTGCGGTTTCCAGCAGTTGCTTTCTACTGCGCATAGTCAATTTGCCGCCACAGCGCCCGCGCCAGAGATCAGCTCCGCCGCATCAGGGGAGGTTGCGAAGTCGAAGAACTTTCGCGCTTGCTCCGAAAGGGGCGTGTCCGTCTTGGTGACCAGGACAAAGGGCCGCTGAATGACATAGCTGCCGTCCTTCACCGCATCCTCTGTGGGTGCTACGCCGCCTACTGTGACGGCCCGCACGGTGTCCTTGACGGAGGCGAGGGAGGCGTAGCCGATGGCATCCGGGTTCTGGGACACGGAGGTAATCACATCGCCGGTGGAGGTCAGCTCCTGGCGGTACTGGCAGTTGTCTGCTGTGCCGGTGATGGATTCAAAGCCGTCCCTGGTTCCGCTGCCGGCTTCCCGGCCAATCAGGACAATCTCTGCGTCGTGTCCGCCCGCGTCCTTCCAGTTGGTGATCTCCCCGGTAAAGATTTTGGCGATGGTGTCCACATCGAGATCAGAAACGGGATTGTCGGGGTTGACGATCACCGCAATGCCGTCATAGGCCAGCACCGTTCCGGTCAGGCCCTGGGCGGATTCTTCCTCCTTCAGATTGCGGCTGCTGAGGCCGATGTCGCAGCGCCCCTCCAAGACTGCCTGGATGCCAGAGCCGGAGCCGGTGGGGTTGTAGGTGAAGGTCACGCCACCGTTCTGTTCCATAAACGCCTCACCCAGCGCACCGATCACCTTCTCCATGGAAGTTGAGCCGTCGGTGGTGACGGTTCCAGACATTTTCTGCGAACATCCCGCCATAACCGACAGAGCCAGCACAGCGGCTACCATAAGACTTGCAAATTTTTTCATGTTCAAATTTCTCCTTTCGACTTTTGGGTACGAGAAAAGGATACTGCTGCTGTGTAAAAGTCAAAAGGCTGGTGTTGTAAAATTGGTGTAAAATTGATCGTGGCGGCTTCGGCAGACAATGCCTCGATATATACCGAGGCTCGGTTGCTGGTGACTGACCGCCTCCAACCTCCTATAAAGCTGGGTGCTGGTGCGCCTGGGTTTCTAAGACGCTCCACGTTGTTTCTGACTGTGAACAGTTCTATCATTTTTCCGTTGCCTGGTTGTATGCTGATACCGTCTTTTGTTCTCAATCTGCAACATGGCATACTCCTGTTTCAGCGCTTGGGTGGATGTCAGCTTCAAATCGAGGGAATCAAAGTGCCGCTTCGCTGTTTGACAGGCGGTGATATCGCTGGTATCGGGTCTGACAATTAAGGTGCTCTGCAGGGGGCGATCCTTGATCCGCTCATCAGTAATGTTTATCTCCATCGGTTTGACGTCTGGCTTCGGGATCAGGGAGACTGCTGGCACAGCAAGGGCGTTGAGAAGTTCCCTAATTATGTTCACAGGCGGCGCAATTTGGAGGTTATCAGTCTAAAAATCGGTGTTCATATCGGTGTTCATATTCGATATGCGGATGACATTTTGGTACTGTGCAAAAAGTATGAAGGCGTTCAGCGTTTTTGATACAGCGTGACGAACTGTTTTTACCAGAACTATGCGGCTGGGCATCAATAGTGACAAAACGAAAATCTATGACATGGCGAAAGAGAAAATGAAATATCCTGGTTATAATTTTTATGCCTCTAAGCAGAATACCAAGAATTTGAAGTAAATTAACGGTGTCCAACACCCTCCCACACTCAAGGAAAACAAAATTGTTAAGAAGTGTAGAGAACTTCTAAGAGCCATTCGGAAGGAAGCGAATTTTAAAACACTCAACGTCGCTCCTGGGGAAAGACGGCTATTATTGTTTTGAGGGCTTCTCATTGCAAATTTCACATAGCTTCACAAAAACAAGTGGAAGCGGTGCCAGACACCACTTCCACTTTTGCAATACTATTCTTTTACGCACAACCGCACGCACATCCCCGGCTCCAAGCCGCTTCAGCGGCCCAACGGCTCCCTGCTGATCACAGCGAAACGAACAATTCAGCCTTAGCCGAATCTACCCCAGCATCAGTAAACGTGGACGTAGCAACGCTCCTCCGCCGTGGATCCGTCCGGCAGGGACACACGGCAGGCCACATAGGCATCGCCGGCCCTTTTGCCTGTGAAGCGGACGCGGGACGTGTCCCCCGCGACGGTCTCCAGTGCCAGGACGCTGGGGTCATTCACGCTCCAGGACACGGTGTAGTCCTGTCCACAGTATTTGCTGGTACTGAACACATAGAGCTGGGTGTAAGAACTGGAGCCCAGCGGCAGGGATCTAAACAGGGTGCTCAGGTTGATCTGATCCGCCAGCGGGATGATCCTGATTGTCAGCCGCTGCGTTTGTCCCTCGTAAGAGACCGTCAGGTAGCCTGTGCCGGAGATCCCCTTGGTATAGACAATGTCCTCCCGTATCGTCAGCAGTTCCGGGGTCTCGTTTGTCCAGACCGCGCCGGATCGGATGTCCTTCAGCGTGCCGTCCGGCTCAAGAGTCTGGCAGGTGAGCAGCATACCGTGATTCGGGCTCAGCGTGACCACGGGTTTGGCGAGGTACAGCTGCTTTTCTCCTGTCGGCGTAGGCGTCGGGGTGGGTGTGGGCGTTGGGGTTGGGACGGGCGTGGGAGTGGGAGTAGGTGTCGGGGTGGGTGTAGGTGTTGGGGTAGGCGTAGGCTGGGGCTCCGCGTTGACTACGCTGTCCAGGCGGATGAGGACAGCGCAGGCCTGCGCCCGGGTCATGCGGTCGTTGCCCGCAAACCGGCCGCCGTCCGTGCCGTTGATGACGCCGTTGCCCACCGCCGCGGCCACCGGCCAGCGGTAACGCTCGGGGATCTGGCCCCAGTCGGTGAGCTTGGCCTGCGCGCTGTCCAGGCAGGCCTGCCGGTCGGGAATGGATCGGCCCATGACGTCCAGCATCACCATGGCCATCTCATAGCGGGTCATCTTCACGTTGGCAATATCTGTCCAGTTATTGGCCAGATCCACGGAGGCGGTGCCCTCCGGGTGGACGCCGTTGTAGTACAGCGTGGTCATTGGTGCCCAGTACCAGGGCTTTCCGGCGGACTCGGCCTTGAAGTCAGCCAGCTCGGCGGGGTAAAAGGCGCGGGCCAGCATGGTGGCGAACTCGCCGTAGCTCACATCGCCCTGAGGGTTAAACCTGCCGTTGCCGATTCCCTCCACGATGCCCCTTTTCGCGCACTCGGTCACATCCTTGTAGGCCCAGTGGCTGGGCGGGACGTCGGTGAAGTCGGAAACGCCGGGGCCGGGCGTGGGCGTGGGAGTAGGCGTTGGGGTAGGCGTGGGTGTCGGAGTAGGCGCAGGGGTGGGCGTTGGGGCGGGCGTCTGCCCCACCGTGGAATGCTGCTGCACGCCGGAGCTGTCCAGCGTGTAAAACACCGGGGCGGAGTTATTGGTGACATACCACACGACCTGGCCGTTATAATAGATGGGCTGGCAGTCAGACAGGGAGCCTTTGGCGGTCTTGTACTGCTCAGGAGTTCCGTCCGCGCCGTAGTGGAGGTAATACAGGGTGTCATTGACGATATGTCCACTCTTGCCGTTCCACAGCAGATAGCCGCCGTCCAGCCCGGCGGGGGCCAGCACCGGGGTAGTGGAGCCGGGGGTCTTGGTGATCTGCGCGCTCCAGCTCTTTCCGGTGGCCTTGTCCATCCAGTGGTAGTACATATAGCGGTCGCCGTTTCCGCCCTTGCCGTCATAGTTATAGCAGAACACGTAGCTGTCCCGGGTCTCGGCCAGCCCGCCGATGGAGGCTCCGGTGGTGTTGGCCCCTACGGCCCCGGCAAACTGAAACAGGTTGCCGTAGCTGCACCAGGGGTTGTAGCCCTGGCCTCGGAACCGGCCTGTCCCGGCGTCGGCGTAGTACTTGCTGAACGCCACGCCCCGGGGGTGGGCGTCGCCGTGGTCGATGGCCACGATGCGGCCGTCCTCGTCCACAAGGATGAACTGGTTGAAGGAGTGGCTCACATAGCCATAGGATTGGTTCATCACGTCGTAATAGGCGTCGGCGACAGTCATGCTGTCCTGCTCCACGGAGATGGTCATGTTGGCCTGGTGGTTCAGCCCGTCGCTGGAGGTATACATCTCGTGGCAGGTGCGGATATAGAGGTAGCCGCCGTACTCGTCGCAGCGCAGGGAGCCCGCGTCGAAGGGGTGTGTAGTGTTGGCCCCCCTGAGGCTGGCCTGACCCAGCCGCTGCCAGTCCTTGGAGTATTTGACTATCCGGATGACTTCCTTGCTGTCGTTCTCCTCCACGTTGTCCTGGCCGAAAATCAGGAAATTGTAGTCCCTTCCGGCGTAAAAGCCGCCCCAGATGGACAGCTCCATGGGGACGGTGCGGCTGGACCGGAGGGCAAAGGCACTGCTGTAGTCCTCCACGATGATCTCCTGCTTGCTCTGGGTGGACTGCAATTTTCCGTTCACATAGGAGTAGCTCCAAACGCCGCCGGTCAGCTCCACCCGGGTCAGACCGCCGTTTGGATTTTCGTACAGATAGGATTTGACGGGGGAGGCCCATGTGGTGTAGTCCTGCCGGTTTTTGTTGGTGGATACTGTTGGCTGGGCGTCCGTTGCAAAAACGGCGGTCGCCAGCCCCAGGCATAACGCCAGGGCGAGGATGAGGGATAGCGTTTTTTTCATAGATAGGTTCCTTTCCGCTGTGTTCAGGCCAAGCTTCGTAAGTGTCCTGTTCTCTCCGGCGGAATAGGCGCAACTGCCCCGCCTCCCGCATGGATTCATTATACTCCTTGCGGGGGTGATAAGCAAGCCTTCTTGTGGCGTTTTATGGAAAAACGTGGTGTAATAGCGCGTGGGCGGTGGAATGGTAGGCTGACATCCCCGGCGAGAGGAGGAAGTGCTGAAAGCCCCGGCTCCCGGCGAGCTGGCACCGCACAATTGCGTGCAAACGCTCAAACACCGCATTTCGTGCTCTCGGAGTTGGGAAAACCCGGAGGAATCTTAGAATAAAAAGTGCTTCCATCCGCCGCCCCGGTGTGGTATACTATAGTTCCAAAGTCTGGTAAGGGCCCGTCCGGGAGCACACCGCAAGCACCTCCGGACATCCGGCCCCCAAAAACGGGACATACTGAGCTACAGTATTTGATCAAGGAGGCGCAAACGATGCCTGTTATCAATGAAAACGGCACTCCCCAGGAGTCCGCCGCCCCTCAGGGGCACATCTACGACATGATCATTGTGGGCGGCGGCCCCGGCGGATACACCGCCGCGCTGTACGCCGCCCGGGCCGGGCTGGACGCGGTGGTGCTGGAGCGCATGGCGGCGGGGGGCCAGATGGCCCTCACCGAGCAGGTGGACAACTACCCCGGCTTTGACG
Source organism: uncultured Oscillospiraceae bacterium (assembly GCA_910585265.1). Classification (GTDB taxonomy): domain Bacteria; phylum Bacillota; class Clostridia; order Oscillospirales; family Oscillospiraceae; genus Enterenecus. The sequence goes on along the minus strand of CAJUCA010000069.1, from coordinate 6,581 downwards.
AGGGGGTGGACGGCTTCACCCTGGGGGAAAAGATGCGCCGGGGCGCGGAGCGGTTCGGCGTTCCCACCCGGATGGAGGAGGTCACGTCCCTGGCCCTGGCCGGCCCGGTGAAGCGGGTGGAAACCGCCGGGGGCCCCCTGCTGGGCCGGACGGTGGTGCTGTCCACCGGGGCCACCCCCCGGAAGCTGGATCTGCCCGGCGAGGAGGAGCTGGCGGGACAGGGCGTGCACTACTGCGCCGCCTGCGACGGGATGTTCTACCGGGGCAAGACCGTGGCGGTGGTGGGCGGCGGCAACAGCGCGGCGGCGGACGCCCTGCTGCTGTCCCGTGTGTGCGCCAAGGTGTACCTGATCCACCGCCGGGATTCCCTCCGGGCGGAACGGGCCTACCACGCCCCCCTGATGGCGGCGGACAACGTGGAGTTCTGCTGGAACAGCGTGGTGGCGGAACTGATCCACGGGGAGGGCTTCCAGGGCCTGCGCCTGCGGGATGTGAACACCGGGGCGGAGCGGACCGTGGACTGCGCCGGGGTGTTTGTCAGCATCGGCCGGAAGCCCGCCTCCGGGCTGGCGAAGGGACAGCTGGCCCTGGACCGGTCGGGCTATATCACCGCGGACGAGTCCACCCGGACGGAGATCCCCGGCGTGTATGCCGTGGGGGATGTGCGCACCAAGGCCCTGCGGCAGATTGTCACCGCCGCGGCGGACGGCGCGGTGGCGGTTCACTATGCGGAGGAATATCTGGCGGGAGGCGGCTGACGACGCCTCCCGGTAAGGGGGAATCAAAAGAAGATGCAGTACGCCATTGCTTTTTTGGAGGGGATTATTACCTTTATCTCCCCGTGCCTGCTGCCCATGCTGCCCATTTATGTCTCCTATTTCGCCGGGGGCGGGGAGCGGTCCACAGGCAAAACCCTGAAAATCGCCGCAGGCTTCGTGCTGGGCTTTACGGTGGTGTTCACCGCCCTGGGGGCCTTGGCGGGGACGGCGGGAGGCTTTCTCCGGGAGCACCGGACGGCGGTGAACCTGATCTCCGGGCTGGTGGTCATTGTGTTCGGGCTGAATTTCCTGGGGGTGTTCCGGCTGAACCTGTTCCGGGGCAGCGGGGCCTCCATGAATACCCGGGAGCTGGGCTTTTTCTCCGCCGTCCTGTTCGGGATGATCTTCTCCCTGGGGTGGACGCCCTGCGTGGGGGCGTTCCTGGGCTCGGCGTTGATGCTGGCCTCCCAGCAGGGCAGCACGCTGACAGGGACGCTGATGCTGCTGGCCTATTCGCTGGGGCTGGGGGTGCCCTTCCTCCTCAGCGCGGTGCTGATCGACAGGCTGAAGGCCGCCTTTGATTGGATCAAGCGCAATTACCAGAGGATCAACGCCGTGTGCGGCGTGTTCCTGGTGGCGGTGGGCGTGCTGATGGCAACGGGACTGCTGGAGCGGCTTCTGGGACTGCTGAGTTAGGAGGATTATGGAATGAAAGAGAAAAAAACACTGCTCATCGTGGCGTTGGCCCTGGTGCTGCTGATGGGCGGGGCCTATGTGCTGTACGGACAGCTGAGCCGTGGGGCGGAGCACAACCAGCTGGGCGGGAATACCCAGCCGCCGGAGAGCGCGGCCCCGTCCGGGGAGGGGACCCAGGCCCCGGAGCCTCAGCCCGCGCCGGACTTCACGGTGTACGACGGGGACGGGAGCACGGTGAACCTGTCCGACTTCCGGGGGAAACCGGTGGTGCTCAACTTCTGGGCCAGCTGGTGCGGTCCCTGCCGCAAAGAGCTGCCGGACTTTGACGCGGCCAGCCAGGAGCTGGCTGGAGAGGTGCAGTTCCTGATGGTGAACATGACCGGGGGCCGGGAGACCAAGGAGCAGGCGGAAGCGTTGATCCGGCAGGAGGGGTATTCCTTCCCGGTGTATTACGACCTGGATCAGGATGCGGCCATAACCTATGGGGTGAACTCCCTGCCCATCACCCTGTTTCTGGATGCGGAGGGCCGGGGGATCGCCCAGGCCCGGGGCACCATCAACCGGGAGACGCTCCAGCGGGGGATCGACATGATTCTGCCGTGAGGAAGCATCTAATAGAATAATTGCTTGCTTTTTTTACCAAAAGCATATATAATCGGTGGTGACTTGGTTCTACCAATTACAAAACAGAGGTGTTTACTGATGGACAAGGAAAAAAAGGCCGCCGCGTCCGCTGAACCCGAGGCCAAAAGGAAGGGCGGCAGGAAGCCGCTGACGGCGGAGGAAAAGGCCGCCGCAGCCAAGGCCCGCGCCGAGAGCAAGGCCAAGGCGGAGCTGCTCCAGCCCGCCGTCGTCGTGCAGTTCCAGGGCGGCGAGGTGGAGGTGGACGCGCTGGTGGAGGCGGCGAAGGCCGAGTTCCGCCAGGCGAAAAAGCGCACGCCTATTACCGGACTGAAGCTGTATATCAAGCCGGAGGAGCGCACGGCCTACTATGTGGTGAACGAGAAGCACACCGGAAGCGTGTCCTATTAACGGTCTGAGGCACAATAAACACCCCCCGGCGAAGGGAGAGGTAACGTAAGGAAGTTACCTCTTCCTTACTATTGTAGGCAGCCGAAAGTGATTGAATTGCGGGAATATTCAATATGTCGGAGGAAATCATTGTGGAAAAGTCTACATTTGAACAAATGGGCGGGACTTACTGCCAAGAGGGAGATTATTCCCCCCCGAACCTCACTGTGCCGGAAAGTGTGCCCATTGGTATCTGGGGCCAGCGCAGGTGACAGTATCTTCGGAAACACAGGAAGGCTCTTTACGACGCTTTGCTACTCAGCGGGAAGCTGGATAGTCGCCTGGCCGACATCGATCAGCAGGCGGAAGATATGTTTTGTCAGCTTGTAGAACAGATGGTAGCCCAGGAGGGTGTTACAGAGCAATTTAAAGCAGATGATCAAATGCGCTGGGCCGGGCGGATGAATAGCTGTAAAGCCCATGTGGAAGAAATCATCTTTGCTGAACTGATTTATCAATAAGATTTTGCGGAGTTTCTGGATTGACTTCAGAAACTCCGCTTTTTGATACTATTTCTCCTTCAGTTGTGTTTTTCGTAATAAGAACCTGTATTCACAGCCGAGGATGCTGGGTGGGCGAAGAATTTTCCCGCCAGACAAGGCGCGTTTTCGCGGGAATGCTTGGTGCATTTCAAGAAAACGCAACGCGGTATGGCGGGAAAAGACCCGTCCACACGGCGTTTGAGGTTGTGAATACAGGTTCTTAGAGGGGAGACGCGCCGCGCCGCGTCTCCCCTCCTTTTGTCAACTATACCACCTGTTTGCCGTGGAAGAACACGGCCTTCAGCTCCAGATCCGGGCCGAGCACGGCCACGTTGGCCCGCTTGCCCGCCTCCAGGCTGCCCACCCGGTCGAAGATGCCGATGGCCTTGGCGGGGTTCACCGCCGCCGCCCGCACCGCGTCCGCCAGGGGGATGCCGAAGGAGACGGCGGTCTTCATGCACGCCATCAGATCCGTCACCGACCCGGCGATGGTGCCGTCCGCCAGGGTGGCCAGGGGGCCTTTCACAATGACGTTCTGGCCGCCCAGGTCATACTCGCCGTCGGACATACCCGCGGCCCGCATGGTGTCCGAGATCAGCACCACCCGGTCCGGGCCGAACATCTTGAAGGTGGCCCGCACCACGCTGGGGTGGATGTGGATGCCGTCGCTGATCAGCTCCACCCGGCTCCAGGGGCTGTCCAGGGCCGCGCCCACCACGCCGGGAGCCCGGTGGGTAAAGCCGGGCATGGCGTTAAAGAGGTGGGTGACCTCCCGGGCACCCGCCCGGAACGCCGCCATGGCGGTGTCATAGCCGGCGGTGGTGTGGGCCACCGACACGTTGACCTCCTCCGCCACCTCCCGGATAAAGTCCAGCGCGCCCGGCTCCTCCGGGGCCACGGACACCAGCTTCACCAGCCCCTCGGAGGCCTCCTCCAGCCGCCGCAGCATCGCCACGTCGGGGGCGTGGAGCCATTCGCCGTTCTGCGCGCCCTTTTTGGCGTAGGACAGGAAGGGACCCTCCAGGTTGATGCCCGCCAGATCCGCGCCGGGCCTGCCCTCCCGCTTGTGGGCCGCCGCCGTCCGGCACACCTTGATGAGCTGCTCCTCCATCATCCGCTCGTCCACCATTGACGATGCCTTAGCTGTCCGGGGCCGGGTGGAGGACATTGCCCGAGGTGCCGCCTTGATGACCGGTACCCAGGTCTCCATTCGGTATAATGAGGGAGCGTCCGACTATGTGCCCAACCTGACGCTCACCCGGTTGATGGGCGAGGCGGTGGATGAGGTAGGCCCTATCGCTTACGACGAAGAAGATTACGCGCTGGCCCGAAAGATCCGTGCTTCTTTGCCGGAGGACTGCACAAAGGGTATTGCCTGGGAATTCACCGGCCTTTCGGCGGACGAGGCCCGGGAGTATTATAAAACTCATGTCCTCTACGACCGCCCCGGAAAGTTCATTGACCGGGAGTTTCACGCCCCTGCGTCCACCGATGTGGGGGACGTGAGCCGCTGTGTGCCTACAGCCCAGGTAGAGGTGCCCTGCTATACCATCGGCACCCCCAACCATACCTGGGAAATGACTGCCCAGACACGCAGCACCATTGGCCAGAAGGGAATGCTGGAGGCGGCCAAATGTATTGCCTTGTGTGCTGCCAAGCTGTTCGAGGATCGGGATGGCAGTCTGCTCCAAGCTGCCCGCAGGGAATTTGAGCGGATGGTGGGATCTGGCACCTACGTGTGTCCATTTCCCGACGAGCTGACACCACCACGCTGAAAGGAGAACCCAATTATGATTGCACTGTACAAATCTGTCCCCGGACCAGGAAACGTGAGCCTCCAGGACAGGCCCGAACCTGTTTTGAATAGCGTGAACAACGTGCTGGTGCGGGTAGAGGCCTGCGCCGTGTGCGGCATGGACTTCCATATTTACCATGGTAAATTCCCCTGTACGCCCCCGTTTATTATGGGGCACGAGCTGATAGGTGTGGTGGAACTGGTGGAGGGAGGCGCGGGAACTGTCCAACCTGGGGATCGGGTTACGGCCCAGCCCCACCTCTATGCCTGCGGCCGCTGTCCTGCCTGCAAAATGGGACTGACCCAGCTGTGTGCCCAGACCCGCAGTCTGGGCATTCATCGGGATGGGGCCATGGCGTCCTATGTGGCGGTGCCGGAGAGCTGTCTGCATATTGTGCCCCAGGATGTCCCCACCAGTCAGGCGGCTATTTTGGAGCCCTTCTCTATGGTGCTGGGCAATTTTGGAATCCCGATTGAACAGCAGGCCATGGAAACCGCCGTCGTCATGGGAGCAGGGCAGGTGGGCCTGCTGGGGGTGGCCGCGGCCCGGGCCTGTGGGGCAAAGCAGATTATCCTATGCGGCCGCACCCAGGATACCGCCCTGGGTTTCCCTGCGGCGGAGCAGTTGGGTGCCACCACCCTGATTGACACAGACAGGGATGACGCTGTCGCCCAGGTATTGTCCATGACTGGCGGTGTGGGGGCGGATATTGTGTTGGAGGCCAGCGGAGCCTCGGCGTGTATCAACGCCGCCATGGCCATGGTTAAACCCGGCGGACTCATTACCGTGATGGGCGGCACCCGGCAGGACACTGTGCCTGTTACCTGGGATGTCTGCCTGCGCAAGGCGGTGCGGGTGTGTTTCCACATGAAAAGCAATTATCAGTATATGGATCGGGCCATTGCTCTGCTGGCGGAAGGCTGCAACAGCCTGAAGCCGATGGTGACGGGGGAATACGCCCTGGCTGACTGGCAGGCGGCGTTCCAGGCCATTGAGGAGCGGCGCAGTATCAAAAATGTGCTCTACATCTAAGAAAATCCAGTGATTGTCCGGCATTTGTAAAATCAGTAGTAGAAAGTGCCCTCTCCACAGGCTGGGAGAGGGCGCTTTCTACCATCGCGAGTTCAACAAGTAGTTCTAAGTACGCATAGTTCTCTTGTATGATTTGCCATCCGCTTTACCGATCTTCTTGCAGCTCTTTTGATTGCAATCACGGCGGTCAGAGATATACTTCAGACTTATGCTCCGAAGCGTTCACGATGCCGCGAAAGACATAGGCCGTGTCCCATAGCTGCTTTTCAAATCTTAGCAAGGATTACGATCGCACCCATTCGCTTGATAAGCACCTACAAAACCCGCCTGCGTTATGCTCCAGCATCCGCGGCACTTCCTCACGGATCTCAGCGTGGAACAGCGTCAGATTGCACATCCAGATCTGGGCCTGTTCCTTTGTCGCTCCCGGCTCCACCCTGCCGCCCACGAATTCCCACAACAGCCCCCGGGACTTGTGGGCAGGACGCTGGCAAATGAGGGACCTATTTCCGCTCCAGATAAGGGCCGCCACCACTTCCGTCACTTTTTTCCATGCTGGCCGTCTTAAATGAAAACAGCCCTGTTTGCTTGGAATACGAAATCCAATCAAGCAGGGCTGTTTTCTAAGTTATTAAGACATACGACTTACTTCGTACCTTCCTTAAATCCCTTAATCGCCTCCGCCAGCATGGGCCCAACCTTAAACAGGTCCCCCGTAATCCCATAAGTAGACGCGTCAAAAATCG
>CAJUCA010000068.1 GCA_910585265.1 uncultured Oscillospiraceae bacterium | reverse complement strand
GCTGCCAGAATTACGGCTTCGTGGTGGAAACGGAGCGGTACCGCTACTGCCTGCGGTGCAACCCTGTGCGCGGGGACTACCAGGCATACCTCACCGCCTTTGACCTGCGGGCGCAGGAGCGAGAAAACTATGACACTGGATAGGCGGGACGATATTCTTCGAGTCCGAGACGGCAGATAATCAGCCGGTAGCCGACGCCCATGACGCCATGGCTCTGCGCACGGCAGCGGAGAGCCATGCCTGCACACCGAGATGGCTGGCACCGTGGGTTGGCAGACCGGGATGCGGTTCTCGCCCAGGGCTGCCGGGGCTGATATAGCCGAGTGGGTCAATGGCTTTGGCATATGAGAGGAATATGCCACACTGAACACGATTCCATTTGACGGCCTCAAACCAACGGTGTATAATGCCCCCAACAGCAGCTTATCCCAGAGCTGTCAAACCATACTGCCGGCAAACAAAAGACGCTTTGCCGCACTCATGGGCAAAACAAGGACCGCCTGGCTGCGAAAAAATTTCATGGCAACTCCAGCCAGGACGCAGGAAGGAGATACATTATGTGGTACAAAGGAAACCTGCACACCCACACCACCGATTCCGACGGCGAGTGCCCAGCGGAGGAGGTAGTGCGCCGCTACCGGGAACGGGGCTATGATTTCATCGCCATCACCGACCACCACCTGTACTCGGACTACCATGAGCAGTACGGCGGCGAGGACTTTTTGATCCTTCCCGCTGTGGAGGCCGCGGCCTCCTATATCGATGACGGCGGCGTGTTCCGCAAGGTGCACCATATGAACGGCATCCTGGGGCCGGCCGCCCTGCGGGCGGCTGCGCCGGAGCCTCCCTACCGCCACGGAGACAGAATCGGCCCCTTCCGGAGCCATGGCAGCTGGGACGGGGCCAAGGCGGCGGCGGACATGGCCCGGCTCCTGAAGGCGCACGGGATGATCGTCACCTATAACCACCCCATCTGGTCCCGGGTGGACGGGGAGGATTTTCTGAACACGCCCGACGTGGATATCCTGGAGATCCTCAACTACGGCACCCAGCAGGAGAGCGGCACCGGGTTCGACACCACCTGGTGGGATGTGATGCTCCGATCGGGCCGCCGCATCCTGGCGGACGCTACCGACGACGCCCACGCCGTGAGTTGGGACGCCTTCGGGGGCTTCATCATGGTGGAGGCCCCGGCCCTCACCCATGAGGATATCACCAGTGCCATCCTGGCCGGACAGTATTACTCCTCCGAGGGCCCGGAAATCCGGGATTGGCGGGTGGAGGACGGCGTGGCCTACTTGCTGTGCGGCCCATGCCGTCGGCTGACCCTGGTGTTTGACGGCCGGGTGGGCGCGGGTGTCACCCGCGTGGCCCAGGAGGGGGAGTTTGTGGAGGAGATCGCCTTCCGCCTCACCGGACAGGAGCGGTACATCCGGGGAGAGTGCCAGGACTGGCAGGGACGGCGGGCGTGGACCAACCCGATCTATTTTGAATAAGGCGGCAGACAGGAAGGAACCGGGCTGGAAACAGCCCGGTTCCTTTTTTGAAATAAAGTACCATAATGACGGCAAGATATGGACATTTTGTTTTATGGCGTGATATAATGCCCATATCACAATCCGGTTTTTGGAGGTCCTTTGTCTAAAAAGCACAGTACGCGCAGAGGGAACGGGATAGTATGAACAGCGTAATCGCACGATTTCTGGAGCATATGTCCTCCGCCAGCAACGCGGAGCGTGAAATTATGAGCTATGTACTGGAGAATCCGGACGAGGCGGTTCAGCTCAGCATTCACGAGCTGGCCCGGCGTTCTTTTGTTTCCGCGTCCGCCGTGACCCGGCTTTGCAAGAAAACAGGATTCCAGAATTACAAGGACTACCAGCGCAGCCTGTCCTGTGAGCTGGCGTTGAAGAAGGAATTCCTCTCCCGGCAGGCGGACGAGTTTGAGATCCGTCCGGAGGAGAGCCTGGAGCTGCTGGTGGACAACAGCTTCCAGCGCACCGTCTCCTTTCTGAACGAGACGCGGCGGCTGATGGACCTGCGCACGCTGGAGTGCTGTGTGGATCTGCTGGTCAAGGCGGAGTGCGTCACCTTTTTCGGGGTGGGCGCGTCCCAGCTGGTGGCCAAAGACGCCTATCTGAAATTCATCCGGCTGAACAAACGGTGCCAGGTCTACGAGGATCAGGACGCCCAGCTGGTGATGGCGAAAAACATGAAGCGGGGGGATCTGGCGGTGGTCGTCAGCTACTCCGGCCGGACCCAGGCCATGGTGGAGGCGGCGGAGATCCTGCGGGAGAACGGAGTGCCCATCATTGCCGTCACCTCCGCCGCCGACTCTCCGCTCCGGCGGCGGAGCGTCCACAACCTGTGCGTCAGTGCCACGGAGGCGGACATTGCCGGGAGCAAACTGTCCTCCCGCATCGCCCAGCTGGCGGTGATCGACGCGCTGTATATTGCCTATTTCCGGCGGACCTACAACAAGAGCGCGGACGCGCTGCAGAGCACGAGGCTGGAGAAGAAGGAGGAAGCGCAATGGATCAGATAGAGCTGATGGGCCTGGGGACGGAGATGCGCAATCCGGATACCATGAACCTGGACGAGATGTCCCCCATGGAGATCATCTCCGCCATGAATCGGGAGGACGCGGGAGTGGTGGCTGCGGTGGCCGAGACCCTGCCCCAGGTGGCGCAGATTGTTGTGTTCGCCACCCAGAGCCTGCGCCTCGGAGGGCGGATCATCTACATCGGCGCGGGCACCAGCGGCCGGCTGGGCGTGCTGGACGCAGTGGAATGCCCCCCCACCTTCGGGGTGACGGACCAGGAGGTCATCGGCCTCATTGCCGGAGGCGAGGGTGCCTTCGTCAGGGCAAAGGAGGGGGCCGAGGACGACGAGGCCCAGGGCGGCCGGGATCTGGACGCCATCGGCCTCACCAGCCGGGACACGGTGATCGGCCTCACCGCCAGCGGGCGCACCCCCTACGTGCTGGGGGCGTTGCGCCGGGCGCGGGAGGCGGGCTGCCGCACGGCGGCCATCTCCTGCAACCGGGGGGCCCGGGCGTCTGCCCTGGCCGATGCCGCCGTGGAGGTGTATACCGGCCCGGAGGTGCTCTCCGGCTCCACCCGCCTGAAGGCAGGGACGGCCCAGAAAATGATCCTGAACATGATCTCCACCGCCAGCATGGTGGGGGTGGGGAAGGTATACCAGAACCTGATGGTGGACGTGCGCCAGACCAACCAAAAGCTGGTGTGCCGGGCGGAGCACATCGTGATGCAGAGCACCGGCTGTACCCGGGAGGAGGCCGCCCAGGCCCTGCTGGAGGCGGGAGGGGAGGCCAAGCCGGCGGTGGTAAAGCTCCTGCTGGACACCGACATTGAAAACGCCCGCCGCCTGTTGGAGCGGGCGGAGGGCAGCGTCCGCCGGGCGGTGGCGGACTGACCGTGTGTAAAAGGGGGTTCGGCCCCTTCTACAGAATATACCCACCAAAAACAAAGGAGGAACCGTAATGAAAAAGAGAGCTCTTGCACTGATCCTCGGCATGGTAATGCTGCTGGGTATCCTGGCCGGCTGCGGCGAACAGAACAAGCCCGGGGGCCAGTCCATCAAGGTGTGGATTCCGCCCTACGCCAAGTCCGACGCGGAGCTGACCGACCAGATGTTCTGGGATCAGCAGTTCGACGCCTTCGAGAAGGAGCACAACTGCACCGTCGAGGTGGAGATCCTGCCCTGGGACGGCTACAAGCAGAAGGTGACCACCGGCCTGATTTCCAACGAGGGGCCCGACGTGGTTTACATCGACACCCCCTACGATCTGGTGGAGACCGGGGCCTTTGAGCCGCTGGACAGCTACTTCACCGCCGAGGAAGCGGACCAGTACCTCTACTGGGATCTGGGCCAGATCATGGGCAAGCAGTATATTGCCCCCATGCTGGTGGGCAATGCCAGCGTGCTGTACTGCAATATGGACATTCTGAAGCAGGCGGGCTTTGACCGTCCCCCCGAGACCTGGGACGAGCTCATCGACTACTGTCTGGCCATTCAGGAGAAGGTGCCCGACGTGTCCCCCTTCCTCCAGAACTGGGGCGGCAGCGGCAAGGGCGTGCTGATGGTGAGCTGGCTGCCCTACTACTGGCAGACCGGCGAGAGCTTCCTGGACGCCGAGGGCAAGCCCTCCATCAACAACGCCGGCGGCCTGAAGACGGTGGAGTTCCTCAAGAGCCTGATGGACAAGGGGATCTTTGACGACACCATCACCGCCACCGAGAATCCCAAGGACCTGTTCCAGGAGGGCAAGCTGGCCATGTACGTGGGCGACACGGGCAGTGCCAAGAAGAACACCGCCGCCGGCATCAACTGGTCCGTCATCCCCGCCCTGTCCGGCCCCACCGGCATCCAGGCGACCTGGATCGCGGCGGACTCTTTGGCCATCGCCTCCAACAGCAAAAACAAGGAGCTGGCGGTGGAGGCCATGAAGTATATGCTCAGCGCGCCCGTGATGGACGCCTTCCATGAGCAGATGTACGCCATGTGCCCCATCACCAAGGACGCCAAGTTCTATGACGACGAGCGGTTCCAGTCCATGTATGTGGATCAGGCGGAGATCTTCCACAACTGGCCCGCCTTCGCCAACTCCGATGCGTTCTATGATTACCTGCTCAAGAATATGCAGTCCATGTACATGGGCCAGCTCACCCCCCAGCAGGTGCTGGAGGACACCATGAAGCAGTATGAGGAGTTTGTGAGCTGACCAGCCGCACCCGGCCCGGATGCCGGAACTGGAACGGAGGCGATCCCAAATGAGAAACGGTGAGAAAACCCGCGCGCTTCCCGTCAAAAGGCCGCTGATGACCCGGAAGCGGCGGCAGGCACTCCACGGCATAGCCTACATCATGCCCGCCTGCATCATCATCACCATGTTCTGCATCGTCACGATCTTTATGGCGATCTACTACAGCTTCACCGAGTATAATATGATCAACCCGCCGGAATTTGTGGCGTTGAAGAACTACACCAAGCTCCTTTCCGACAAGGCCTTCCGGTCGGCACTGGTGAACACGGTGAAGTATGTTGTCATCACCGTCCCGGCGCAGGTGTGCATCTCTCTGGGGCTGGCGGCCTTTCTCTCCGAAAAGCTGCAAAATCGGTTTGGCGGCTTTGCCCGGAGCGTGATGTTCATCCCATATATCGTCTCCGGAATCGCGGCCTCCGCCGTCTGGGATATCGTATTTATGCGCAACGGACTGATCAATGCCGCCCTCGGCCAGGTTGGGGTAAAGGGCCCCAACTGGCTGGGGGACGGGAACCTGGCCTTCCTGTGCGTGTGCATTGTGGCAATCTGGAAGAACATCGGCTATTTCCTGGTGATCTATTACGCCGGTGTCCAGGGCGTCCCCCGGGACCAGCACGAGGCGGCCACCTGCGACGGGGCCACGCCCCTCCAGCGGTTCTGGTACATCACGGTGCCCAGCGTCAAACCCATCACCTACATGGTGGTGACCCTCAGCATCATTCAGTCCTTCCAGATCTTTGACGTGGTGTACCAGCTCACCTACGGCGGGCCGGGCACCTCCACCATGACCCTGGCCTACATCATCTACCAGGCTGCGTTCAAGGACTGGAAGATGGGCTACGCCTGCGCCCTGGCGGTAGTGCTTCTGGTGTTCGTGCTGATTGTCAACCTGATCCAGGATCTGTTCTTTAAGGAGAAAACGCCGAAGAAGGGGGCGGGGAAATGAACCGCACAAAGCGCAGGCAGTCCATGGCAACTCGGGCGGGCGTCGTGTTCGTGGCGGCGTTTATGCTGCTGTGCGTCATGCCGCTGGTGTACATGGTGCTGATGAGCCTGACCCAGTCCGATTCCCCCTACTTCAAGCTGTCGGACATCAGCCTCGACTTCGCCAACTACAAGACGATCCTTGTCCGAAACAACTACACCCAGGCCATCCTCAACAGTGCCATCGTGGCGGTGCTGGCCTGCCTGTGGACCTGCTTCATCTCCGCGCTGGCGGGGTACGGCTTCGAGAAAAAGCCCATCCCCCACAAGGAGCTGATCTACAAGATCCTCCTGGCCACTATGATGATCCCCAGCCAAGTCACGCTGATCCCCCTGTTCCTCATCATGCGGGAGATCAACTGGCTGAACACCTATGCCGCCCTGGTCATTCCCATGGCGGGGGCCTTCGGCGTGATGATGATGCGTTCCTTTATGAAAAGCGTGCCCGATGTGCTGATCGAGGCGGCCCAGATCGACGGCTGTTCGGAATTCTTCATCTTCTTCAAGGTGGTGCTTCCCCTGGTGCGGCCCGCCACCATTTCGCTGACCATCTTCACCTTCGTGGCCACCTGGAACTCCTTCATCTGGCCGCTGGTGGTGACCAACGAGCGGTCCCGGTACACCCTGCCGGTGGCCCTGTCCCTGCTGGCCACCAACTTTGAAAAAAATCACGGCCTGGTTATGGCCGGCTCCACCATCACCTTCCTGGTTCCGTTCATCCTCTACTGCTTCCTTCAGAAGCAGTTTGTGGCGGGCATTGCCCTGGGAGGTGTGAAAGAGTGAGCTTGCGGACGCTGATGGATACGCGCTCCAAGCTGGTGATCGGGCTTATGGGCGGCACCTCCGCTGACGGCGTGGATGCCGTCCTTGTCCGCATCACCGGCTGGGGCCTGGACACCCGGGTGGAGCAGCTGGCCTACGTCAGCATCCCCTTCGGGGACGAGGTGCGCGCACGCATTCTGGACATCGCCGGGGGCGGCTTCGGCGGCAGCCGGGAGCTGGGACGGATGAACGCCCTGCTGGGCAGGCTGTACCTGGACGCCTGCGAGACGCTGTGCCGCCGGGCGGGGGTGGCCCTGTCCGACATCGACCTGATCGGAAGCCACGGCCAAACCGTCTACCACCAGCCTGTCTCGGAGGAATACCTGGGCCGGGAGATCTCCGCCACCTACCAAATCGGGGACGTGTCCATCCTGTGCGAGCGGACTGGTGCGCCGGCGGTGTCCGACTTCCGGGTGCGGGACATGGCCGCGGGGGGCCAGGGCGCGCCCCTGGTGCCCTATACGGAGTACCTGCTTTACCGGCGGGAGGACCAGGACGTGGCCCTGCAAAACCTTGGCGGCATGGGGAACATCACGTTCCTCCCCAGGGGCGGCGCGCTGTCTGAAGTGGTCGCCTTCGACACAGGGCCGGGCAACGTACTGATTGACGCGGCGGTGGAGCGTATGTCCGGCGGGACGCTGCGCTTTGACGAGGGGGGCCGTCTGGCGGCGGCCCATCCGGTGAGCGGTCCGCTGCTGGCCTGGCTCATGGAGGACGAGTACCTGCGCCTTGCGCCGCCCAAAACCACCGGGCGGGAGAAATACAGCCAGGGCTTTCTGGAGATCCTGTACCGGCGGGCCGGGGCCCTCTCCCTGACAGAGGGAGAGGTGCTGGCCACCGTCACCCGCTACACCGCGGAGACCGTCGCCTATGCCGTCCGGCATCACCTGCCCCGCCTGCCGTCCATCCTGGTGGCCGGGGGCGGCGGAAGCTATAACCACACGCTGCTGGCCCATCTGCGGGAGCTGCTGCCCGAGCTTCAGGTGGCGGTAAACGAGGATCTGGGCCTGGACGGGGACGCCAAGGAGGCGGTGGCTTTCGCCATCCTGGCCAACGAGGCGGTCCACGGCATTTGCAGCAACGCCCCGGCGGCCACCGGGGCCTCCCATCCTGTGGTGATGGGAAAGATCAGCCAATAACAAAACACCGCCCCGGGCCGCCCTGCGGCCCGGGGATGCTTAGAGCCTGTACTCGCAGCCTCAAACGCCGGCTGTGAATGCAGGCCCTGAAAGGGGGAAGCAATATGGCAGTCATGAAGTCCCTGGCGGACATGACCCTGACGGAAAAGCTGGGCCAGATGATCGTCACCGGACTGCCCGGGCCGGAGCTGGACGGGGAATTCGTCCGCCTGGTGCGGGAGGAAAAGATCGGAAATGTGATCCTGTTCCAGTATAACCAGCGGGACAGGGAACAGCTGTCCAAGCTGTGCGCCGATCTGCGGGAGCTGATTTTGGAGGAGACGGGGACGCCGCCCCTGATCTCCTCCGACGAGGAAGGGGGCATCGTCTCCCGCCTGCCGGAGAGCATGGGGAAAATGCCCTCCGCCATGGCAACGGCCTCTCTGGAGGACCCCCAGGCGGTATATAACGCGGCCCTGTGGACCGGGCGGCAGCTGCGGAGCGTGGGGATCAACTTCGTGCTGGCCCCGGTGTTGGATATCAACAACAACCTGGACAACCCGGTGATCGGCGTGCGCAGCTTCGGGCGGGACGCAGATACCGTGTGTGCCCTGGGGCGGGAGGCCCTGCGGGGCTTCCGGGACGCAGGCATCATGTGCGTAGGCAAGCACTTCCCCGGCCACGGGGACACGGCCACCGACCCCCACCTGGACTTTGCCCTGGTGACCAAGGGCCGGGAGGAACTGCGCGCACTGGAGCTGGTTCCCTTCCGCATGGCCATGGAGGAGGATGTTCCGGCCATTATGGTGGCCCATGTAGCCTTTGCCGGGGAGGACGGACTGCCCTCCACCCTGTCCCCCCAAATCATCACCGGACTGCTCCGGGAGGAGCTGGGCTACCGGGGGCTGGTGGTGTCCGACTGCATGGAGATGGACGCCATCCGAGCCAATTTCGGCGTGGCCCAGGGAGTGCTGCGCAGCGTGAAGGCGGGGATGGACCAGGTGGGTATCTCCCGCAGCCCCCATGAGGTGCGGGCCGCGCTGAAGGCCCTGCGGGAGGCGGTGGAGGACGGCTCCCTGCCCATGGAGCGCATCGACAGCGCGGTGGAGCGCGTTCTGGCCTGCAAGGCCCGGTACGCCGGCCCCCCCATCCCCTGGAGCGGGGCAGATCAGGCCCGGTGCAACGCTCTGGCCGACAGCCTCTTTACCCGGGCGGTGGATCGGGGCGTCCTGCCCCAGGGCGGGACGCTGGCCCTGGGCGATCGGCCCCGGTTCCTCAGCCCAATCCGCCAACAGCTCTCGCTGGTGACGGACAAGGAAAGCCGCCTGTCCCTGGCGGAGGAGCTGGCCGCCCAATTTGGAGGGGAGGCCCGGGAGCTTCCCCTCCGCCCGGACGAGGCCCAGCGGGCGGAGCTTCTGCGGTGGGCGGCGGAGGGCACCTCCATTGTGGCGGGGAGCCTGAACGCCGCCATCTACCGGGAACAGCTGGAGCTGCTCCAGTCGCTGGCGGGGCTGGGACTGCCCATGGCCTGCGCCGCCCTGCGCAGTCCCTTCGAGCTGGACTGGCTGCCGGAGGCGGTACTGCGCATCCCGCTGTACGAATACTCCCCCAGGGCCGTCCGGCAGGTCTGCCGGTTCTTGAAGGGGGCGGGGGGATGTCCCGCATGAGCAAGTCATACGAACGCTTCACCCGGCTGCTGGAGCATTTTCAGGACCAGGGGTGCTTTGCCCAGGCTTCCTTTGCCGTCTTTGACCGCCAGGGAGTGCGGGCCCGGGGCGACTGCGGCGGCGCGGGGCTGGAGGCGGTGTTCGATCTGGCCTCTCTGACCAAGGTCTTTGTCACCACCGCCCTGCTCCGCCTGACGGCCCAGGGGCGGCTGGACCTGAACGCGCTGGTGCTTCCCCTGCTGGACGTGCCGGAGGAGAGCGTCCGGCTGCGGCGGACGCTGGCCCAGGCCACCGCCGCCTCCCTGCTGACCCACACCGCGGGACTGCCCGCCTGGTATCCCCTGTACGCAGGGACAGGTTCTTTCTGGGAGCGGCTGGAGCAGGCCATCGGGTTCGAGGGGGAGGGCGGCAGGCCGCCCATGGTATACAGCGACCTGGGCTATATGCTGGCCGGACGGCTGCTGGAGCGGCTGTCGGGGCTGAGCCTGCCCGACGCGGTGGAGGAGTATGTCCGCCGTCCGCTGGGCATTCCGGTACTGGCCTATCTTCCCCCAGGGGCGGACAGACGGCAGCTGCTGGGCGGCAGGCCGCTGGTGGTGTCCTGCTACGGAAACACCATCGAGCGGGAGATGTGCCGGGAGCGGGGCATTTCCTTCGACGGCTTCCGTCCGGAGGGGCAGCCGGTGGAGGGCCGGGCCAACGATGGAAACGCCTGGTACTATTTCGGCGGCATCAGCGGCCACGCCGGGCTGTTTTCGAACGCCGCCGGGGTGGCGGAGCTGGGGCGGTTCTACCTCAACACCCAGGAGGCCCCCTTCCTCCGCGCCCTGGAGGAAGGGCCTTGGGGCCGGGGACTGGGCTTTGAGTTCGGCCCCCGCTATCCCCAGGGCTGCGGCCACACCGGATTTACCGGCACCAGCCTGTTCCTGTCCCGGGAGCGGGGGGTGGGCGGCGTACTGCTGACCAACCGGCTGACCAGCCCCGGACGAGAGGCAAAAAACGTAGACCCCTGCCGCATCGCCTTTCACGAGGCCATCCTGGCGGCGGATGAGGAGGGATGGTTATGAAGGTGCGCAGAGCGTCACCGGAGGACGTGCCGGTGCTGGGCCGGATTTACCTTCAAGCCCTGCGGGATACTTACAATGAGCTTCTGCCGGAGGAATACTTCGCCTCTCTCACCCCGGAGGAGGGGGAGGCGGTCTGGCGGCGTGCTCTGGAGCGGCCTGGGCAGGAGGTCTGGGTGGCGGAGCTGGACGGCCGGGTGGTAGGAGTAGCGGGCTGTAAGCCCGATCCGGAGCACGAGGACTGGCTGAACCTGGGCTCCCTGTATGTGGACGGGGCCTGTCAGGGCCGGGGCGTGGGCAGAACGCTGATCCAAACCGTCTGGGACAGGGCGCGGGCCATGGACTGCGGCGGGGTGTCCGTATGCGTGGTGCGGGACAACCCCCGGGCCCGGGGACTTTACGAGGGGCTGGGCGCGCGGTTCCTGCGGGAGTGCGTCTATGAGTTCGGTGTCTGGCCGCTGGACTGCCGGTGCTATGTCTGGCCGCTGGAGGAGGCGCGCCCATGAGAATTACAGACATCAGGCTGCTCAAGCTGGCTGTGCCGCTGAAAACGCCGTTCCGCACCGCCCTGCGGACGGTGGAGCGCATGGAGAGCGTCATTGTGGAGGTACACACCGACACTGGGCACATTGGGCGGGGCGAGGCCCCGGCCACCGCCGTCATCACCGGGGATACCCTGCCCTCCATTGCCTGGGCGGTGGAGGGAGTCATCGGGCCCCGGCTCATTGGCGGGGATATCGAGGAGCGGGAGCTGCTGCTCCACCGTGTCCACACCGCCATGGTGCACAACACCAGTGCCAAGGCGGCACTGGACATGGCACTGTATGACCTGTATGGACAGCATCTGGGGGTTCCGCTGTGGAAGCTGCTGGGAGGCTTCCGGAATACAGTGGAGACGGATCTTACCATCAGCGTCGGTACGGCGGACAGCATGGCGGTGGACAGCCTTCGGGCGGTGGAGGAGGGCTACCGCATCCTCAAGGTTAAGGTGGGCCGAGACAGTGCCGGGGATCTGGACCGTCTGCGCCGGATCCGGGAGGCGGTGCCCCGTGACATCCGGATCCGGGTGGACGCCAACCAGGGCTGGACACCCAAAGAGGCGGTGCGCATCATCCGGGCCATGGAGGATCAGGGTTTGGAAGTGGAACTGGTGGAGCAGCCGGTACGGGCAGACGACTTGGAGGGGCTGCGGTTCGTCACCGGCCATGTACTGACGGACATTCTGGCGGACGAGGCCGTGTTTTCCCTCCGGGACGGAGTTGAGCTCATCCAAGCCCGCGCGGCGGACCTGATCAACATCAAGCTGATGAAAACCGGGGGGCTATACCAGGCAGAGCTGCTGTGCGGGCTGGCCCAGGCCTATGGGGTGGGCTGTATGATGGGCTGTATGCTGGAGGGCGGCGTGGCCGCGACAGCGGCGGCTCATTTCGCCGCGGCCAAGGAAAATGTCCGTCTGGCGGATTTGGACGGCCCCAGCCTGGGCCGGTTCAACCCGGTGCTGGGCGGCGCGCGGTTTGACGGACCGGTGATCCGTCTGCCGGATGCTCCGGGTCTGGGGATCACCGGTGTTCAGGGGCTGGAAGTGTGGGCATAATTGGGAGGGGCTGCCGCTGCGGCATTCTTGTGATGAATCAATTCTGGTCTATACGCACTGTTTATGAGCCAACGCAGTGGATGGAGGTCACAGTTTGACCAAAGCGGTGATCCAGACCATGCCAGGAGTGGATGGAGGCATTGGGGCAGAGAGGTTGGGAAAGCACCTTTTTCTGGAACAAACGGCACCAAATGGGGCTGAAAGTGCCCCCTGACGTTTCAGCCGAATCTTCGGGTCCAAGAGGCCCCGGGTTCGAATCCCGGCACTCCGACCATGTAAGGACGATTATTTTGATACAATGGGTATCAAGGTAATCGTCCTTATTTTTCGCCCAAAACCGCTGAAAATAATGAGTTTTCTAACGCTTTTGAGAAAAGCATCGCCTCTGACTTGGCAGAAAGCCGGGCCGGAGGCGGTGCTTTTTTGCGTTTCTGGGATTTTGGTGATGGGGCTATCGTTGATTTATTGGTTATCGTTATTTTATTGGGGCTATCGTTGCAACACAGAAAACATCCCTGGCCGCACCAATCATAGCACGGCCAGGGACATCTTTTAACCTTCAATGGCAATCAGGTTCTTCTGCTCAATCTGGGCCACTTGGCTCACCTTGGGGATGAACAGGCGCAGGATACCGTCCTCGAACTTGGCGTGGATATCCTCCTGCTTGACCTTGTCCCCCACATAGAAGCTGCGGCGGCAGGAGCCGATAAAGCGTTCCCTGCGCAGATACCGCTCGTTCTGAACGCTGTCGTTGTGCGTCTGTTCCACCGTGGCGCTGATGCAGAGGTAGCCGTCCTTCAGTTCGGCGGCGAGGTTTTCCTTGTGGACACCGGGCAAATCGATGTCCAGCTCGTAGGCCTTGTTTGAAAAATAAATATTGCACAAATGAAAAAGAAGTGTAAAATAGG
>CAJUCA010000067.1 GCA_910585265.1 uncultured Oscillospiraceae bacterium | reverse complement strand
TGTCCATGGTATGGGGGGAGGGGGAGAGGGTAGGTGCGGTTTTGTCAGAGGAAATAAATCAAAGACGCAGCCCCAAATTATGAGGGCTGTATCCGCCCGGGGTATTTGTTTCTGGTCGGGCGGTATCCGTATACCTTCGAGGGGCTGAAGCACGTTGTTGGAGCGTTTGTGGCGATTGCACAGGGGTGAGGAAGCAAAAAGAGAACACGCCGGCCCAAAGCCATCTGCGCCAAAAAAGTACTGCTTTGAGACGTTGCGAATTGCACCACTGTATACAAAGAAAAAACCCGCAAACGCAGGCAGAGATATGTGTCTGTCTTGATAATTATTCCCGTTCCCAGTAGCTATTCCTGCCAACCTATGGTATGGTGTGTCGCTACGAAGAATTGGGGCTATATCGACAACCACATCAAGCCCAACATCGGCAAAATTCTGTTGAGGAAATTATCCTCTTTGGATTTCCACGGCATCCTGCCCAATGGACACACTGCGATAGGAGTTCTTCGACTTGAGCGGAGCCTCCACCACCTCGCCATCGATCCGGGCGATCTGGCAGTGTACCTGGATCGTACCCCGCTCCAGGTCGATATTCTCCCATTTGAGGCCCAGCAACTCGCCCCGGCGCAGCCCTGTGGCCAGCTCATCGATGGCGAAAACCATCGCCAAGGGGATCGCTTGGTTGATACTCCGCACCGTTTTGGCACCCAACCCCTTAGGCTGATTCTTGGACTCGATCCGCTCCGCCATTTAACTACTTTTTTGTAGAGCTTTTGCAAATTCTCCGAAAACAGTGGAACAAAATCAACAGTCAGTATGTGCTTCCCTCGTCCACAGGCGGCCCATCTCCTCGGACAGCGTGCTCCATATACTACACCGGGTGCTGAAGCGAGGAGCAGAACTGCTCCAGATGCGTTTCCACGATACGAGACATACCTTCGCCACCTTGGCACTCCAGAACGGCGTGGATATCAAGACAGTCTCCAGTATGCTGGGCCACTACGACGCGGGGTTTACCCTGCGCACCTACACCCACGCCACACGCCAGATGCAGGACCAAGCGGCGGAGACCATGGGTAATTTCATGAGCCAGATGATATGAACACACCCCTTGACCCATCAAAAGCACCGGGCAGGAAGGCCAAACTTCCTGCCCGGTGTTCTCTAACCCTTTCCGCACATTTCCCCGTGTGGGTCAAGTTGTGGGTCACTCCACCTGACCCACTTTTTGACCCACATTATTTTCGGCGAAAACAGAACAAAAACTCCCGAAATCCACCGATTTCAGGAGTTTCTTGGAGCTGCTATCCAGATTTGAACTGGAGACCTCATCCTTACCAACAGCGGTAAGGAATTTTTTGTTATCTTTTCTCGTGGTTTATAGTTGTTTCCACTCCAGCGCAATTCCTTTTCGGCACTTTCCGATGATACGTTCTCCGTTGTTTCCACACCTGTCTGTGGCTGGTTATGTGGTCAAACCAAAGGCACGCCCCGGACAGCAGCAGAACATCTGACCAGGGCGTGCTTTCTCAAGCTCCACACAGGATTCGTGATTCTCAGAAATTGCTATGCCGTAAACAAAGAATAACCGCTTTGCCTAAAACAGCGTCAGCCTTCTGTCTGAAAACAGGCTGTATCCGCCCGAACTATCTCATCCCAGCCTTGGACCACAGGCTTCCCCAACGAGTTGCCTCATTCCGCCTTGGTCACGAAGGCCGCTACGGCCTCAACAAACCGCACGGGCGATTCCAAGTGGCAGCCATGTCCGCCAGACAGCACAACCTCCTGGAATCTCCCGCCATTGGCGGCATACCGCGCCAGCACCGCCCTGGTCTGGGCCACCATGGGCTGGGGCGGGATAACCTCCGCCCCCGGCCACCCGGGGACCACGCCCGCCTGCCCCAGGTAACCGAAGTCGCACAGGGAAGTGTCGCTTACCATAATATCGCCGTCCCCCCGCACCCACAGGACGGGCGGCTTCACCGGGGCGTCCGCCAGGGCGGACAGGCCGCTGTGGTTGGGGGCCATGGTGTTGCAGACGCCCTTGTCCCCCGCCGCCACAAAGGGCCACTGGGGTACCTGGCGGGTGTCGCCGGGATACATCCCATCCCCCACCTTGGTCTTCAGCATCTCGTCAATCAACCGCTCCTCCCACTGGCTGTCCATGCGGAAGGGGGGCTTGAAATACACGCTGTTCAGCGTGGCGCGCAAAAACTCCCGCTCGCCGGACAGCAGGGACTGCACCAGCTGGGCGTTGACACAGCCGCCCCCCGAGGCCAGCCCCGGCGGCTCCAGCATCACGCCGTCCTCCCCCTTCGTCCCGCCGAAGCCGTAGGGCGAGCCGGGGTTGATGAGGATCAGCCCTGTGAGCTGTTCCCCGTGATCCATGGCATACTGCATGGCCACGCAGCCGCCCATGGACCAGCCCGCCAGGGCAAAGCGGTCCCATCCCAAGGCGGCGGTGAACTCGGCCAGATCCTCCGTCCAGTCCCGGAAGCCCCGGACGGCGTCCACCGGCAGGGCGGAGCTGCCGCCAAAGCAGCGCAGGTCGGGGGCGATCACATCAAACTGCTGGGAGAGCTGGTCAAACAGGGGCAGGTAGAACGCGCCGGACGACACATTGCCGTGGATCAGCAGCAGCCGTCTGCCGTTCCCCTCCCCTGCCCGGTAATAGGCGGTGGTCAGCCGCCCGGTGGTCAACGTCTGCGGTCTATGGTTCATAAGGCCCTTGCTCCTTTTTTGGTGTTCCGCCGGGGGCAGGGGCCGGGCCGTTCCCTACTCCTCCGGCTGGCTGTCCGGGGCTTCTTCCTCGCCGTCCTCCTCCAGGGTATCGTCGTCAAACTCCACCTCGATGGAGATGGCGGAGGACAGGCTGGCCGTCCGGGGTGCCTCGTCCGGCTGGGTGAATATGCCTGCCCCAATGATCTGCATGAAGCTCTCCACCACCTTTTCCGTGTCGGTGGGGTAGTCCTGGAACAGGCCCCAGTTCAGGCCCAGGAAGTTGGACGCGCCCATCAGGGTATAGGCCAGCACCTCGCTGTCGATGTCGGGGCGGATCTCCCCCGCCGCCTTGGCCGCGTCGATGCCGCGCATGTAGGACCGGCAGAAATTCACGTAGTAATCCGTGAACAGCTGCTTGTCGATGTACAGCGACTCCCAGATGATATGGTACATATAGCGGTTCGCCTGCACAAACTTCAGCCACTCCCGCAGGCCCACCTCCTCCACGTCCCGGCGGGTCGCGCAGTCCCGGACGGCCTGGTTCAGGTACTTGCGGATCATGTGGCTGCACTGAAGCAGCAGGAACTTGTACAGGTTATACTTTCCGTCGAAGTAGACATAGAACGTGCCCGACGCCACCCCCGCCCGGCGGGTGATATCGTTGATGGACGCGTTGTGGTAACCCTTCTCGTAAAACTCCTGGGCGGCGGCACTGACGATGCGGTTGAGCGTCTCCCGCCCTTTTTTGGTTTTGGGCCGGTTAATCAAGGCTCTGTGATCCAAGTTAAAATCTCCCCTCTTTAGTTGAGCCGATCTCTATCGGATCCAGTATAGCCTTTCCCAGCGGCAAAATCAATCAAAATTATTCAGGTAATGTGATATTCCGACTTTGACGCGTTGCAGAAGCCCAGCGTCAGCGCGGCAAACAGCATGGGCTGCTCATACATGGAGGCGTGGCCGCAGCCGGGTATCACCACATAGTGGCTGTTTGGGATGCGCCGCTCCAGGAGCTGCTGCTCCTCCACCGGCGTGAGGTAATCCTGCTGGCAGGACACGATGAGGGTGGGGGCCTTGATCTCTCCCAGCCGATCCGCCACGTCGTAGCTCCTGGAGCTGTTGGTCAGGCGGATCATGGGCTGGATGAAGCCGGGGTCGCCAAACACAGGGCGCAGGGTCTCCCGGCGTTTGGCCATCCAGTCCCGCTTTTCCCGGTAGAAGGCGGGAGAGTAGATCACGGGAATGGTGGTGAGGTAATAGGCGTCCGGGTCCCCGGAGGCCAGGTTCCACGCGTCCCCGATGTCCCCCAGCCAGGGTCCGGTGCGGGCCGTGGTGTTGAACAGCAGCAGCCGCTCCACCCGCTCCCCGTGGGCGATGGCGAACCGGAGGGCCACCTCCCCGCCGTAGGAAATGCCCAGCACACAGGCCCGGTCGATGCTTAAATGATCCAGCAGGGCCAGCACCACCTGGGCCTGGATGCCCTGATCGTAGGGCCCGTCCATCCGGGCCGACTGCCCCTGGTCCAGGAAGTCCAGCAGGATCAGCCGGTTGTCCCGGGAGAAGGGCTCCACAAACTCCGCCCAGCTCCTGCAGGACATCATGATCCCGTTCAGCACCAGCAGGGGACGGCCCTGCCCGTGCTCCTCATAGTAGATGCTTCTGCCCTGAAATTCAAAATTTGCCATCGTCTCAGCCCTCTCACCGACGCTTGCCCAGGATGCCCACCTGGACGGCCTGCTCCCACAGCTCCTCCCGGAACTTGGGGTGGGCGATCTCGATAAGCCGGGCCACCCGGTCCCGCAGGCTGGTGCCCCGCAGCTCGGCCACGCCGTACTCGGTCACCACCCGGTCCACGTCGTTCCGGGACAGGGTCACCGCCGCCCCGGTGGTGAGCTGGGGCACGATCTTGGACACCTCCCGCTTCTCCCCGGTGGCGGGGTCCTTCACCATGGCGGTGGAGTACAGCGCGATGATGGACTTGCCGCCCCGGGACATCTGAGCCCCGATGGCGGTATCCGCCTGGCCTCCGGTGCCGGAATACTGGCGGGAGCCGATGGACTCGCTGGCGCACTGCCCGGTGAGATCCACCTCCAGGGAGGTGTTGATGGACACCTGGTTGTCGTTCTGGGCAATGGTATAGGGATCGTTCACCCAGGCCCCGTCCATCACCGCCACGGAGGGGTTGTAGTCCATGAACTCATACAGCTCCGGGATGCCCATGGCGAAGGTGGTGACGATCTTCCCCTGGTTGATCTGCTTGCGCCTGCCGTTGATCACCCCCAGCTTGGCCAGCCGCATCATGCCGCTGGTCAGCATTTCGGTGTGGACACCCAGGTCGTTCTTGCTCTCCAGGGCGGCGGCCACGGCGTTGGGGATGCCGCCGATGCCCAGCTGGATGCAGGAGCCGTCGGGCACCATGTCGGCGATGAGCCTGCCGATGGCGGCGTCCTTCTCGGTGAAGGGCAGGTCGGGGGTGACGGGGGGCATATAGTCCGCCCGGATCAGGTGGTCCACCTCGGACACATGGATCTGCACGTCCCCCAGGGTGTAGGGCATATTGGGGTTGACCTCCAGCATCACCAGACCGGCGGCCTGGATCATCCGCTTCTCGTAGGTGTTGGACAGGGACAGGGAGATGTACCCGTGCTTGTCCGGCATGGAGGCGGCCCCTACATAGATGTCCGGCTTCACAAACTGGAGCCGCTTGGTGGCGGCCAGGTGCAGGTGGTTGGGGATGTAGGCCATATTGCCGTTGCCGTGGGCCTTGCGCATCTGGGGGGCGAAGAACCAGCCGTCCACCTCGAAGGCGTCGGCGTACTCCGGCTGATAGATCTGGGAGGGGTGGGTGGGCAGGCAGTTGGTCACCTTCACGCCCTTCACCCGGTCCGCGATGGTGTGCAGCCGGCCCATGAACAGTCCGGCCTCCGCCGCGCCCAGCCCGGTGACGATCACGTCGCCGGACTTGACGAAGGACAGGGCCTTTTCCACGCTGATATACTTTTCCTCATAGCTCATCATCAAACAGCTCCTTTCACCCCCCGCGGGGGGCACATTGTTTCATCACAAAGCCAAAAATGGCACTCTCCAGCTCCTTGGGCTTTTCAAAAATTGATACATGGCCACAGTCCGGAAGCGTGATGTACTCCGCGTTAGGAATATTGTCCGCCAGAATTTTTGAGAACTTGGGGGGCTTCAAAATATCCTGCTCCCCGCACAGGATCAGGGCGGGGCACTGGATTTTGGACAGCTCGTCCGTCATGTACACGTCCTGAGCAAAGGTATCGTACAGGGTTTTCTGCCCCTCCAGATAGCCGTTGGGATTGTCCTTGATGGCCTTTGCCCGTCCTGCCAGCATCTCCTGGTTATTGGCCAGAAATTCCGGCCCATAGATGCTGGGTGCCATCCCCCAGAAGAAGGTCTCGCCGTCCCCAGTGTCACACAGCACCTTCCAGCCCACCACGAAGCCTTTACATACCTCGTCCAGCTCACTCACCGAGTCGATCACCGAGATAGACCGGGTCATCTCCGGGTAGAGGAACGCGAACTTCATGGCGGCCTCTCCGCCGTAGGAGGTGCCCACCAGATGGAGCCTCTCCACCCCCAGAAACTCGAACAGGGCCTTGGCCTCGGCGCAGTGCTGGGCAAAGGAGTAGGGTCCCGCCGGCTTGGAGGACTTGAGCTGGCCCTTGAAGTCGTGGACAATGACCCGGAAGCCCGCCCGCTCGAACACCGGGTAGAGCAGTGCCCAGCTGCTCACCGATGCCATCACCCCATTGAAAAACGCGATGGTTTCCGTTCCGTTGGGGTCGCCGTGGATCTCATAGTACAGCTCAACGTCCGGGCTCACTTGAAAGCAGGGCATACCAAAACCTCCTAATAATAAAGTATATTCCGCCTTTTGGACAATCGCGGCAGCGGGGAGACCCCAAGGTCCCCCCGCCGCCGCAGTCATATGAAAGAGAGGGAACGCAGAGGTAAGGCGCGGGACTCAGCCGTTGGCCATCGCCACCAGGTCATCCATGCTGCGCAGCTCGTCCACCAGCTCCCAGCCGCCCTCGCCCTCGGTGGTGATCTTGGACAGGTTCATCACCTGGGTGCCGGCGCGGTTGCCGTTGGTGTAGTCGATGAGACCGCCGAAGGGGTTCTGGATGGGGGCCTGTTCCAGGGCCTTCATATAGTTCTCCCAGGTGATGTCCTGGCCCTCGATGCGGCGCAGGCCCTCGCAGAAGAAGTGGGCGGCGATCCAGCCGGTCTGGGCGTAGGCGTTCATGCCGTAGGCGGGGTCGATCTTGCCCACCCACTCGGTGTAGAGGGCCAGGTTCTCCTCGTCATAGTAGTCCACCCAGCCGTTGCCGTACACGTCGAACTTGCCCTTGATATCGGCGGCCACCAGGGGCGGGATGGCGTCGGACACGTTCACGTAGGTGGTGATCACCGGGGCGGTGTTGCCCTGGGCGGCCAGCTCCTTGACGATGGTGGGCATGGTGGCCTGGATGGAGGCGCACACGATGAAGTCTGCGCCGCTGTTCTTGATGGCGGTGACGGCGGCGGACACGTCGGAGGACCCGGCGGTGACCTGCTCGGACTGGTACTCAATGCCCAGCTCCTTGCACTTGGCCTCGGCCCCGGTGAGCATATCCTTGCCCGCGTCATCGTTGGTGTAGATGATGCCGATCTTGGTGGCCTTGAAGGTGCCCACACCCCGGGCCACCATGATCTGGCCCTCGGTGGTGTAGATGGGCTGCACGGGGAAGATGTTATAGCCGTCGGCGTTGGTCTTGGCTCCCTCGGCGTACAGCTGGCCGATGCCGGTGGCGAAGTAGACGGCGGGGATGCCGTAGTCCTTCAGATCCTCGATGGTCGCGCCCACCACGGGGGTGCCAAAGTGGCCCACAATGGCGAAGACCTTCTCGTCCTCCACAAAGTTCTGGAGGGCGGCCTTGCCCTTGACGGGGTCGAACTCGTCATCGGTGTGCAGGAAGGTGATCTTCCGGCCGTCAATGCCGCCGGCCTCGTTCACCATGTTCAGGTAGGCCTGGATGCCGGCGTTGAAGGGCACGCCCACGGGGGCATACGCGCCGGAGGTGGCGGCGGAGTTGGCAATCTTGATCTCGGTGTCGGTCACGCCCTGGGAATACTGCTTCTCGCCGCCGGGTTCCTTGGTTTCGGTGCCGCCGTTGGTCTGCTGGCTGGGGGGATTGGTGTTTTCCGCGTTGGGCTTGTCGCCGCAGGCAGCCAGGGAGAACAGCATCATGGCGGCCAGCAGCAGAGCAGTCAGTTTTTTCATTTCTTTTCCTCCTAATGTTTGTTATGCCTCAGTGGAATCCTCCACGTAAGACAACTTGGGGTGGCGGTCTTAGAACCTGTATTCTCAGCCGCCCAGGTACGCCTCCACCAGCTTGGGGTCCCGTATGAGCACATTGGCCTCGCCGGACATACTCAGCTCGCCAACCTCCAGCACGTAGCCGTAGTCCGCGATTTTCAGGGTCTGCAAGGCGTTCTGCTCCACGATCACCACCGTGGTGCCCTCCTCCTTGATCTCCTTGATGATCTCGAAGATGTCCCGGACCACCAGGGGGGCCAGGCCCAGGGAGGGCTCGTCCAGCAGCAGGATCTTGGGGTCGGACATCAGTGCCCGGGCGATGGCCAGCATTTGCAGCTCGCCGCCGGACAGGGTGTAGGCCATCTGCTTCTTCCGCTCCTGGAGGCGGGGGAAATAGTGGTAGCACCGCTCGTAGTTCTTCTGGATCACCTTCCTGTCCTTCACCGTGAACGCGCCCACCTTGAGGTTCTCCTCCACGGTCAGATCGCCGAAGATCTGCCGCCCCTCGGGGGACTGGGCGATGCCCAGCCGGGCGATCTTCTCGGTGTCCATGTTGGTGATGTCTTTTCCGTAGAACTCGATCTTCCCCCCGGCCGCCGGGGTCAGGCCGGAAATGGTGCGCAGGGTGGAGGTCTTTCCGGCTCCGTTGGCCCCCAGCAGGGCCACCACCGAGCCCTCGTGCACCTCGATGTCGATTCCCTTGACGGCCTCAATGGCCCCGTAGCGCACCTTCAGGCCCTGGATGGAAAGGGCTGGCTGCTTCATTCCGGCTCCTCCTCTCCCAGATAGGCTTCCTGGACCAGCTTATTGCCCTGGATCTCCCCGGGGGTGCCGCAGGCCAGGAACTGGCCGAAGGAGATGGCGCAGATCCGGTCGCAGATGTTCATCACCAGGCGCATATCGTGCTCCACCAGCAGGATGGTGCAGCGGTACTCGTCCCGCATCCGGCGGATGGTCTCCGCCAGCTCCGCCGTCTCGGAGTCGTTCAATCCGGCGGCCGGCTCGTCCAGGATGATGAGCTTGGGCTGAGCCATGAGGGTGCGGGCCATCTCCACCTTTTTCAGCACGCCATAGGGCTGGCCTCCGGCGGGGGCGTCCTTCAGGTGGGCGATGCCCATGAACTCCAGCGCGCGCACGGCTTTGGCCCGCATCTCCCGCTCCTCCCGCCGGGCCCGGGGCAGGCGCAGGGCCTGCTCGAGGATGGTGGCCTTGAAATCGGTGTGGGCGCCGATGAGCACATTGTCGATCAGGGTCAGCTCCTTGATGACCTCCACGTTCTGGAAGGTGCGCACCAGGCCCAGGCGGATGATATCGTGAACCGGCAGGCCCACCAGATCCAGCACCCGTCCGTCCCGGGCGCGGAACACCACCTGGCCCCGGTCGGGGTGGTAGAACTGGGTGATGCAGTTGAAGGCGGTGGTCTTGCCCGCGCCGTTGGGTCCGATGAGGCCGAAGATCTCCTGTTCCTTCACGTGGAAGGAGAGGGCCTCCACCGCCTTCAGACCGCCGAACTGGATGGACAGGTCGTGTATGTCCAGCACCAGGCCGTCCGCCAGTGCCGCGCCGCTGTGGGTGGCCTTAGCCATTTCCGGCCCCTCCCTTCCTCCCGCGGCTGATCAGCCGCTTGATGTCGTGGCCAATGCCCACCACGCCGCTGGGGTAGAACATCACCACCAGGATGATGAGCACCCCTGTAAAGATGTAGGCGATGCCGTCGATGCCGCCGATGACCGGGATCCGCTTGAGCAGCAGATCCGGCACGGCGAACACGATGAGCGCGCCGATAACGGTGCCGTAGATGGAACGCAGGCCGCCGATCACCACCACCGCCAGAATGTTCAGCGACAGGGTGAGAATCCACACGGCGGGGTAGGAGAACTTGATGAAGTGCATATACAGCGCGCCGCCCAACGCCGCGTAAGCGGAGGCGATGGCGAACACGATGAGGCGGTACTTCAGCAGGTAAACGCCCATGGCCTGGGCGGCCACCTCGCTGCCGCGCATGGCGTGCAGGGCGCGGCCCATCTGCCCGTTGACCAGATTGTGCGTCAGCATCATCACCAGCACCAACGCCGCCGTCAGCAGCACAAAGGTGGCCTCCCGGCTCAGCTTGAAGCCGAACAAAGTGGGATAGCCCGCCGTCAGGCCGGAGAAGCCGCCGGTGAACTGGTCCAGCTCCTCAAAGGTTTTCCGCAGAATCTCGGAGACGCACAGCGTGGCGATGGCCAGATAGATGCCCGCCACCCGCAGGGAGACGAAGCCCACCAGCACGCCGATAACCGCCGCCGCCGCGATGGCGATCAGCACCGTCAGCAGGAAGGGCAGGCCCACTGTGCCGCTGAGGTAGCCGGAGATGTAGGCCCCCAGGCCCATAAAGCCCGCCGTGCCCAGGGAGATCAGCCCCGAGTAGCCCAGCAGCAGGTTCAAGCCCAGGGCCACGATGGAGTAGATCAGCACGCCGCCCAGGTTCACCAGGAAGGAGCTGGGCATGACGCCGCTCTTGGCCAGCAGGGGGAGCAGGGCGATGACCACGCCAAACAGGATGTACCGGATGTAGGGATTGCGGAATGCCCTGGCCGCCGGATTGCTGTTGGAGGGCGGTGTCTGGCCCTGTACGGTTATCTTGTCCATTGCATTCCCCTCCTCACACCTTCTTGATAAACTTCTTGCCCACCAGTCCCTGGGGGCGGAACACGATAAACACCAGCACCAGCAGGTACATCAGCTGCCCGCCCCAGGTGGAGTCCACATAGAAGGACAGCAGGTTGGTGCCCACCGCGATGATGTACGCGCCCAGCACCGGGCCGTAGAAGGTCTGGAAGCCGCCCAGCACGCAGGCGATCAGGGCGTTGACCTGAACGGGATCCATCACGTTGGGCGTCACCGAGGTGGTGGGCGCGATCATGACGCCGGACAGGCACCCCAGGCACGCCGCCAGGGCCCAGGCAAACAGAGTTACGTTCCGGGTGGGCACGCCCATCAGCCGGGCCACCGGCTCGTTGGAGGCGGTGGTGCGGATGGCGATGCCCATCTTGGTCTTTTGCAGCACGTAAAACAGGATCAGCATCAACGCCACGCCCAGCACCATATTGAACAGGCCGTTATAGGTGAGGTGCGCGCCGAAGATGTCCAGATCGCCCGACTCAATAAACCGGGGCAGCTTCAGCGGGTCCACGCCGAAGATCATGGGCGCGAGGCCCACGAATACCATGATCAGGCCCAGGGTGATGATCTGCTTCGCCACCGGGGACACCTTCTTGGCCCGCCGGATGATCACGAAATCCACCAGACAGCCCAGAACGATGGCGGTGCACAGGCCGCAGAGGGTGGCCAGCCACAGCGGCAGCTTGGCGTTGGCCACCAGGGTAGCCACCACGAAGGTGTTGAACATCCCCATGGAGCCCTGGGCGAAGTGCGTGATGTTACTGGTCCGGAAAATAATGATGATACCCAGAGCGGCCAGGGCGTAGACTCCGCCGGTTTCCAAACTGCGGAGAAATACCTGGAGGAAGGTACTCATCGAATCCTCACCCCCAACGAATCACGTTCGCGGCCCAGGTGTACCCGATTCCGGCGGCAATCATGGAAACCACCGTCCCGTCCGTCACCTTCCCCGCGTCCAGAGCCAGCTTCAGCTCCAGAATCTGGTCGATCTGGCCCACGTGGCCGTAGTTCTCCAGATAGATGCTCTGATCCTCGCTCATGCCCAGCTCGGCCAGCAGGCCCTTGTGTCCGGAACGCTTCATGTGCAGCACGTCCAGGAAGCCGATGTCGGCCCGGGTCAAGCCGGACTTGCGCAGGGCCTCGTCGATGCAGTGCAGCCAGTTGGGCATGGACACGGTGTTCAGCAGGCCCTTCATCTTCACGGAATCCATCAGGCGCAGGCGGTTCAGCTCGCCCACGGTTTCCGGGGTGACGGGGTTGCGGATGCCGCCGATCTCCCCGCCGCAGGTGTGGACCACCGAGCCGTCGCTCATCAGGTGGGTGCCCAGCAGCAGGTTTTTGCCGTAGCCCTTCTTCAGCAGAATGGCCCCGCCGCCGCAGGCCAGATCATACATGAAGGACAGGTCCTTATCGGTGTAGTCGATGAGGTCGCAGTTGCGGTAGCCGCCGCACACCAGCACCATGCTGATCTCATCGTCGGCCAGCAGCATATCCTTGGCCAGCTTCATGGCGGACACGCAGGTGCAGCAGCGGTTCTGCACGTCAACGCCCCAGGCGTTCTTCGCGCCGATGCGGTCCTGCACATAGCAGGCGGAGGTGGTCAGGGGGTACTCTTTCCACTCCTCGGTGATACACAGGATGGCGTCGATCTCCAGGGGGTCCACCCCGGTGTTCTTCAGGCAGTCCAGCGCGGCCAGCGCGCCCATCTCCTGGGTGCCGTCGCAGGGCTCCCCGGAGGGGACGAACTTCTCCACAATGCCCAGCTTGTTGATCACGGCGTCCTCACTCCACACGCCCTGGGTGGCCTCGGAGATCTCCTTCGCCGTCATTTTTGTTTTGGGCAGGTACACGCCCAGCCCGACAATGCCCACATTTTGCTCCATTTTTCAGACTTCCTCCTTGAGCCGCCCCTTGCCCGCCTATCGGGGCGCAGGGCTGTTCCTATGGCCAATTTTATGAATGACGGTTCATTACTCAACGCCAATATAACGCATTGACAATCTTTTGTCAAGTCTATTTTAGCGTTTATGTCAGGAAGTTTAAAAAATTTTCAGGGATTTTAGTTGACAATTCGAATTTCGCCGAGTATGATAAATATGAATAACGGTTCATTCTGCGCTTTTTAAACACTTGTTAAATAAGGAAAGGGGATCCCCACATGAAAACCATCGACACCATCCAGATCGGCGACAGCGCGTCCTTCACCAAGACCATCACCGAGGCGGACATCACCCTCTTTGCCGGCTACAGCGGCGACTTCAACCCCGCTCACATCAACGCCGTCGAGGCCGACCAGGGGATGTTCCACGGCCGCATCGCCCACGGTATGCTCTCCGCCGGCTTTATCTCCGCCGTGCTGGGAATGCAGCTGCCCGGCCCCGGCACCATCTACATGGGCCAGGAGCTGCGCTTCGTCAAGCCCGTCTACATCGGGGACACCGTCACCGCTACCGCCACCGTGGTGGAGCGCGTCCCGGAGAAGAACCGCCTGAAGCTGGAGACCATCGTCACCAACCAGAAGGGCGATCCCGTCATCACCGGCATGGCCACCGTCATGCCCCCCAAGGCATAATCGCGGCAGAGGAGGAAAACAAGCATGGATTTCAAACTGTCGAAAGAGCAGCAGATGCTCCAGA
>CAJUCA010000066.1 GCA_910585265.1 uncultured Oscillospiraceae bacterium | reverse complement strand
CCCGCGTTGGCGTGGACGTTGTTGATGCTGAATACCGCCAGAAGATTGGACAGCAGAGTGATCAGGCCCAGCAGGATAATGGGCAGGATCAGCCGCTGCTGAAGTGTCAGTCTGCCTTTCATGCGATCTCCTCCCGATGATGATATACTGACCTGCGGACGGCCCTCAACGGGCTGTCACGCCCTCGACCATCCGGTCCAGCTGGGTCTGGAGGGACGCGCCGGAGGGGTTCCCCTGGGCCATGCTGGTGGCAAACTCCGTCACGGGGTCCCAGAACTTCCCGCCCACCCGCTGGAGCTGGGAGTAGTTGGACTGCTCCAGCAGGGCGGCGATGGCCGGGGCGGACTGGACCTCCGGGGAGTTGGCCGCGTTGACGTTGGCGGGACCCTGGCCCCGGACCTCGAAGCGCAGCCGCTGGTTCTCCTCGCTGGTGATCCACTCCGCCAGCCGCGCCGCCCAGTCCGTATGCCGGGAATAGGCGTTCACCCCGATGAGCTTGCAGCCGGAGAAGGACGCCATCTGCACCTGCCGCCCCCCGCAGGTGAAGGTGGGCAGCTTGGCGGCCCCCAGGTTGCTTCCCCACAGCTCCTCCAGGGCCACCGCGTTCCACACGCCGCTGATCCCGGCAGCCACGGTGCCGTCCCGCACGCCCTCCAGGAACTCCTGGTCCGTCCGGCTGGAGAAGGCGGGGCTGGCGGCGATGTCCAGCATGGCCCGGGCCACGTCCACCCCCCGGATGGAGCCGTCGGTGCTGTTCCAGGTGCAGT
The DNA here is from genome assembly GCA_910585265.1 of uncultured Oscillospiraceae bacterium. Classification (GTDB taxonomy): domain Bacteria; phylum Bacillota; class Clostridia; order Oscillospirales; family Oscillospiraceae; genus Enterenecus. The sequence goes on along the minus strand of CAJUCA010000066.1, from coordinate 13,279 downwards.
AGTTGGTGATGCCGTCCTCATTCAGCCCCACCTCCAGCCCGGTGTTGCCGAAGAAGGCGTACACATACCAGGCGGAGGACCAATCCATGGTCACCAGCTTCTCCGCCTGGGCCGCCGCCTCCAGCATCCGCTCCAGGCTCCCCACGTCCTCATCGCTGAAGTAGGCCTTGTTGTAGTAGAGGAAATAGCCGTTATCCGCCGTCAGCGGATAGGCGTACAGGGTGTTCCCCACGCTGGCCGCCTCCACCGCGGCGGGGAGGGCCGCGCTCCGGATGGCCGTCTCGTCCGCAATGGGATCCAGCCCTCCGGCGGCGGCCAGCGCGGCCACCTGATCGTCGGCAAAGGCGAACACGTCCGCGCCCCCCTCCAGGTCGCCCAGCAGCACGTCCTTGCAGTTTGACTCGCTCTGGGGCTGGTAGGTGATCCGGAAGTCGGCCTGTCCGGCGTAGTGGGCCTGGAACGAGGCGAAGATCTGCTCCAGCAGGGCCTGGTCCTCCTCCGCGCCCCACACCGTCAGCTCCACCGTCTCCTCCACCGGGCGGCTCTCATCGGGGGGCGGGTTTTGTCCCTGGCAGGCCGCCAGCAGGCACGATAAGCAGATGGCTAACGCTGTTAATAAGATCCGTTTCCCCATGGTGTTTCAATCCTCCTGATCAACGGCTGGGCCGTCCTGTTCCGCGGCCCTTCGCCAAAATCAACGTCCCCGGACAGACGCCGCCCGGCACCCTATTTCAGATGCTTCTTCAGCTTGCGGGCCACCGTCTCAATGTCGATGGGCTTTGCCAGATGGTCGTTCATGCCGCACGCCAGACACCTTTGAATGTCCTCCGAGAACGCGTCGGCGGTCATGGCGATGATGGGCACCGCCGCGTCCCCCCGCTCCAGCCCCCGGATGGCCGCCGTGGCCTCGTAGCCGTCCATCACCGGCATACGCACGTCCATCAGAATGGCGTCGTAGTACCCCACCGGGGATTTTCTGAACTTTTCCGCGCAGATCTCCCCGTTTTCCGCCCAGTCCAGCTCCAGCTCCAGGATGGAAAGCAGCTCCCGCGCCACCTCCCAGTTCAGCTCGTTGTCCTCCGCCAGCAGGATGCGTTTTCCCTTCAGGTCCACGCCGCCTGTCCGCTCGCCGCCGTCCGCCGCCTGGGCCGCGGGCGCGGCCGCCCGCTCCAGGTCGAAGACCACGTGGAACTCGCTGCCCCGGCCCTGCTCGCTGTGGACCGAGATCGTCCCGCCCATGGCGTCCACAATGTACTTGGTGATGGCCATGCCCAGCCCGGACCCCTCCGTTTTCCGGACCCGGGTGTTGTCCTCCCGGCTGAAGGACTCAAAGATGACCTGCTGATACTCCTTGGACATCCCGATGCCCGTGTCCCGCACCAGGAAGTGGGTGCGGACCCGGGAGGCGTCCTCCGGCAGGGCCTCCTGGTACACAGTCAGCTCCACCGCGCCCTGCTCCGGGGTGAATTTGACGGAGTTCCCCAGCAGGTTCAGCAGCACCTGGTTCAGCCGCACGCCGTCGCAGCGCACGTTTTCCGAGAGGATCTCCCGGAGGGTTACGCGGAACTGCTGGTTCTTCGCCGCGGCCTGGGGCTGTATGATGTTGACGATGCTGTCCACCGCCTCCTGCAACGGCACCGTCTCCAGGTTCAGCAGCATTTTGCCGCTTTCAATCTTGGATATGTCCAGCACGTCGTTGATCAGCCCCAGCAGGTGCTTGCTGGACAGGGCGATCTTCCCCAGATAGTCCCGCACCTGCTCCGGGTTGTCCGTATTGTCCAGGGCCAGGGAGGTCATGCCCACGATGGCGTTCATGGGCGTGCGGATATCGTGGCTCATGCTGGACAGAAACTCCTGCTTTGCCAGGTTGGCCTGCTCCGCCTCCCTCCGGGCCTCCTCGGCGGATCTCCGGGCGGCGTCCATCTCCCCGTTCACCCGCTTCAGCTCGGACACCTGCCCCCGGAACAGCTTCAAATACCGGAAGAACAGGTAGAGCAGCATGGCGATCACCGCGCAGGAGGCGGCGTAAACCAGGGTGAGCCAGCGGTTTCCCATGCCCGAGATGGCGTCGTCCAGCCCCTCGAAGGGGAGCACCGTCACCAGATACCAATCGCAGTAGGGCAGGTTGGTGCAGTAGATGTGCCGCCGGGACCCGCCGTCTCTCACCACCGAGGAATAGTCCTCCCCGGCGTGCATGGCGGCCTCCAGCTTCTCCACGCAGTCGTCCCCATCCAGGTCCTGCCCGTCAAAGAGGCTGTCCAGCCTGTCGAAATAGTTCTCGTGGGTGCCGCCCTGGTTCCCCACCACATAGCTGCCGTCCTTCCGGATCACAAAGGAATAGCTCAGCGACTGGTCGGAGTCCAGAAACAGCACCTCGCCCATGTACTCGGCGGACAGGCCCACCACAATCGCCAGACTGTCCCCGCCGCCGGACATGGGATACGCGCAGGGGACGGCGAACAAAATCACGCCGTCCCCGCCGCTGTCCACGGCGGAGGCCGCCTTGCGCTCCCCCTTTTGCAGGCTCTCCAGAAAGGACTCCGGGTGGTTGAGCTTCACGGGATCGCCGAAGATCATCTCAAGCCCGCCCTCCGGCGAGTACAGGGCGGCGCACAGGAAATGCCTGGCCCGCGCGCCGTACTCGATCTCCTCCCTGGTGCCGTGGGCGGAGGCCCCGTCTCCCGCCGCGATGTGGGCGATGGACTCCGCCATGGTCAGCCGGAGCTCAATGATCGTCTCAAAGTGCAGGGACACCTGCTCGTTCATCCCGGCCATGTAGGCGGTGCCGATCTCCTCAATCGTGGTTTCGCTCATGCTGTGAATGGACGCGCCCAGCAGGGAAAACACGAAAACCGTCAAACCAATCATTACCACTATGCCGACTTTTAAGGATTTCGGCAAAGCCTTGTCTTTCATAATCCTTTCCAACCCCACAGTTTGTCATAATTTTGCCGCGGCAGGCCCGGCTCAGCGGCCCCTCAGCCTGCCCATGGCCTGGAACATCTTCCGGATGTCCACCGGCTTGGACAGGTGCTCGTTCATCCCCGCGTCCTTGGCCAGCGCGACGTCCTCCTCGAAGGCGTTGGCGGACAGGGCGATGATGGGCACGGTTCCCGCGTCCGCCCGCTCCAGGCCCCGGATGACCCGGGCCGCCTCATATCCGCTCATCACCGGCATCATCAGGTCCATCAGGATGCAGTCGAAACTGCCCGGGGCGGAGGCCCCGAAGGCGTCCACGGCGGCCCTTCCGTCGTGGGCCGTCACCACCTCCGCGCCCGCGTCCTGGAGAATGTATTCCACAATTTCGCAGTTGATCTGGTTGTCCTCCACCAGGAGCACCCGCATTCCGGCCACGCTGCCCTGCCCGTCCCGGGACTCCTCCGGCTCCGCCGGGGGATGTTCGCGCCAGCTCTCGTCCACCCGGATGGGGAGGACGATTTCCACCACGCTCCCCCGTCCCAGGCGGCTGTCCACCGTCACCGTCCCCCGCAGCTGGTCCACCAGCTTTTTCACGATGGACATACCCAGGCCCACGCCGTTGTAGTCGGTTCTGGCGTCCTGGTGCTCCTGGGTGAAGGGCTCGAAAATATGCTCCTTGAACTCCTCCCCGATGCCGATTCCGGTGTCCTCCACCACAAAGCGGCAGCGGGCGGTTCCCTCCTGGACGGCGGTCTCCTCCGCCCGGACAAACACGGAGCCGTGGGGCCGGTTATACTTCAGGGCGTTGTCAATGACGCTCATCAGAATCTGCTTGACGTGAAGGGGGTTCCCGATCACCCTGCCGTGCCCCAGGCCGGACGTGTCCAGCTCCACCCGGACGGCCCGTTCCTCCGCCAGGGGGGACAGGATCGTGACGCAGTCCTCCAGCACGGCGCGGAGATCAAAGGGCTCCTCCACCGCCGCGGGCCGGCCGCTCTCCAGCCTGCTCACCTGAAGCACGTCGTTCACCAGGGACAGCAGGTGCTCCACCGACACCCGGATCTTCCTCCGGCAGTCCCGCTGCCGCTCCAGGTCGCCCTCGCTCTTTTCCAGGATGGCCAGCATTCCCAGAATCCCGTTGATGGGCGTGCGCAGGTCGTGGGACATATGGGAGAGGAACTCGCTCTTGGCCGAGTTCGCCTGCCGCACCCGCTCCAGCAGCTCCATGATGGACTGCTCCTGCTTCTTCCGGGTCACCATGGTCTCCGTGATGTCCTGGTGGTAGCCGTTGAGGCAGGCCCCCGGCTTTTCAAACGTCCTGTCCGGCACGCCGCCGCAGCGGACATAGATTTTGCCCAGCACCGGATGGTTCCAGGGGTAGATCACCTCGCCCCGCCCGGAGCTCAGTATTTCCTCCACCGCCTCCCGCACCATCTCCACATAGTCCGGCTCAATCCGCGCAAACCAGTGCCGGTAGCACTCCTCCGGCCCGATGCCGTCCGCCACGCCCAGAAGAATCCGCATGGTCCGGTCCGCGTACATCCGGGGCGGGCAGCCCTCCTCCAGCTCAATGGTCCAGGTTCCGGTCCTGGCCCCCTCCAGAATGTCCTCCAGGCTCTGCCTGCCCTCCAGGTAGCTCCGCTTTTTCAGCTCCCGGAACAGGTTGCGCCGCTTTAAGGAGGACACGATGAAGTAGGCCGCCGTCTGGAGCATATTGGACGCGTATTCCAGCAGCTTCACCGGCGGATTGTCCACCCCGTAAAAGCCGATGATCCGCTTCCCGTCGTACAGGGGGACCACCACCAGGGAGTGGATGCCCTGCCGCTTCAGGTTCTCGTACTGAAGGGGCTCCGACTCCCGGATGTCCTCCACCCGCTCAATGACAATATGCCCGCCCACGCTGAAATTCCGGTACCAGCCGGCGCACACCTCCGGAGGGACGTTCTGAAGGTTCCCCTGCTCCGGCTCCACCCCGTCGGCCACCCATTCGTAGGTGTTGTCGTCGCAGCCGGCCTCGTTCTGCTCGAATATGTAGGTCCGCTCCCCGCTCAGGGCCTTTCCCAGGTGCTCCAGCAGCACCACCAGCGACTGATCCGGGGTCTCCTCCAGCAAAGCCACCCGGAGGCCCTCGTTGATGATGGTCTCCAGGTTCTGAACGCTCCGCATCCCGCTGGACCGCCTGCGGGTCTCAGGGATCGGGCCGCCCTCTCCGGCAAATAAGCATTCCCCCGTGTAATCCATATGCCAGTCCTCCGCTCTCTCCTCACAGCTTTGCTTTATACAGTCAGAAAAGCCCTGTCATAATACCACACAGGCCCCGTTCCAGTCAATGAGGAGAAGCCACAATCCTGCGGGCGGCGCGGAGAAAAAAAACCCTTCCCTTTCCAGGAAATCTGTGCTATAGTAATCGAAAAGTCTATCGCCCGCCAGCCCAGCGGTACAGGTAATTTTTGGCTGTCGGCGCGAGCGGCTTTTTGCGGCCTTATGGCAGAAATTATCCAAAAAAAGGAGCGACAGGAACGTGACGGGAAAGCGAGCGGACTCCGGCGTCAGCCGGGTGATGAAACGGAGCCTGAATGGGCGGATCTTGAGGAACACCACCCTCAATATCTTGGTTTTGGTGGTCATATGCTGCGTGATTATGGCTGCTTCCTTGCAGTCGCTTGCCAACAGCATCCTGCTGGACAGCCTTCAGCCCATGGCCCGGCAGTCCGCCAAGACCGTGGAGGCCAATATCCATATGCTGGCCGACCGCATGATGGGCATTGCTGTCGATCCCCGGATGACCGGGGAAGCCGCCGCCCCGGGGGAAACGGCGGCAGGCCGCGCGGCGGTGCTGGAGGAGGCGGCGGAGCTGTACGAGCTTTACACCATCGCCCTGTACGATCTGGACGGGCGGCTGGTCCAGGGCATCGACGGCGCGCCGGAGGCTCTGGACAGCGCGTTTTTCGCGCTGCTGAAGGAAACGGACAATCTGACCACCGATGCCTCCACCCTCTTTCAAGGCAGGCTGGGCATCACCATGGGGATCCCGGTGAAGGCGAACGGCGAAACCGCCCTGTACCTGATGGGCGTCTATAAATACGACCTGCTGAACGACGTCATCAGCGGCATCAACCTGGGAAAGACCGGGCGGGCCTACATGGTCAACCGGGAGGGCGTCGTCACCGGCCACCCCGACCAGTCCCTGGCCCTCAGCCAGGCCACGCTGGAGCAGCTCAGCGGCGGCAGCCGGGACGCGGTGGAGCGGGTCACCACCGGAGAGACGGGGGCCACGGAGTATTCCCTCAGCGGGGAGCGGATGCTGGTGGCGTTCTCCCCCATCCGGGGGACCCAGTGGTCGCTGGTGATCCAGATACCCAAGTCGGACTACAGCCATTTCATTAACTGGGCCATGCTGGTGTCCATCCTGGCCACCCTGGCGGGCCTGACGGTCTCCATCCTGCTGATTCTGCGGTTTGCCCGCTCCATCTCCCACCCGGTGAAGTGCGTCACCGACCGGATGGTGGCCTTCTCCAACGGCGATCTGCACACCGAGGTGCTCCCGGTGCGCACCGGGGACGAGCTGGAGCTGATGGCCCACACCCTGGACGCCACCCTGGAGAGCATGAACCGGTACATATCCGACATCCAGCAGGTGCTGACCCGGGTGGCGGACGGCGACCTGCGCACCGGGCCCCAGGTGGACTATCAGGGCGATTTTGTGCTGATCCGGGGCAGCCTGCACACCATCACCCAGTCCATGAACGAAACCCTCCTGGGCTTCCGCGCCGCCGCGGACCGGCTCACCGCCATGGCGGAGGGGCTGAGCGGCCAGGCCGCCCAGCTCCACCATGCCTCCCTGGAGCAGAACCAGTCCGCCGAATCCCTGGTCCACGAGGTGTCCCACGTGAAGGACCGTCTGGCCGCCGTGTCGGACAGCACCGGGCAGACCCGCTCCCAGACGGAGGAGATCGCCCACCGCATCCAGAGCGCGAACCAGCAGATGGCCGCCCTCACCTCCGCCATGGACGACATCAGCGACAACGCCCAGCAGATCACCAAGATCGCCAAGGACATCAGCGACATCGCCTTCCAGACCAACATACTCGCCCTCAACGCCTCCGTGGAGGCGGCCCGGGCCGGGGCGGCCGGGAAGGGCTTCGCGGTGGTGGCCAGCGAGGTGAAGCAGCTGGCCGCCAAAAGCGCGGAGGCCGCCCAGAGCGCGACGGAGATGGTCACCAACACCAGGTCCATCATCCAGAACGGCGTCGCGCTGACTGCCGATACCGCCGGCTCCCTCCAGGCGATTTCCGGCGTGTCCACCCAGATCAGCGCGATCTCGGACCAGCTGGCGGCGGCGGTGCAGGGGCAGGAGCTTGCCCTGTCCGTCATGGAGGAGCGGATTGCCGCCATCTCCGCCATCGCGGACCGCAACCTGCAAAACGCCGGGGAGACGGAGCAGTCCAGCGGCTCGCTGGCCAGGGAGGCCGAGTCCCTTCAGAGCCAGGTGAAAAAGTTTATTTTGAAGGAGGCGCAGGGGGAATGAAACGGTTTTTTGCCATCTTTTTGAGCCTGCTGCTGATCGCGCCGCTGCTCTCCGCCTGCGGGGGTTCCGCGGAGCTTCAGGACGGGTACTACACCGCCCAGGCGGAGGCGTTCAGCCACGGCTGGAAGGAATATATCACCATTCTGGTGAAGGGCGGGAGCATTGTCTCCGTGGAGTATAACGCGGAGAACGCCAGCGGCTTCATCAAAAGCTGGGACAACGCCTATATGCAGACCATGCTCCACACCAACGGCACCTATCCCAACGAGTACACCCGGTATTACGCGAACCAGCTTCTGGAGGGACAGGGCGAGGGCGGCATTGACGCCATCACCGGGGCCACGTCCTCCCACTCCTCCTTCCAGATCCTGGCCCAGGCCGTGCTGGAGCAGGCCCGGAAGGGAGATTCCAGCATCGCGATTGTCAATACGGAGCACTGAGGGGCGTGGGGCAAGGGCCGCTTCCCCGGACGGCCCGCCCTCCCCCCAAAGCGTCAAAAAACCACCTGCCGGGCCTCGTTCCGGCAGGTGGTTTTTCTTGTGGGAGGGTCTTTACCAAAGGGGAGCGTCAAACGCCGCCCCCCGCTTGTCAGAGCCTGTTTAAAATCTGGCGGAATGCCAGACAGGCGCAGATTTTTTCGCTGGGCAAGGCGATTTGACGCAGGAATACTTTGTGTATTTCAAGTCAAGTCAACGCGGCCCAGCGGAAAAAGATGTGCCGGGATGGCGTTTTGATAGATTTTAAACAGGCTCTCAGGCTTTTGCCGTCCGGGCGGGGCCCACGGTCCGGCCCAGGTGGATCTCCGGGGCCAGCACGTAGGTGTACCCCAGATCGTCGCAGTCCTTGTTGCGGATCATCCGCATCAGCCGGGAGGCCACCTCCTGCCCAATCCGGTAGCCCTGGTGGACGGAGCAGGTGACGCCCTGCTCCTCCCAGTCGTCGTTGGAGTAGTCGAAGCACACCAGGGAGCAGTCCTGGGGCACCCGCTTTCCCTGCTTCTCCAGCACCTGCCGCACCAGCTGGTAGATCATGTAGTTGCAGCACACCACCGCCGTGCACTGGGGCAGACGCTTCAAAAAGTGGTCGATGGACCGGGTGAAGCGGGCGTCGTGGGCCTCGTCGGAGACGCACCACTTCACGTAGTCGTCCTGGTACTCCACCCCGTTTTTTTGCAGGGCGGCGGCCATCCCCTGGAATTTCTCAATGCTCTGGTAGTTGTCGGAGACAAAGATGCCCGCGATGTTCCGGTGCCCCTCCCGGATCAGCAGGCCGATCAGCTCCTCGGCGCACCGCGGGTCGTTCACCACCACCCGGGGGCACTTCAGGCTTTTATAGTAGTTGTTGTAGAAGATCACCGGAATCCGCTTCTGATAGATCCGCTGGTAGCAGTCCAGGTTGGGGTTGAGCAGGCTGGCCTTCACCCCGTCCACAATGAAGCCCCGGAAGCCCTGGTCCATCACCGCGTTGAGGCAGCGGCGTTCGTTGGCGAACTTGTTGTCCGTCAGGAAGGCGCGCAGATCCACCTGGTCGGGGGGCAGGATGCTGCGGATGCCCTCCATCAGGCTGGAGTTGGCGTTTCCGTCCTGCCCCTGGAGGATCAGGCCGATCTTGATCCTGTCTCCGCTGCCCCCCAGCTCCCGGGACAGGGCGGCCTCCTTGTTGATGTAGGTGCCGCTCCCCCGTACCCGCCGGAGCAGCCCCTCCTCCACCAGCCGGTCCAGCGCGCGGCGCACCGTCTCCCGGCTGACGGACAGCCTCCGGCACAGGGCGTTTTCCGAGGGGATTTTGGAGTTGCTGGAAAACCTGTTCTCCTCGATGTACGCCCGCACCCACAGATATACCGTCTCTGATTTCCGATCCATCCCGCTCCCCCCTGGACAGAACCCCAAGGGCGGCAGACGCCGCCCTTGGGGTTAATTTAATCTGTGATCGTGGGCCGCGCGCCCTCCGCCTGCTCGATCCAGTCCAGCAGGCGCGTCCGCAGCTCCGCCTTGGCCTGGGCGTAGGCCGGGTCGGCCACCACGTTGTTCAGCTGGTGGGGGTCCCGCCCCAGGTCGTACAGGAAGTCGTCGGCGTACTCGTCCGCCGCGGCCGCCTCGCCGCCGTTGACGCCGGGGGCGTAGACGGCATACAGGTAGTCCGGCGTCCGCAGGCACCGGCCCACCCGGCTCTCCGAGATCTGGGCAAAGGCCTCGTTACGCCTATTATCGTCCTTTTTCTCCACCACGTCAAGGAGATTTTCCCCGATCATGGCGTCCCCCACGTCCACCCCGGCCAGGGCCAGGATGGTCTTGGGCAGGCTGGCGGTGCTGACAATCTCCTCCACCGCCCCGCCGCCCCGGAAGGGGCCGCCCGCGATCACCAGGGGCACGTGGAGGGCCCCGTCGTGGCAGGACCGCTTGTAGTCGTCGTAGCCGTTCAGGTGCCCGTCCCGGTTCCGGGTCATGAAATGGGAGCCGTGGTCGGAGGCGAAGATGATCACCGTGTTGTCGTACAGCCCCTCGTCCTTCAGCCGCCGCACCAGCCGCCCCAGGTTCTCGTCCAGGCTGGCGCACTGGCCCAGGTAGTCGGGGTACTCCTCCGCGGCGTTGCCCCCCAGGGCCTTCAGATCCTCCGGCAGGACGAAGTCCTTGAACCGCTCCTTGGAGCCGTCGGGCCCCTCGTAGTGCCTCCGGTCGTTCTGGTGGTGGGGCTCGATCTGGGAGATGGTCATGAAGAAGGGCTTCTTCCTGTCGTAGACGTCGAAGAAGTGCAGGGCCAGATCGTTGATGCAGTCCGCCCGGTAGCCCTGGAAGTCCACCCGGTTGTTGTCCTCATCGAACACAAAGCCGTCGTAGCCGTGGGAGGTGAACTCCAGCACGTCCGCCGCCCGCCAGTATCCGGTGTAGCCCCCCCGCAGCTCCCGGGGGATGGCGGTAATGGTGTGGTCGATGGTGGGGGGCTTCTCCAGCTCGCCGTCGCTGGCCAGGTGCCACTTGCCGATGTAGGCGGTCTCATAGCCCGCCTCCTCGATATAGCTGCCCAGGGTCTTGACGTTGGCGGGGAGCATGATGTTGTTGCGGAAGCAGCCCGTCTCGGTGGGCCATTTGCCCGTCTGGAACAGGGCGCGGCAGGGGCCGCACACCGGCTGGGGGGAGAAGGCGTTGTCGAACCTCACGCCCTCCCGGGCCAGCTGATCCAGGTTGGGGGTGATGTCCAGGGGCTGGCCGAAGCAGCCGCAGGTGTCCCACCGCTGCTGGTCGGTAAAGTAGAAGATGATGTTATTGGGCATGGATCAGTGCTCCTTCCCGGCGGTCTGGGCCGCCTTGCGCTCGTTCAGCTTGCCGCGCACGATGGTGCCCACCGCCACGACGATCAGAACCAGGAAAATAATGCAGTAAATACTGCTGAAGAAGATGGAGGGATTGCCGTTGGAGATGAGCAGGGCCCGGCGGAAGTTGGTCTCCGTCATGTTGCCCAGCACCATGCCCAGCAGGATGGGGACGGCGGGCATATCCAGCTTGCGCAGCACCCAGGCGATGATGGCGAACACCAGGGCCACCGCCACGTCGAAATAGTTCTTGTTCACCGAGTAGGCCCCGGCGAAGCAGAAGATCACAATGATGGGGGTGAGGATCTCCTGGGGGATGGACACCACCTTGGCAAACAGCCGGGTGAGGAACCTGCCCTGGAGCAGCATGAACAGGTTCACCAGGATCAGGCCCAGCATGATGGCGTACATGATGTCCCCGTCGGTGGTGAACAGGCTCAGGCCGGGGTTCAGGCCGTTGATCATCAGGGCGGACAGCATGATGGCCACCGTGCCGTCCCCCGGTATGCCCAGGGTGAGCAGGGGGATCAGCGTGGCCCCGGTGACGGCGTTGTTGGCGGACTCGGCGGCGGCGATGCCCTCCACCGAGCCGTGGCCGAACTCCTCCGGGTGCTTGGACATATTTTTCGCTGTGTTATAGCTGAACCAGGAGGCCTCGGACGCCCCGGTGCCCGGGATGATCCCCACCAGGGAGCCGATGAGGGAGGACAGCAGCACCGGGCGGACGATCCGCTTGTACTCCTCCTTGGTGATCACCCCGTTGTCCTCCATCTTTTTGGTGTCCAGGTGGAGGGCGTCCGGCTTCAGCTCCGCCTTGGCCAGAATCTCCACCAGGGCGAACAGGCCGATGAGGCACACCGCCAGATCCAGCCCCATATACAGCCGGCCGATCCCGAAGGTGAGCCGGTCGTAGCCCGTCATGGGGTCGGTGCCCACGCAGGAGAGCAGCAGGCCGATGCAGGCGGAGATGATGCCCTTGATCATGCTCTTGCCGGACACCCCGGCGATGATGGTCAGGCCGAACAGGCACACCATGAAGTACTCGGCGGTGCCCAGCTGGGCGGCCACCCGGGCCACCTGGGGGCCGAGGAACAGCAGCATCAGCGCGGAGAACACCCCGCCGAAGGTGGAGGCGTACAGGGCGATCTTCAGCGCGGCCTTGGTGCGGCCCTGCTTGGACAGGGGGTGCCCGTCCAGCATGGTGGCGGCGGCGTGGGGGGTGCCGGGGGTGTTGATCAGGATGGCGGACACGCTTCCGCCGTAGCCCCCGGCGCAGTAGATGCCCAGCAGGAACATCATGCCGGGGATGGCGGTCATCTGGTAGGTGAAGGGCAGGAACAGGATCACGCACAAAATCACCGTCAGGCCGGGGATGGCGGCGAACACCGAGCCGATGAACACCCCGATGTTAATCCACAGGATGTTTTCGATGGTGAACAGCAGACCGCTGGCGGGGCCGATAAATTCCAGCATCGCGTCTCCCCTCCCCTCAGAAGCTCACGCCCAGGCCGAAGCGGAAGGCGCACCAGATGCCCACCGCCAGCCCCAGGGTGATGGCGTAATAGCTCCACTTTCTGCACCGGAAGAACACCAGGAACCCCAGCGCGCAGAACACCGCCCCGATGACAAACATCCCGGTGTACTTGCTCAAAAAGTAGGTGCCCAGCAGGATGCCCAGGATCACCAGGGCCTTCACCTCCACCAGGAGGTTGACGGTTTTCCAGGTGATGGGCTGCTTCCGGGCCAGCTTCACCAGCTCCTTGCCGATGAGGGCGGCGCAGGCGATCAGCATCACCGTCATCAGCAGGGTGGGAAAGGCCCGGCCGTCCACCACGTCCCCGCCGCTCACCGTGATCTGGCTGGGCATGGCCAGCAGCATGGCGATCCCCACCAGGGCGAACACGATCCCCGCCGCCAGGTCGGACGGGAAGCGGAACTCTTTGCCCTTCAACGCCTCGCCCCAGGCGTCCAGGCGGGCGTCCACGCGGTCAATTAACTGCTTCAACAGGATCTCCCTCCTCTTTGTCTGTTTACGCAGTCCGGGGGAATGGGGGACAGCCCCATTCCCCCGGATTGTTGGCAGGGATTAACCGGCAACGATATCCTTATACTCGTTGACGATGTTCTTCACGTTCTCGATGTGGGCCTCCACGTCGGCCTTGCTCATGGTGTCCACTTCCAGCAGCATGGTGTCCTGGAGCCACTCGGCCACTTCCTTGTCGGCCAGGATCTTGCCGTACAGCTCCTTCAGCGCGGAGACCTTGGCCTCGTCGGTGCCGGCCCGGGCCATGATGAAGCAGCGGTTGCGGAAGAAGGGGTAGCCGTGCTTGCCCACGCCCTCAACCCCGGCGAAGGGGCCGGCGTCGATGTCGTCCTGGTCGAAGGCGCACACGATGGACACGCCGCCCTGCTGGAAGGTCTCCAGGATCTGGGACTGGTGGGAGACGGCGAAGCCGGTCTCGCCCTTGGCCACGGCCTGGGCGGCCTCGGCGGCGGACTGGTAGGGGGTGAGCTTCAGCTTG
>CAJUCA010000065.1 GCA_910585265.1 uncultured Oscillospiraceae bacterium | reverse complement strand
ATAATGCGGAGTGTCCCACAAGGATACTCAAATCCTATAAGGACACTCCGCATGGAGCGAGTGACGAGGCTCGAACTCGCTCCCGCACCCCACGAACTGCGTTCGTGGGGACCCCGCACCTCCGGATTGCACATCAGCGCGGCACTCCGCGCTGATAGGTGGAGGCAGCGGGTTCTACCGCGCCAAACGAAAACAGGAGGATACCTGATCAGGTATCCTCCTATTTCACGTGGAGCGAGTGACGAGGCTCGAACTCGCTACCTCCACCTTGGCAAGGTGGCGCTCTACCAGATGAGCTACACTCGCAGCGACAAAAGGGATTGTAGCAAGAATTTGGCTGTTTGTCAAGGGGGTACGGAAAATTTCTTTGCCGTATAGGATTTGGAATAATTGTCCAGACTGTACATAGAGTTTTGGTAAGGAAAGGAAGGTGAAGCCTATGGCACAAGCCATCCGCACCAGCCGCCGCCAGGCGGCGGCCCGGGAGGAGGAGCGCAGGCAGCTTATGGAGGGGATGCGGGCCACCCGCACCCAGCTCAACCACGCCTACGCCCAGTTCAATTTCTACAGCGACCCCGATCTGGTGGACGCCTGCGTCTACGAGATCAACGCCCTGCAAAGCCGTTACTCCTACTACGTCCGGCAGATGAAGCAGCTGGACGCCCAGGAGGACGCCGGATGACCGGCTGGGGCTGGTGGGCGGCGGCGGGGGCGGCTCTGGCCGCGCTGGCCCTGTTCCGCCGCCCCTTGGGGGCGTTGTGCCGTCTGGCGGTGCGCTCCGGGCTGGGGCTGGTGTTCCTCTGGCTGTTCCAGGGGCTGGGGGGCCTGCTGGGGGTGAGCCTGGGGGTCAACCTGATCAACAGCGTGATCCTGGGTGCCCTGGGCCTGCCGGGGTTCGCCCTGCTCCTCATGACCCAGTGGATGGTACATTAGTTCCGTTAGTCAAACCGCCCCGGAGGCCCGGCACGGCATTTACAATATTTTAATAAAAAAACAAAAAATTTCTGTTGGAATCTTTCCCGCCGCTGTGGTATGATACAAGCTGGAACATCATAAGGCCCCCAAACGGGAGCCTATTGCAATCATACAGCCGCTGGGGAGGAAACATACATGGCTGGACGGAGAAACCGGAACGGTTACCAGGAATACCGGGGGCGCAGCGGTGCCCGCCCGGTGCTGCTCTTTATCATTGTACTGCTGGCGGTGCTGCTGCTGGCGGGCATCGCCTTCATGGTATTCATGGGCGACTACATTAAATATACGCCCACCGGAATGGAGATCGACTGGCCCTGGCGGCGGGACCCCACCCAGCCCCCCATCCCCAGCGATCCGGTGGTCATTGAGACGGAGGACGTGGTGGTGACGGTGGAGCCCACCGCGGAGCCTACCCCCACCCCCACCCCGGAGCCCCAGTACGATCCCATCCGGGCGGTCACCGTCACCACCGCCCAGCTGCGGGACGGCTCCGCGGCCCAGAAGGCCGCCAACGCCGGGGCCAACGCCCTCGTGGTGGAGATGAAGGGGATCAACGGCAAGCTGGCGTGGCAGTCCGCCACGGAGCTGGCCGCCGCCCTGCACACCGGGGCTGCCGACGGCAAAACCGCCCAGGCCGTGCAGGAGCTGGCCCAGGACGGCGGGCTGTATCTGGTGGCCCGGGTGCACTGCTTCCGGGACCCCGCCATGTCCAACGGGCGGATCGGCTCCCTGCTGACCAAGAAGGGCAAGATCTGGTATGACAGGCGGGGCGTGTGCTGGAGCAGTCCCGCCGACCAGAAGGCGGCGGACTATATCTCCGCCCTGTGCCTGGAGCTGGCGGACATGGGCTTCGACGAGATCCTGCTGGACGACGTGGGCTACCCCTGGGAGGGCGAGGTACACGTGCTGGCCACCGGCGACAACCGCCCGGAGGACCGCACCGTTCCGGTGTCCGCCCTCCTCGCCCGGCTGTCCGGGGAGCTGCGGGAGCGGGACACCGCCCTGTCGGTGTACGTCTACGAGACGCTTTTGCCCGGGGAGGAGGTCTACAGCGGCCTCACCGCCGGGGTGCTGGCCCAGGGCGCGGGCCGGGTGTGGCTGGACAAACGGGTGGACCCGGCGCACTACGAGGCCCTTCTCACCGCCGCCGGGCTGGACAATCCCGCTGCCCGGATCGTCCCCCCCGACGCCGGGGGCCAGGAGGGAAGCTGGTACCGCTGATCCCTGGATCAGACCTGGATATACGATGGAAGGAGGGGCCCATGTCAACTGAACTGCGGGTTCGGAAGGCGGTGCCGGAGTACGACGGCACCCTGCGCAGCCACATGATCAAGATCCCCACCTGCATCTCCGAGTGCTCCGGCATCCGGGTGTTCGGGCGGCGGATCAAGTCCCTGGCCTTCACCACCGACGTGGCCATCATCCGCAACATCAACGCCGATGCCGTCATCGCCGTCTACCCCTTCACCCCCCAGCCCGCCATCCACCGCGCCGTGATGCAGGCGGCGGATATGCCGGTATTCGCCGGGGTGGGGGGCGGCGTCACCCGGGGGCCAAGGGTGCTGAACCTGGCCAACGACGCGGAGCACGAGGGGGCCTTCGGCGTGGTGGTGAACGCCCCCACCAGCAACGAGATCATCCACCTGCTCAAGCAGGTGCTGGACATACCCGTGGTGGTTACCGTGGTGTCGGAAAAGACGGACGTGGCGGCGCGGCTGGCGGCGGGGGCGGATATCCTGAACATCTCCGGGGCACAGCACACCCCCGCCATCGTCCGGCAGGTGCGGGAGCAGTTCCCCGATGTGCCCATCATCGCCACCGGAGGTCCCACCGACGACACCATCCTGGAGACCATCCGCGCCGGGGCCAACGCCATCACCTATACGCCTCCCACCAACGGGGAGCTGTTCGCCCAGTCCATGGCCCGCTACCGCCGGGAGCTGGACGTGGAGCCCGCGGCGGAGCGGTAAGCCCCGCCGGACAATCAAAACCGGAACGTCCCCGCTTTTTTTGGGAAGGGGGGACGTTTTTTATTCCATTCTTTGGATATTTGTCTGACATACCGGGACCTGATGTTCATTTTCCAAGGAAAAGGCTTGCGGTTTTCGGGAAGAAGTGGTAAAATCAACTTCATATGGGAGTGCGGCAAATATCCCTTTTTAGCTCCCACAAAGTGAAAGAGGTGAGGAATCATGTCTTTAGAGGCCATCCAAACGATCACCGGCGCGGAGCAGGCCGTCCGTGAGCAGAAGGCCCGGGCCGCCGACGAGGCCAAGCGCATCGTGGCGGAGGCCGAGCGCGCCGGACGGCAGCTTGTGGCTGACGCCAGGGCCCAGGCCGAGGAAACGGTGAAGGCCATGCTGGCCGAGGCCGAGGCCAGGGCGGGAGAGCACTCTGCCCAGACCCTGGGCGACAGCGCAGCCCAATGCGAGTCGCTGAAGCAGGCCGCGCGGGGCCGCCTGGAGCAGGCCGCCGGCCTGATTGTTGGAAGGGTAGGGAACAGCTGATGGCAATAGTCAAAATGAAAAAGCTGCGCCTGCTGGGCCTTCAAGCCGACCGGGAGCGGCTGCTTCGTCCCCTGCAAAGCCTGGGCTGCGTGGCGATACGGGAGCCGGCCATCGACCTGTCCGACCCGGAGTGGTCCGCCCTGGCCAAGCCGGAGGGCGCGGGCCTGGCCAAGGCCCGGGAGGACCGGCAGACCATCGACGCCGCCCTGGAAACCCTGCGCAGGTACGCCCCCGCCAAGGACGGCCTGCTCTCCCCCCGCCCCACCCTGACGGAGCAGCAGCTCTTTGACGACCGGGTATACGGCGAGGGACTGGCCGCCGCCTGGCAGATCGCCGACGGGGAGCGCGCCCTGGCCGCCTGCGTCGCGGAGCAGGCCAAGCTCCAGAGCCAGAAGGCGTCCCTGGAGCCCTGGGTGCCCCTGGACGTGGCCCTGGAGACCGAGGGGGACGGCACGGTGGAGATCCTGTTCTGCTCCGCGCCCTCCAAGGTGGAGTTCGCCTCCCTGGAGGCGGCGGTGGGGCAGGCCGCCCAGGAGGCCCAGCTGTTCCCCGCGGGCAGCGACCGGGAGCTGCAGTACTTCCTGCTGATCTGCCACAATTCCGCGCTGTCCGCCTGTACGGAGGCCATGCGGCCCTTCGGCTTCTCCCGGGTGACCCTGCGGGGCTGGCACGGGACGGCGGCGGACAACATCCGCCAGCTGGACAACCGGATCGCCGCCCTGGAGCGGCAGGCGGCGGAGCACAAGTCCCGTCTGGCCGCCCAAGGGGAGAAACGGGAGCTTCTGCGGCTGTGCGCCGACCGGGCCTCCCAGGAGATCGCCCGGGAGGAGAACAAGGCCCGGCTCATCGACACCGACGCGGCCTTCCTGCTGGAGGGCTGGGTGCCCGCCGACAAGGAGGGGGAGCTGGCCCAGCTGCTGGGCGGCTTCACCTGCGCTCTGGAGACCGCCGACCCCGCCCCCGAGGAGTACCCCGAGGTGCCCGTCAAGCTGAAAAACAACGCGATCACCCGCTCCATGAACACCATCACGGAGATGTACTCCCTGCCCGCCTATGACGGCGTGGACGCCAACCCCCTGATGGCCCCCTTCTTCATCGTGATTTTCGGGCTGATGATGGCGGACATGGCCTACGGCCTGCTCATCGTGCTGGGCACCGGGGTGTACCTGAAAAAGGCCAGACCCAAGAACCCCTACTTTATGGAGATGTTCTTTTGGTGCGGCATCAGCACATTCATCGTAGGCGCGCTCACCGGCGGCTTCTTCGGGGACTTCATCCCCCAGCTTCTGGGCCTGATGGGAATTACCTTCACCATGCCGGCCCTGTTCTCCCCCATGAACGACACGCTGGCCATCATGGTGGGCTCGGTGGCTCTGGGCTTTGTCCAGATTCTCACCGGCATGGCCGTCAGCGTCTGCCACAAGACCAAGAAGGGCTGCTTCCTGGATGCCCTGTTCGACGAGATCACCTGGTGGATCATCCTGGCGGGGCTGGTGGTGTGGCTGTGCGGCTCCATGCTGGCGGTCCTGCCCCCGGTGTTCGGCACCGTGGGCCTGGGTATGCTCATCGCGGGCGGCCTGATGCTGGCCCTGGGCGGCACCCGGAAGGCCAAGGGCTTCGGCAAGTTCACCAGCCTTGTGGGCATCGTCTATAACGGCGTCACCGGATTCTTCAGTGACGCCCTCTCCTATGTCCGGATCATGGCACTGATGCTGTCCGGCAGCGTCATCGCCTCGGTGTTCAACACCCTGGGCGCGACCACGGGCATCGTCCCGGTGTTCATCGTGATCTCCCTGCTGGGCAATCTGCTCAACTTCGCGCTGTGCGTTCTGGGCGCGTACGTCCACGATCTCCGCCTGCAATGCCTGGAGTTCTTCGGACGGTTTTATGAGGAGGGCGGCAAGCCCTACCAGCCTTTGTCGGTCAACACAAAATATGTAGATATTATTAAGGAGGAAAATTAACATGGAAGCATTCTTCAATTTCTTTGACGGCCAGGCCCTGGCCTTCCTCGGCTCCGCCATCGCGGTGGCCATGTGCTGCGTAGGCTCCGCCAAGGGCACCGGCATGGCCGGCGAAGCGGCCACCGGCGTGGTGTCCGAGTCCCCCGAGAACTTCTCCAAGTGCCTGATCCTCCAGGTGCTCCCCGGCACCCAGGGCCTGTACGGCCTGGTGGCGTGGTTCATGGTGATGCTGAACGTCGGCGTGTTCGGCGGCAGCCCCGTGAGCACCGTCCAGCAGGGCATGGCCTACTTCGCCGCCTGTATGCCCATCGCCTTCGGCGGCCTGCTGTCCGCCATCGCCCAGGGCCGGGTGGCCGCCTCCTCCGTGAACATCGTGGCCAAGCGTCCCGAGGAGTCCACCAAGGGCATCATCCTGTGCGGTATCGTGGAGTTCTACGCCATCCTGTCCCTGCTGGCGTCCATCCTGCTGGTCATGAACGCGGGGTAAGCATGGGCTTATACCAAACAAGCAAGGAAAGGCGGTAAACCAAACATATGAACGGAATTGAAAAGATTACCGCGCGCATCCAGGAGGACAGCCAGAAGGAGATCGACGCCATTCTGGCGGAGGCCAAGGCCAAGGCCGCGGAGATCACCGCCCAGGCCCAGGCGGAGGCCAAGGCCGCCGGGGACGAGGTTCTGGCCCAGGGCCGGAAAGCCGCCGCGGAGCGGGAGGACCGCATGGCGTCCACCGCCCAGATGGAGTGCCGCAAGGCGGTGCTGGCGGCCAAGCAGGAGGTCATTGAGGAGGCGTTCCAGCTGGCTCACAAGAAGCTGCTGGCCCTGCCCACCGACCAGTACGTGGATCTGCTGGCCGATCTGGCCGTCCAGGCGTCCACCACCGGGAAGGAGAAGCTGATCTTCTCCCCCAGCCACCGGGCCCAGGTGGGCAAGGCGGTGGTGGTGGCGGCCAACAAGAAGCTGGCCGAGGCCGTGGCCCCCAAGCTGCCCGGCGAGGTCACCAGCTCCAAGGCCGGGGCCCTCCTGGACAAGGTGGTGGCTGGCGCGTCCGCCGTGCTGAACGGCACCGCCATGCTCACCCTGGCGGAGGAGACCCGCCCCATGGACGGCGGCTTCATCCTCTCCGACGGAGCGGTAGAGGTCAACTGCACCTTTGACACCCTGATCCGGCTCCAGCGCGGCGCGCTGGCGGGCGAGGTGGCCAAAGTGCTGTTTGAATGAGCGGCCCCTTTCAAGCTGAAATAGGAAAGGGGGAAACGACTTGTCTAAGAAACTGAAGGAAACGGATTTTCTGTCCATCTCCGCCCGGGTGCGGGTGATGGAGACCCGCCTGCTCACCGCTGAACGGATGGAGCGGATGATCGACGCCAAGGACGCCGCCGACGCCGCCAAGGTGCTGGGCGAGTGCGGCTACCCGGACCTGAACGAGGTCACCCCCGCCGCGGTGGAGGATATGCTGGCGGACGCCCAGGGCGCGCTGTTCGAGGATTTGGGCAAGGCGGTGGACGATCCCCCGCTGCTGGACGTGTTCCGGTGCCGGTACGATTACCATAACGTCAAAACCCTGGTGAAGGCGGCGGCACTGGGCCTGGATCAGGACCGTCTGCTCCTGCGGGGCGGGCGGTACGAGCCGGAAAAGCTGGCGGAGGACTTCCGCCGGGAGGATCTGCGGTCCTACGCCCCGGTGTTCCAGGAGGCGGCGGCCCATGCCCGGGAGCTGCTTGGCTCCTCCGGCGACCCCCAGCAGGCGGACTTTGTGCTGGACCGGGCCTACTACCAGGAGCTGGCGGCCCTTGCCAAGAAATCCGGAAGCAAATTCCTGGAGGGCTACGTGTCCCTGGCCATCGACGGGGCTAACCTGCGCTCCGCCGTGCGGTGCGCCCGGCTGGACAAGGGGCCGGACTTCCTCCGGCTGGTGCTGGTGGAGGGGGGCGCGGTGTCCCCGGCGGATATCGCGGTTACCCCCGGCCCGGATCTGGCCCGGCTGTACCACGGCTCGCCCCTGCTGGCGGCGGCGGAGGCCGGGGCGGCCCTGGCGGTGCCCAACGGCGGGCCGCTCACCGATTTTGAGCGTCTGTGCGACGACGCGCTGATGGCCTATATGTCGAAGGCCCGCATGATCCCCTTCGGGGAGCAGCCCGTGGCGGCGTACCTGTACGCCCGGGAGGCGGAGGCCACCGCCATCCGCATCATCCTCACCGGACGCATGGCGGGGATTGACGGCGCAACCATCCGCGCGCGGCTGCGCCGGGCCTACTGTTAAGGGGGGAGACGTATGGCAAACAGCTATCAGATCGCCGTTCTGGGCGACAAGGACAGCGTCATGGGCTTCAAGGCCCTGGGCCTGACGGTTTTCCCCGCGGACAATGTGGATCAGGCCCGCCACACCCTGCACCGCATCGCCAAGGAGGACTTCGCGGTGGTGTACCTCACCGAGCAGTTCGCCGCCCAGATGGAGGCGGACATCGCCCGCTACAAGGACGAGCTCACCCCGGCGATCATCCTCATACCCGGCAAGGAGGGCAGCCTGGGGCTGGGCATGGCCAACATCAAGAAGTCCGTGGAGCGCGCCGTGGGCGCGGATATCCTGTAACAATAACGACCTTAAGAAAGAAGGTTTTGAAAGCCTATGGGAAAAGTAGTTAAGGTCTCCGGCCCCCTGGTGGTGGCCACCGGCATGGCGGACGCCAATATGTCCGACGTGGTGCGCGTGGGTCCCGAGCGTCTCATCGGTGAGATCCTCACCATGAACGGCGACTCCGCCTCCATCCAGGTTTATGAGGAGACCTCCGGCCTGGGCCCGGGCACCGAGGTGGTGACCACCGGCTCCCCCATGAGCGTGGAGCTTGGCCCCGGCATGATCGAGAACATCTATGACGGCATCCAGCGTCCCCTGGAGAAGATCATGGAGAAGGTGCAGGGCAACAACCTCCCCCGCGGCGTGGAGGTGCCCGCCATCGACCTGGAGAAGCTGTGGGACTTCACCCCCGTAGCCAAGGCCGGGGACAAGGTTGTGGGCGGCGACATCATCGGCACCGTCCCCGAGACCCCGGTGGTGCTTCACAAGATCATGGTGCCCCCCAACCTGAAGGGCACCCTGAAAAGCGTGGAGCCCGCGGGACAGTATAACGTCCGCCACACCGTGGCCGTCCTGGTGAAGGAGGACGGCACCGAGGTGGAGCTGGCTATGAGCCAGAAGTGGCCGGTGCGTATCGGCCGCCCCTACAAGCACAAGTATCCCCCCGTCAAGCCCCTGTCCTCCGGGCAGCGTATCGTGGATACGTTCTTCCCCGTGGCAAAGGGCGGCACCGCCGCCATCCCCGGCCCCTTCGGCTCGGGCAAGACGGTGATGCAGCACGCCCTGGCCAAATGGTCCGACGTGGACATCGTGGTCTATATCGGCTGCGGCGAGCGGGGCAACGAGATGACCGACGTGCTCCGGGAGTTCCCCGAGCTGGTGGACCCCCGCACCGGCGAGACGCTGATGAAGCGCACGGTGCTCATCGCCAACACCTCCGATATGCCGGTGGCCGCCCGTGAGGCGTCCATCTACACCGGCATCACCATCGCCGAGTACTTCCGGGACATGGGCTACGACGTGGCAGTTATCGCCGACTCCACCTCCCGCTGGGCCGAGGCCCTGCGCGAGATGTCCGGCCGTCTGGAGGAGATGCCCGGCGAGGAGGGCTACCCCGCCTACCTGGCCTCCCGTCTGGCCCAGTTCTACGAGCGGGCGGGCTCCGTGTCCTGCCTGGGGTCCGAGGAGGACCGCCGGGGCAGCCTCACCGCCGTGGGCGCGGTGTCCCCTCCCGGCGGCGATTTGGCCGAGCCTGTCTCCCAGGGCACCATGCGTATCGTCAAGGTGTTCTGGGCCCTGGACGCCTCCCTGGCCTACAAGCGGCACTTCCCCGCCATCAACTGGCTCACCTCCCACTCCCTGTACCTGGACTCCCTGAAGCCCTGGTTTGACGAGAACCTGGGCCGTGAGTTCCTCCAGAACCGGGAGCAGGCCATGGGCATCCTCCAGCAGGAGTCCAGCCTGAACGAGATCGTCCAGCTGGTGGGTAAGGACTCCCTGTCCCCCGCCGACCAGCTCACCCTGGAGACCGCCCGCATGGTGCGGGAGGACTTCCTCCAGCAGAACTCCTTCGTGGACATCGACTCCTTCTCCACCTACGACCGCCAGGAGAAGCTGCTGGCCATGATCCTGGACTACGACAAGCTGTGCCGGGACGCCATCACCAAGGGCGCGCCCACCGCGAAGCTGTTCGACATACCCGCCAGGGAGCGCATCGGACGCGCCAAGAGCGTGCCCGCCGACGAGTATTCCCAGGTGTACGCCGATATCTCCGACGCCATGGAAAAGGAGATCGACGAGGTCGTGAGAAAGGCAGGTGAGGAGCTGTGATCCGAGAGTATAAAACCATCCAGGAGATCGCGTCCCCGCTGATGATGGTCAAAATGGTGGAGCACGTCACCTACGACGAGCTGGCGGAGGTGGAGCTGCCCGACGGCACCATCCGCCGGGGCCAGGTGCTGGAGGTCAACGGCGACACCGCCGTGGTGCAGCTCTTTGAGTCCGCCGCCGGCATCAATCTGGCCCAGTCCAAGGTCCGCTTCCTGGGGCACCCGCTCCAGCTGGGCGTGTCCGGCGATATGCTGGGCCGGGTGTTCAACGGCATGGGCGTGCCCATCGACGGCGGCCCCGCCATCCTGGCTGAGGAGTACCGGGACATCAACGGCCTGCCCATGAACCCCGCCGCCCGGGACTACCCCAACGAATTCATCCAGACGGGCATTTCCACCATCGACGGACTGAACACCCTGGTCCGTGGACAGAAGCTGCCTATCTTCTCCGGCTCCGGCCTGCCCCACGCCAATCTGGCGGCCCAGATCGCCCGTCAGGCCAAGGTGCTGGGGGACGAGAGCGCGAACTTCGCCGTGGTGTTCGCCGCCATCGGCATCACCTTCGAGGAGTCCGAGTTCTTCGTCCAGGAGTTCAAGCGCACCGGGGCCATCGACCGCACCGTGCTGTTCACCAACCTGGCGGACGACCCCGCCGTGGAGCGTATCGCCACCCCCCGGATGGCCCTGACGGCGGCCGAGTATCTGGCCTTCGAGAAGGATATGCACGTGCTGGTTATCCTCACCGACATCACCAACTACGCCGAGGCCCTGCGCGAGGTGTCCGCCGCCAAGAAGGAAGTGCCCGGGCGGCGCGGCTTCCCCGGCTACCTGTATACCAACCTGGCCACCATTTACGAGCGGGCCGGGCGGCAGCTGGGCAAGGCGGGGTCCATCACCATGATCCCCATCCTCACCATGCCCGAGGACGACAAGACCCACCCCATCCCCGACCTGACCGGGTATATCACCGAGGGCCAGATCATCCTGTCCCGCGCGCTGTACCGCCAGGGCATCAATCCCCCGGTGGACGTGCTGCCCTCCCTGTCCCGTCTGAAGGACAAGGGCATCGGCGTGGGCAAGACCCGGGAGGATCACGCCAACACCATGAACCAGCTGTTCGCGGCCTACTCCACCGGCAAGGACAACAAGGAGCTGATGTCCATCCTGGGCGAGGCGGCCCTGACCCCCACCGACCTGCTGTACGCCAAGTTCGCCGATGAGTTCGAGCGGCGGTACGTGAACCAGGGCTATGAGGAGAACCGCTCCATCGAGGAGACGCTGAACCTGGGCTGGGAGCTGCTGTCCATCCTGCCCACCGCCGAGCTGAAGCGCATCAAGCAGGAGTATATCGACAAGTATCTGCCCAAGAAAGACCAGTAAAGGAGGGGTAGGTCATGGCAAACACCGTGGTAAACCCCACCCGAATGGAGCTTACCCGCTTGAAAGGCAAGCTGAAAACCGCCCAGCGGGGCCACAAGCTGCTGAAGGACAAGCGGGACGAGCTGATGAAGCAGTTTCTGGACACCGTGCGGGAGCTTCGCGCCCTCCGCGCCCAGGTGGAGCAGGAGCTGATGCGGGTCCACAGCTCCTTTACCGTGGCCTCCGCGCTGATGAGTGCGCAGGCCATGGAGCAGGCGTTGATGTACCCCAAGCAGAGCGTGGAGCTGACCATGACGTTCAAAAACGTCATGTCGGTGAACGTGCCCGAGTACCACTACCAGACCCGCACCGACGACACCGGGGACATCTTCCCCTACGGCTTCGCCGCCACCAGCGGCGAGCTGGACGGGGCGGTAGCCGCCCTGGGCGAGGTATTCCAGAATATGCTGAAGCTGGCGGAGACGGAAAAGGCCGCCCAGCTTATGGCGGAGGAGATCGAAAAGACCCGGCGGCGCGTCAACGCCCTGGAGTACGTGGTCATCCCCAACACCCAGGAGAACATCCGGTATATCACCATGAAGCTGGACGAGAACGACCGCTCCACCACCACCCGGCTAATGAAGGTGAAGGATATGCTGCTGGCCGAGGCCCTGGAGGAGCGCAGGGCTGAAACCGACCGGGCCATCAAGACGTTCGGGAAGCCGGACGCGGCAGAGGTTTAAGAACCGCCGTACCGCGCCGCCGCTTCCGCGAAGGGACACAAAGGGAAAAGACGGTACTGTCTGGGAGAAATCCCGGGCAGTACCATCTTTTCCAATTAGAGCGGTTCTGTAGAAACGGCGCGGCTTTTCCATTATGCACGCAAGCCCCACACCCTAATAGAGGATTGAACGCGGTATGAAAAGAAAAATAAACAACGTCCCTTTTTCCGTCCTTTCCGTCATTGCGGCCCTATCCATCGTGCTTCCGCTGGCCCTCCCCCGGCTGTTTGGCCCGATTTGGAGCTGGGAGGGCTTTCTGCGTACTGCGGCGATCCGGAGCAAGAAGCTGTGGCTGCTTTTTTGCGGCGTCCTGCTCCTGACCTCCGTGATCGTTCTCTGCGCCATCCAGATTCCCGCGGGCTTCTGGAAAAAGCTGGGGAACATCAAATGGGTGCTTTTGTGTATTGCTGTGGTTATCTCCGCCGTGGTGTTTCCCCGGCACATCCCCCTGTCCGCCCGGTGGTTTGAGCAGCACTATCTGGTGGCGCACGCGGGGGGAAGAAGTCCGAACGGCTACACCTACGTCAATTCCTTGGAGTCCTTTGAGCTGAACTACCAGCAGGGCCACCGGGTTTTCGAGGGGGACCTGTGCCTCACCGCCGACGGCGTGCTGGTGCTGGAGCACGATTGGCCCCATTGGTGCAAAAAAACCGGCGTGGAATACACCGGGCAGGCGGTGTCCTACGATCAGTTTATGGCGTCCAGGTTTTACGGTGCGGAGACCCCCATGGATGTAACATCGCTGATCAACCTGATGCTTCTCCACGAGGATATGTACTTTATGACCGACTTCAAGTACTGTTATGAGGAGGCCGACGTGAAATCCGGCTTCCGGCAGATTGTCCAGGCCGCGAAGGACGCGGGGCGGACGGACATTCTGGCCCGTTTTATCATCCAGAACCACCACAACGACTTCAAGCCCTGGGTGGATCAGGTCTACCCCTTCGAGAATTGGCTGTATACCTACTATTCCATCGGAGATTCGGAGGACCGCCTCCCGGAGAATCTGGTGGCATACTGCCGGCGGGAGAACATCCCCGTCATTACGATGTGGGAAAATATGCCTGACGATCTGTGGTTCGGGCTGACGCAGCCCCACAACATTAAGATTTTCGCCCACACGGTCAATGATCCCGCCCGCTCCGCCCAGCTGATCCAGGCCGGAGTCGCCGGAATTTATACAGATGACATCAAGCCCGGCGAAGGCTTGCCCGCTGGCTCTTGATTGGTTTGGCGCGGACGGACAGCCGAACAGATGGAACAGATCAAAAGAACTCCCGGCAGCTTCAGGCAGGCTGCCGGGAGTTCTTGCGCGGGAATGGAATCAGGGCTTTTTCACGCTGAGGTTCAGCACCAGAGCCGCCCCGGACAACACCAGCAGCAGCACAAAGGGGGCCGCGTAGCCGCCGGAGCTGGTGAACAGCATACTGGACACGGTAGCCAGCAGGGAGGCCCCCATCAGGTTGAAGTTCATGATGGAAAAGTTCATGGAAAAGTGCTGAGAGCCGTAAAACGCCGACACAAAGGCGGAGGAAATGGTGGGACAGGAGCCGTAGGAGAACCCGGTGACGCACAAGCCCGCCACGCACAGGGGCACCGAGCCGATGAGCACGGACAGCAGCGTCACCCCGGCGGCGGCAATGGCCACCGCGTTGGCCAGCAGCATGGTTTTGCGGCGGCCCAGCTTGTCGAAAACCGCCCCGGTGGCGATGCGGCCCAGGCCGTTGCAGACGGACAGCACCCCCACCAGGGTGGTGGCAAGCCCCGCCTCCGCGCCCACGGAGATGGACAGATCCCGGGCGAAGGAGATCACCGTATTGCCCACCGCCGCCAGAAACACAATGCACACAAAGGCCCGCCAGAAGGTAAAGCGGCGTACCATCTCCGCCGGGGTGTAGTCCCTGGCCTCGAAGTCCTCGGAGCTGCCGCCCGCCTTTCCCTCCGGCTTGGGCAGCTTCAGCCCCGCCGGGGGCAGGCGGAGGAGGAACCCGGCCGCCGCCAGGATGATCCCCAACGCCGCGCCCAGCCCCGTGAAGGCCATCCGCCAGCCAACGGCGGGGTGCTCCATCAGCACGCTCACCGTATTGCCCACCACCAGGGCGGAGGCCCCGAAGCCCATCATCAGCGCGCCGGAGCAGGTGCCCTTTTTGTCGGGAAACCAGGCGTTTACGGTGGAAATGATCACATTATAGGCGATGCCGATGCCCAAGCCCGCCAGCACGCCATAGCTGACGTACAGCATGGCCACGCTCGCGCCGTCCAGCCGGGCGGTGAGGAAAAAGCCCAGGCAGGACAGCACGCCCGCCAGGATCAGGGAGGCCCGGGAGCCGATCCGCTTGGACAGCAGGCCCCCCACCATGCCGCCCAGGCAGAAGAAGCACATCGTCAAGGTGAAATTCAGGGCCAGCTGGTCGGCGGTCCAGCCGAAGTCCGCCGCCAGGGGGGCCTTCAGAATGGACCAGCCGTAGATGATGCCCGCGAACAGCAGGGCAAGGACGCCCGCCGCCAGGTACAGCCAACGGACGTTTAGGTTTTTTTTGCTCATATTCTCCCACGCCTCTCATATAAAATGGATGGGGGCCGCGCCCCCTCAAATCTTGCAATATATATCTTACTCAATTTATCCCTGGTTGTCTACCCCTAAATTTCCCTTGGTCCGGAAAATTTCTAAGCGTTGGAAAATACTGGCCTCACCCCATCTATAATCTTGCAAGATGCTAAATATTTTTTGTAAAATATATAATTATCACTTGCAATCCGGAGCAGGCTGTAGTATACTTGCCTTAGAGCCTGTTTAGAAGCTGTACCAATAGCCTCAGCACCCAGCTTAACGGCCAGAATTGCCGCTG
>CAJUCA010000064.1 GCA_910585265.1 uncultured Oscillospiraceae bacterium | reverse complement strand
TGGGGGCGCGGGCGGATTTGGGGAGGCCCGCTACTTCGCCCCAGGAAAATAAGGCTGCTTTTATGGAACATTTGGGGGGTCCGGCGTGAGCGTTCCGCGGGCCTGAGCACCCGAACGCAGACAGCGCAGGCCGCAAGCGGCGGACATACCACAACAACGATCACAAATAGAAGCCCACCCATTGTACGGGCCGTTTCCCTATTTGGGAGCGGCCTGGCAATGGGCGGGCTTTCGCTGTTTTGGGGCTGGGACAGGCGATCCCCGCCCTGACTTTTAAAAATCTTTCTGCACTACATTTAAAAATAGGAACCGTTGTGCTATAATGCGGGTGTACTGCCATTCTTTCAAAGGAGGCGAGGCCATGCTGTCCCGTCAGCGGCTGTTTTGGCGGCTCCGGCCCTACGACCTGCCAGGTTCCGACCGGGCCTTTCTCCGGGCCTGCCGGGACAACTGCGCCTACCACATCCGCCACTGCCCCGGCTACGCCGCCATCTGCGGGCACCTGGGCTTTTCCCCGGATCAGCTCCGGACCATGGAGGATCTGGCAAAAATCCCTGTAATCCCCACCCTCTTTTTCAAGCGAAAGGCCCTGTTTTCCATGTCCCAGCGGCGGATGGCCATGAAGGTCACCTCGTCGGGCACCAGCGGGAGGTTCAGCCGCATCGGCTTTGACTGGGGCTCCATCCTGGCGGAGGCCCCCATGGTGATCAACCTGGGCTTCCGCCACCATCTGGTGTCCCCCAAGCCCGCCCACTGCGTCATTCTGGGCTACAAGCCCCACAAATCCAACCACACCGGGGTCACCCGCACCATGTTCGGCCTGACCCACTTTTCCCCGCCCCTCAGCCGGACCTACGCCCTGCGCATGGCAGACGGGGCCTATGTCCCCGACCTGGATTCGGTGGCAAAGGCCCTGAAGCGGCTGGAGGGCTCCCGCTTCCCCACCAGGGTTATCGGGTTCCCCTCCTATCTGTGGTTCGGCCTGAAGCGGATGGAGGAACTGGGCCTCCGGGTGAGGCTGCCCCGGGGCTCCCGGATCATCCTGGCCGGGGGCTGGAAGCAGCACGCCGACCAGGAGGTGGACAAGGGCACCCTCTACGCCCTGGTGGAGCGGGTGCTGGGCATTCCAGAGGAGAACATCAACGAGCTGTTTGGCGCGGTGGAGCACCCGGTGTTCTACAACACCTGCCCCCGGCACCACTTCCACCTGCCCGCCTATGGAAGGGTGATCATCCGGGACCCGGACACCCTGGAGCCGCTGCCCACGGGCCGGGTGGGGCTGGTGAACCTGATCTCGCCCCTGATGTGCGCCACCCCCACCCTCAGCGTCATGACCGACGATTTGGGCCGTCTGACGCCGGGGGAGCAGTGCGGCTGCGGCATTGCCTCCCCCTATCTCACCATCCTGGGACGGGTGGGCATGGGGGACATCCAGACCTGTGCCGCCGGGGCCGCCGAGCTTTTGGGAAAGGGGGAAGCCTTTTGATCTTCGCCAACGGAACGCTGCTGCCGGACACGGAACGGAACACCGTGCTGGACAGCCTGGAGACCCAGCTGAACGCCGTCCGCGCCGCCCCGCCCCTGGAGGCGGAGACGGTGATCCGCGCCGTGGACGCCCTGGGCAAACGGCTGGAGGCCGGGGAGTTCGCCCCCCTGCTGGCCCGGTTCCTGCCCGCCGGGGTGGGGCTGGACCAGCTGCTCCCACTGCTGCGCCGGGAGGCCCTGGAGGCCAAGCTGGCCGCGGAGCTGGGGCCTGAGCCCTTCCGCCCTGTCAAGCTGGCCAAAACCACTGCCCGCGCCCTGCCCCTGGGCGTGCTGTTCCACATCGCCCCGGGGAATATGCCGGGACTGCCCGTCTATACCGCGCTGGAGGGGCTTCTGACCGGGAACATCAACCTGATCAAGCTGCCCCATGGGGACAAGGGGCTGTCCCTGGCGGCGTTTCAGCTGCTGGCGGAGCAGGAGCCCCGGCTGGCCCCCTACCTTTACGCCTTTGACCTCTCCTCGGGCCAGCGGGAGGAGCTGGACGCCCTGGCGGCGTTGGCGGACGGGCTGGTGGCCTGGGGCGGCGACGGGGCCATTGAGGCCGCCCGCACCCTGGCGGGACCGGGGTGCAAGCTCATCGAATGGGGCCACCGCCTCAGCTTCGCCTATGTCTCCGGCTACGAGGACAGGGAGGGGGAGCTGTCCTCCCTGGCGGCCCACATTGTGGACACAGGCCAGCGGCTGTGCTCCTCCTGCCAGGTGATCTTCCTGGACACCGGAAATTGGGAGGAGGGCGCGGCCTTCTGCCGGGACTTCCTGCCCTATCTGGAGCGGGCGGCAGCAAAGCGTCCCGGCCCATCGGGTGGGGCCTCCGCCTCCCTCAGCGGCCACACCGCCCTGCTGGAGCGCGTGGCAGACGGAAGGGCGGCGGGGGAGGCCCTGTTCCGGGGCAAAGGGTGCTCCGCCGTCCTCCGGCCCGGACGGGAGCTGGAGCTGTCCCCCATGGAGGGGAACGTGCTGGTGAAGCTGCTTCCCCAGGCGGAGCTGCTGCCCGCCCTGCGCCGCCAGAAGGGGCGGCTCCAGACGGCGGGGCTTTTGTGCGAACCCGGGAAGCGGGAGGAGCTGGCCCAGCTGCTGGCCCGGGCGGGCGTGACCCGGGTGACCCGGGCCGGGTCCATGTCCGCCGCCTTCCCCGGCGAGGCCCATGACGGGGAATATCCCCTGCGCCGCTATGTCCGGGTGGTGGACGTGGAGCTGTGAGCCTGCGTCCCGTCCTCTAAAGAGGCTGTTGGGGCCTGTCCCGGAAGGCTCCGCTCCATTTCCCCGTCGGTGAGGAACTCCGTCATCACATGGCGGTACCGCTTGGGCAGGTGGGTGGACTGGCATTTGGGGTTGGTCCGCCCCTCAATGGCGATGGTGTCGTAATACCTCCGCCACATGGCCCGGCAGGCCCGCTCCCCGGAGCCGGCGGGGCCCATGCGGAAGTCCTCCGCCGGGAGGAGCTTCCAACGGCCCCGGTCGGAGAGGAAGATCTCGTGGTGGGTGCGGTCGTAGAGGGCCAGCCGCTCCCCGGAGTACCGGGCGGCGAAGTGGGGGGCCAGCAGGGGCAGCACCCGGTTTTTCGGCTCGATCTCCCCCACCAGCACGCCGTCCAGCTCGGAAAAGCGGACGAACCCCTTCAAATGATCCCACTCCGTCCACATTTTTGTCAGGGCCAGATTGACCCGGGCCATCACCGGGTCGCTGAGGTCCAGCCGCACCCGGTCCCCCTCCCGCAGGCCCCGGCGGATGAGAGTCAGAAGGGCCAGCTCCTTTTCCGGCAGGCAGGTGAGGAAGCCGCGGGCGATGAGCTTCTGAAAGGCGGGGGAAACCCGCCTGCTCAGCGCGGCGTACAGCCGTCTGGCCCGCCCCTGGTCCGCCGCCACCTGCCGCTCCTCCCAGAGGGTGGCCCCGTCCCCCGGAAGCAGGAAGGCGGAGGGCTCTGTCCCGTCCTCCAGGGCGTCCCAGGCGCAGGTTAAAAATCCGGCGAAGGTGCCGTCGTACCGATAGGCCGTCATGTCAGCCCACCGCCCCGCCGAACAGGGAGAGCTGCTCCCAGCTTTCGCCGCCCAGGGCCGCCTGCTCCAGCCCGGTGAGGCGGCGGTAGACGCTGTCCTGGCTGAACCGCAGGCCGGGCAGCATCCGTCCCCCGCAGGTGATGAAATACTGGGCCCGCTTCATCACGATGCCCAGCCGCTTCAGCCCCTCGAAGGACAGGGGGCCGTACCGCCGGGCGGCCACGATCCGCTGCGCCCCCCGCATCCCGATGCCGGGGACCCGGAGGATGGCCTCGTAATCCGCCCGGTTGACCTCCACCGGGAAGAACTCCGGGTGGCGCAGGGCCCAGTCGCTTTTGGGGTCCAGGGCTTCGTCGAAGTTGGGGCGGCTCTCGTCCAGGATCTCTCCGGCGGTGAAGCCGTAGAACCGCAGCAGCCAATCCGCCTGGTAGAGGCGGTGCTCCCGCAGCAGGGGCGGCTTGAACCCCGCGGGCACGGGCAGGCTCTTGTGGTCGGAGACGGGCATATAGGCGGAGAAAAACACCCGCTTCAACCGGTATTTCCGGTAAAGCCCCTCCGTCAGCGACAAAATGTGCCGATCGCTCTCCGGGGTGGCCCCCACGATCATCTGGGTGGACTGCCCCGCCGGGGCAAATTTCGGCGCGTGGCGGTAGAGCTTCAGCTCCGCCTTGGACTGGGCGGCCCCGTCCCGGATCTGGGCCATGGGGGTGAAAATGGAGGTCCGGCTCTTGTCCGGGGCCAGCAGGCGCAGGGAGGACTCGGAGGGCAGCTCAATGTTGACGCTCAGACGGTCCGCCAGCAGGCCCAGCTGGTAGGTCAGCCCCGGATCCGCCCCGGGGATGGCCTTGGCGTGGATGTAGCCGTTGAAGCGGTACTCGGTGCGCAGCAGGCCCAGGGTTTCAATCATCCGCTCGGTGGTGTAGTCGGGGCTTTTCAGCACGGCGGAGGACAGAAACAGCCCCTCGATATAGTTTCTCCGGTAAAACTGGATGGTCAGCTCCGCCAGCTCCCGGGGGGTAAAGGCCGTCCGGGGCACGTCGTTGGAGCAGCGGTTCACGCAGTAGGCGCAGTCGTAGCAGCAATGGTTGGTGTAGAGCACCTTCAGCAGGGACACGCACCGCCCGTCGGCGGAAAAGGTGTGGCAGCAGCCGGAGTTGACGGCGGTGCCGATGGTGCCCGGCTTGGCCCCCCGGATCACTCCGCTGGAGGTGCAGGCGGCGTCAT
Source organism: uncultured Oscillospiraceae bacterium (assembly GCA_910585265.1). GTDB lineage: Bacteria > Bacillota > Clostridia > Oscillospirales > Oscillospiraceae > Enterenecus. The sequence continues at coordinate 10,537 of CAJUCA010000064.1, read as the reverse complement.
ACTTGGCGGCGTCGGCCAGAATTGTCAGCTTGTCCATAACCTCCACAGGGCTTCCCTCCCGGCAGATGGATTGACGCCGCCCGTTTGGGAGGCCTCGTCTCTATCAAACGTTTGTACCTTTTATTATAGTACAAACGCTCGATTTGTCAAGCTCTATTTCTGCGTTGGCGTCCAGGCGGCGGAGCGGCTGACCGCCCAGGCCGGAGGCGGATCGCCAAGCGGCCTGGGCGGTTTTTGAACACCGATCATGAAAATGGGGATTACCGGTTCTGCTTGCGGTATTCCATGGGGCTCATCCCCTCCACCCGCCGGAAGCTCTGGGAAAAGTAGCTCAGGGTGGAAAACCCCAGCATCTGGGCGATGAGGGAGAGGGAGTGGTCGGTCTCCCGCAGGAGGAACCTGCTCTCCTCAATGCGGCGGGAGATCAGGTAGTTGATGGGGGAGACCCCGAACTCCCGGCGGAAGGTATGGGACAGGTAATACTTGTTCAGGTGGGCCAGTCCGGCCAGCTGCTCCAGGGTGAGGCTCTCCTTGAAATGGTTGTCGATGTACCGCCGCACCAGATCGCATTCCCGGGAGGTCCGGGGCCCGGCGGGCTCGCCGGACAGGGCTGCCTCCCCCTGCCGCCCCAGGCGGATGAGAATCACCGACAGCAGCGCGCCGCAGGCCCGCTCATACCCCGGCAGGGCGGCGCGGGCCTCCCGGAGGATCAGCTCCAGCAGGCTCATCAGCTCCTCCCAGCCGCTGTGGAGGTGGAGCATGGTGTAGCCCTCCGCCCCCGCCAGGGTCTCCAGCCCCTCCACGCCCAGTACGGTGTATTCCAGGGGGCTGTCCGCCTGGCTCAGCTCGGTGTGGGGGACGTTGGTGTTAATGATGATCAGGTCCCGGATGGATACGGGAAACTCCTCCGACTGGGTGCGGAAGCGGCCGTGGCCGTCGGTGATGAAAAACAGCTCGGCGCAGCCGTGGGTGTGGAGGTTGGAATTCCAGTCCTCCGAATACTGATCCCTGGTGATATAGAGCATCCGCGGGGCCCCGCGGACGGGCGGAGCCTGCTCCGCCCGTGAAAAGCTGTAGGTTGCCATCCGGCCTCGCCTCCCCGGCGCAATTTTATCAAAAATCCTGCGTGCGGCGGTTCCGCAATTATTATAAACGATTTCTCGAAATTGTGCAAGATCGGGGAATTGATTTAGATTTTCTTTTATGGATTGTGCGGTATTTTCCGGCGTTGGAGCAAAGCGGCTTGCACTTCGCTGATTTCCCTCCCCAAAGCGGCGGGAACCCTTGGGAAATTCCACAAAAGAGGAAAAGAGCAATATATATAAACAGTACAGCAAGAAAAGGACTGTTTTCCAGAGAAGAAAACCGATATACTCATATTTGAAGTGGCCGGAGACGGCCAAAGACACCATTTATCATTTCAGGAGGTAGAAAATGAAAATGAAGAAGCTCATGGCTCTGCTGCTGGCCGCCGTTATGGTGCTGGCCATGCTGGCCGGCTGCTCCAGCGACGGCGGCAACGAGACCAAGGCCCCCGAGACCGATCCCCCCGCCGAGTCCAAGACCGGCACTGAGGAGAGCAAGGCTCCCGAGGGCGGCGACAAGAAGTACGAGGGCGTGGAGCTGACCATGTGGTCCATGTGGTCCACCGGCGAGCCCCAGGCCAACGTCATCTCCGAGGCCGCCGCGGCTTTTGAGGCCGAGACTGGCGCGAAGGTGAACATCGAGTTCAAGGGCCGCGACGTGAACAAGGTGCTGTCCGCTTCTCTGGAGGCCAAGGAGAAGATCGACATCATCGAAGACGACTACCAGCGCATCGCCAACACCTACCCCAACATCCTGGATCTCACCGACATGGCCAAGGCCGTCAACTATGACAGCTGGAGCTACGCCTGCCTGAACAACCAGGTCATCGAGTGGGTCGGCCATCTGAACTCCATCGTGGAGCAGCCCCAGATCGGCGGCTTCTTCTACGACAAGACCGCCTTTGAGAACGCCCAGGTCACCTCCGCCCCCGCCACCTGGGCCGAGTTCCTGGACGCCTGCCAGAAGATCAAGGATTCCGGCGTGGGCCCCATCGCCCAGGATGACGCCTACTGCGACTTCGCGTTCTACCACACCCTGGTTCGCTACCTGGGCGAGGAGAAGATCGCCGAGCTGGACAAGAACGGCGGCTGGAGCGGTACCAAGGCTGAGCAGGCCGCTCAGGACATCATCGACCTGATCAACAAGGGCTATTTCGTGGACGGCGCGCCCGACGCCTATCCCGCCAGCCAGAACAAGATCGGCTTCGGCCTGGCCGCCATGGTCATCTGCGGCAACTACGTCACCGCCGAGGTGGACGGCAACACCGACACCCAGGTGAACTGGGGCTTCTGCAACTACCCCGCGGTGGACGGCGGCGCGGACAACTCCTCCGTATACGGCGGCGCCAACTCCCTGGCCATCACCGAGTACAGTGAGAACGCCCAGGCCGCCTTTGACTTCATCATCTTCCTGACCACCGGCGAGTGGGATCAGAAGATGGCCACCGAGGCCAAGCAGATTCCCGCCGACACCCGCAATAAGGCTTATCCCAGCCTGGAAGGCTCCGTAGAGGCCCTGCAGGCCGCCGAGAAGCCCATGACCTGGTGCGCCGGCCTCCATGAGAACGCCGACCTGAAGGACACCATCAAGTCCATGTGCGTTGAGCTGTTCGAGGGCAAGTACGCCGATGGCGCGGCTTTCTGCGCCGCCCTGGACGCCCTGTATAAGTAAGACTACATCCGTCGCGCTGGCAGGCGGCGCCCCCATGGCGCCGCCTGCCTTTTCTATCCCGGCTTAGAAAGGAGAGGGCACTTTGAAAAAGAACAAAGCCATGATCTTCTGGTTCAGCCTGCCCGCCGTGCTGTCCCTGCTGATCATGTTCGTCTACCCCGTGTGCCGCACGGTGCTGATGAGCTTCTTCCAGGTGGAAAGCGTCACCGCCACCATGGCGGACTGGAGCTTCTACGGCCTGGGCAATTACCTGAAAATCTTCAAGAGCGCGAGCTTCCTGACTTCCATGCGCAATATGCTGCTGATCTGGTTCGTGGGCGGCATTATCACCCTGGCCCTCGCGATGCTGATGTCGGTGGTAGTCACCAGCGGCATCCGGGGCAAGAAGTTCTTCCGGGCCGTCATCTACCTGCCCAACATCATTAGCGCGGTGGCCCTGGCCACCATGTGGATCCAGTACATCTTCAACTATGATTACGGACTGCTCAACGAGATTGTCCAGCTCTTCGGCGGCGAAAAGATCAAGTGGCTGGGCACCGATTTGAAGTTCTGGGCCATGACCGGCTCCTTCGTATTCGGCAGCGTGGGCTACTATATGCTGATCTACATCAGCGGCATTGAGGGCATCCCCCAGGATCTCTATGAGGCCGCCACCATCGACGGCGCGGGCAAAGTGTCCCAGTTCACCCGAATCACCCTGCCCCTGCTGAAGGGCGTCATTAAGACCTCCCTCACCTTCTGGAGCATCAACACCACCACCTTCTTCCTGTGGACGAAGATGTTCTCCCCCATCGACACCGAGTCGTCCACCATCGTGCCGGTGATCTACCTGTACGACATGGTGTTCGGAGGGAAGGGCATCACCCAGCGGGACGCCGGGGCAGGCGCGGCGGTGGGCGTGGTGCTGACGTTGATTATCATCGCCGTGTACCTGGTTACCGAGTGGCTCTTTAAGGGCAATGACCTGGAATACTGAGAGAGGGGGAGCGAATATGAAAAAGGAAAAGAATACCTACCGCGCCAGGATCAACTGGCGCAGGGAGCTCCGCCTCCTTCCCGGCTACATCATCGTCCTGCTCTGGCTGGCCTTCACCGTGGTTATGCTGGGCTGGATCATCGGGGCCAGCCTGTCCACCTCCCGGGACATCTATCAGGGGCAGATCTTCAAGTTTGCCACCGGCTTCCACTGGGAGAACTACGTCACCGCCTGGAACACCCAGAACGTGTCCGTGTTCTTCGGCAACTCCCTGCTGTACTCCGTGGTGTCCTGCGTGGGCGTGCTGGCTATCTCCGCCCCGGCGGCCTATGTGCTGTCCCGCTGGAAGTTCACCGGCGGCAAGGCCCTGCGCATCGGTCTGGTCATCGCCATGAGCGTGCCCGTCATCATGGTGATCATGCCCATCTACTCCCTGTCCGTGCAGTGGGGGATCAAGGGCCGGATCCTGCTGATGGTGCTCTACATCCTCCTCCGGGTGCCCTATACCACCATTTACCTCCTGGACTTCTTCTCCACCCTGTCCCGGGCCTATGAGGAGGCCGCCTATCTGGACGGGTGCAGCGCGCCTAAGACCTTCCTGAAGATCATGCTGCCCCTGGTGCAGCCCGCCATCGTGACGGTAACCATCTTCAACTTTATGTCCGTGTGGAACGAGTTCTTCATGGCCCTGATCTTTACCAGCAACGAGTCTATGGCCCCCGTGGGCGTGGGCTTACTGAACATCATCAACGCCATGAAGCAGACCGGCCAGATGGGTGGTATGTTCGCGGCTGTTATCATCGTGTTCCTGCCCACCTTCCTGCTCTACATCTTCCTGTCCGAGAAAATCATCTCCGGCGTCACCGGCGGCGGCGTCAAGGGGTAAGAGCCTGTCTTTACAGCCGAAGCTGCCGTCTGGACCAGGGATTTTTTCGCCGGATAAGGCGTATTTCCCGGGCATACTTTGTGTACGCTAAGAGAAATGCTGCGGGGGATGGCGGAAAGGACCCGTCCAGACCAGCGTTCAGAGGCTGCAAATACAAGATCTAAGGATCGTCATATCTTCCCGCTCCCCCCGGCCGCCGGGGGGAGCGGCACGAGAGGGGAACTCTTTCAACTATGGCAAATACAATCAACAAAGGCCGCGTCACCATCCCCACCGACGTGGACGTGGTGCCCGAGACCCTCGCGCTGCTCCAGCGTTGGGGGGCGGACGCCATCCGGGACTGCGACGGCACCGACTATCCCGAGGAACTGAAATCGGTGGACGCCAAGGTCTACTCCACCTATTACACCACCCGGAAGGACAACGCCTGGGCCAAGGCCAACCCCGACGAGGTGCAGCAGTGCTATATCATGACGGGCTTTTACACCGCCCCGGGCGGGCCCCTGTCCATCCCCTTGATGAAGGGGGTCAGCGGCGAGCTGATGCAGGTAAACACCCGGGACAACATCAAACGCTGGTGGGAGGTGGTGGACCGCACCGCCGGGACGCCCATTCCCCCGGCGGACTGGGACTATGACGAGGGGACGGGCTGTGTCACCATCCCCGCCCCCGTTCCCTTCCACGAGTACACCGTCAGCTTCCTGGCCTACCTGATCTGGGACCCGGTGCATATGTATAACGCCGTCACCAACGGCTGGAAGGACTTCGAGCACCAGATCACCTTCGACGTGCGCCAGCCCAAGACCCGGGCCTTCACCATGGAGCGGCTGAGGAAGTTCATCGCGGACCACCCCTACGTGAACGTGATCCGGTACACCACCTTCTTCCACCAGTTCACCCTCATCTTCGACGAGCTGAAGCGGGAGAAGTACGTAGACTGGTACGGCTACTCCGCCTCCGTCTCCCCCTATATCCTGGAGCAGTTTGAGAAGGAGGCGGGCTACACCTTCCGCCCCGAGTTTATCATCGATCAGGGCTACTACAACAACCAGTACCGGGCACCCAGCAAGGAATTCAAGGATTTCATGGCCTTCCAGCGCAGGGAGGTGGCCGCCCTGGCCAAGGAGATGGTGGACATCACCCACGAGCTGGGCAAGGAGGCCATGATGTTCCTGGGCGACCACTTCATCGGCACCGAGCCCTACCTGGAGGAGTTCAAGACCATCGGGCTGGACGCCGTGGTGGGCTCTGTGGGCAACGGCTCCACCCTGCGCCTGATCAGCGATATCCCCGGCGTGAAATACACCGAGGGCCGCTTCCTGCCCTACTTCTTCCCCGACACCTTCCACGAGGGGGGAGATCCGGTGGGGGAGGCCCGGGAGAACTGGGTCACCGCCCGCCGGGCCATCCTGCGCAAGCCCATCGACCGCATTGGCTACGGCGGCTATCTGAAGCTGGCCTGCCAGTTCCCCGAGTTCATTGACTACGTGGAGAGCGTCTGCAACGAGTTCCGGGAGCTTTACGAGAACATCAAGGGCACCACCCCCTACTGCGCCAAGGCCGTGGCGGTGCTGAACTGCTGGGGCAAGGCCCGCTCCTGGGGCTGCCACATGGTGCACCACGCCCTGTACCAGAAGCGGAATTACTCCTATGCCGGGGTCATTGAGGCCCTGTCCGGCGCGCCCTTCGATGTGCGCTTCCTCAGCTTTGACGAGGTGAAGGCCGACCCCCATGTGCTGGACGGCATTGACGTGCTGATCAACGTGGGGGACGGGGACACCGCCCACACCGGCGGCGCAGTCTGGGAGGACCCGGAGGTGTCCGCCGCCATCCGGGGCTTCCTGTGGAACGGCGGCGGGTTGATCGGCGTAGGCGAGCCCTCCGGCCACCAGTACCAGGGCCGTTACTTCCAGCTGGCCGGGGCCTTGGGGGTGGAAAAGGAGACGGGCTTCACCCTGGGCTACGACAAGTATAACTGGGAGGAGCACCCGGACCACTTCATCCTGGCGGACACCACCCCCGGCGAGGTGGACTTCGGCGAGGGCCAGAAGGGGATTTACGCGCTGGAGGGTGCGCAGGTGCTGATCCAGCACGACCGGGAGGTCCAGATGGCCGCCAACGGCTACGGACAGGGCCGGGCGGTCTATCTCTCCGGCCTGCCCTACTCCTTTGAGAACAGCCGTCTGCTCCACCGGGCCATCCTGTGGGCGGCCCACGGGGAGGATGCCCTGCATTGCTGGTTCTCCTCTAACCTGAACGTGGAGGTTCACGCGTTCCCCGCCAACGGCAAGTATTGCGCTGTCAACAACACCTATGAGCCCCAGTCCACCACCGTTTACCGGGGGGATGGGTCCAGCTTCCCGCTGGATCTGGCCTCTAATGAGATCCGGTGGTATGAGATCTGAGTGACGGGGTAGGGATGGTAAAAGCCGGCCAGGTCTGGTAGGACCTGGCTGGCTTTGATTTGGGGGGAGAAGCTGGTGTGGTGTCGGAAGACGTGAAGGTTATACTGATGATCAGTCAGAAGCTTGCACCAGAGGAACAGGACAGGCTTGAACTGGAAGCCCTCGGCTTCTCAGCTGACAGGTGATGGAGAAGGAGAGCGCCTACTGGCTGGATTTGGAGGCGCAAATCGAATGGCACTCAGCCTTTCAACGACTGCTTCAATTCTGCTAAGCTCATTTCATAGGTTGTGGACAGCTGGGCAAACCGTTCGCCTGTCAGCTTGCCCGTCACATTGTCCTCAGAGAGCTTTTGTCAAGGGTAAGTTTCAAAAATCTCTCATTTCCCTCAAGCCAAACAGGATTTCAATATTGGTTCCGCTTCCAATTCCGCTTTGCAGTCTAATTTCTGCGTGATGGTACTGCGCAATATGCTTCACAATCGACAGCCCCAGCCCGGTGCCGCCGGAAGCCTTGGAGCGGCTCTTATCCACCCGGAAAAACCGTTCAAACACCCTGGCCTGATACTCCGGCGGAATGCCGATCCCGGTGTCTTTCACAGAAACAGTTGTGCCGGCATCACCTGCCGAAACGGAAACCTCTACCCTGCCGCCGTCTATGTTATATTTGATGGCGTTATCAATCAGATTATAGAACATTTCATACAAGAACCCCCGCACTCCGTTTATCACGGCCCCTTCACCAGCCACAGACAGGGAAATCCGCCGTTCCTCCGCCCGCTCCCGCAGAGCGGAAGCCGCACTGTCCGCAAGCTCCAAAAGATTCACCTGCTCCTTTTCCGGCGCGGTCCCCTCGTCCAGCTGCGACAAGTGAATAATGTCCTCCACCAACGTTACCAGCCGCGCCGCCTCTGTACGGATGACGCCGACAAACTGTGGAACATCCTCCTGCTTGACAAGGCCGTTCTCTAACAGCTCGGCGCTGCCCATGATGGATTGCAGGGGCGTTTTCAATTCATGGGACACGTTGGCGGTAAACTCCCGGCGGCTGCGTTCTGCGGCGGCCTGTTCTGTCACATCAAAGGCCAGCAGCACCGTTCCCGCTGTAAGTCCGTCCACTGTGATCCGGCTGATGTCAAATTGATACTCCCGGTCATTTCGCACAGCGCGGACTTCGCTATGTCCTCTTTCCAGTGCGGTCTGAACAGCAAGATTGATTGTATGGTCACGGTCTATCACAAGAAATTCCTGTCCAACGCAGGCACTGTCCGCATGAAAAATTGTCCTCGCGGCGGGATTGATGCTTAAAACGACACCTTTCCCATCCAGCAGAACAAGCCCCTCGCCCATGTTTTCTGTGATCTGCTCAAATTCCTCGGTTTTTCGCCCCAATTCCCGGAGCTGTGCCTCGATCTGCCTGTGCTGCTGGTGGATACGTCCCAGGAGAGGAGATAATTCCTCATAGGCATCGTTTTCCAGTGGCCTGTCCAAGTCCAGACGGTTCAGCGGCGCAACGATGCTTTTCGCCATCCGATGGGCCAGCAGAGCGGAGAGAATGGCCGCTATGATTGCAGTCAGCAAAATCGGCTGAAGCATCCCCATCGCCAGGGCAAACACCGTCAACTGGCTGATGGAAATACGCAGGACGGTTCCATCCGTCAGCCGCTGTGCATAGTACAGCGTCCGCTCGGTCAATGTCTCGGAATAGCGAACCCCGCCGCTTTCACCTTCGGCCATGGCTTCCCGAACCTCCGCCCGATCTGCGTGGTTTTCCATCTCCGCCGCCGGGACATGGGTATCGAACAACACCTTGCCGTCAGCAGCGATCCAGGTCAGGCGGCAGTCCGCTACGGACGCAAACCGATAGGGAGAGGCCAACTGCTCCAAATAGCCGCTTCCACCTGCTTCCACCCCATAAGAGGCCAAACGAAGTTCATCCCGCAGCTGTTTCTCTTGGACGTTTCTGTAATAGTCATACAGACAGCCCATGATAATCACCAGGCTTGCCAGGAGAACGGAAACCGCCGCCAGCAGGATAGAACGGAAGATTTTCTTTGTCATGCCTTTGCCTCCAGCCGGTAGCCGATATGCCGCACCGTTTCGATCATCCCGCCATAGTCTCCCAGCTTCTGCCGGAGCGTCTTGATGTGCATATCAACCGTCCGGGTTTCCCCGATGTAATCCACGCCCCAAATGTCGGATAAAAGCTGTTCCCTGGTGAACGCAACGCCGGAGCGGGAGAGGAACAGGCGAAGCAGTTCAAATTCTTTGTAGGTGAGCAAAATACGCGCTCCGTCTGCGGTAACTGTCCGTTCTTCCAGATCCATCGTCAGACCACCGGCTGTCAACTGCTTTGCCGGAGATGCTGGCTGGCAGCGGCGCAGGACGGCTTTTACCCGCGACACCATTTCCATCATACCGAAGGGTTTCACCAGGTAATCGTCCGCGCCCAGATCCAGGCTTTGGATTTTATCGTATTCCGCGTCCTTGGCGGTGGCCATAATGACGGGAATATCCGCAAGATGCGCCGCCGCTTTCATTCGCCGCAGCAGCTCCACGCCGTCCATTCCCGGCAGCATGACATCCAGAATGACAAGCTCCGGCCGCTCTGTTTCCAGCGCCGCCAGGAACGCTCCGCCGTCCTCAAAGCCCCTGGCCTCAAAGCCGGTGGAGCGCAGGGTGTAAAGCTCAATATCCCGAATGCTGGCATCGTCCTCTACACACCAAATCATAGCGCTTCTCCTTTGTGTTCCCCGGTCACGGCAAAAATCACCCATTCCGCAATATTGACCGCATGATCTCCAATACGCTCCAGATATTTGTCGATCATCAGCAAATCAAGAGCGTGTTCGCCGCAGTCGGGGTTTGCCGCGATGTTCCCGATCAGCACCTGTTTTACCCGGTCAAAGCATTGATCCACAATGTCATCATGGGCAATCACCAGCTTGGCGCGGACAGTATCTTTCTGGACGTAGGAATCCACGCTTTCCGTGACCATTTTGATGACCTCCGCCGCCATTTCCCGGATATGGCCCACATCCTCCGGCACATACCCCTGGGCCAGCATCGCCAGAATGATCTCCGCGATGTCGGCAGCCTGATCTCCGATGCGCTCCATATCCGTGATGATCTTCATGGCGGCGGAGATCTGCCGCAGGTCCCGGGCCACCGGCTGCTGCTGGAGCAGCAGCTTCAGGCACAGCGTTTCAATGTCCCGCTCCATCTGGTCAATCTCGCCCTCCAACGGCTTGACCTGTTCCGCCAGTGTGCGGTCACCGTTCTCCAACGCCTTCGCCGCCTTTGAGATGGCCTCCTCGCACAGCGCCCCCATCTGGATGAGTTCCGTATTCAAAAGGGCAAGCTGTTCATCAAACTTACTTCTCACTTACCCAAACCTCCCTGTGATGTAGTCCTCCGTGCGCCGGTCCTCCGGCTGGGAGAACAGTCTTTCCGTCTCGCCGCACTCGATCAGCTCCCCCAGCAGGAAGAACGCTGTGCGGTCGGAAATGCGCACCGC
>CAJUCA010000063.1:11861-15376 GCA_910585265.1 uncultured Oscillospiraceae bacterium | reverse complement strand
TGGTTGGGGCTACTGGCTGATGCCGCTCTTTGGAACATGACCGGATTACCTGCCGTCACTGTACGTCCGGCGTATTCCTCTGCGTTCAAGCTGGCGTAGTGCTGATCGGTAACCGGCTCGCTTTCCCCATGTCCGTTATAATGGGAATCGTATATTACCATCTGAGAAAACCAACTGTCCGGGGCCGCACCGTGCCAATGCTTCACGCCGGGAGCAATTTCCAGCACATCGCCTTGGCGGATGATCTGGGCGGTTTTTCCCTCCTCCTGATAGTAACCCACACCACCAGTGACCAGAATGACCATGCCGCCGTGCGTATGCCAATCGCTCCTCGCTCCCGGCGCAAACGTCACGTTGTTGGTCTGTGGGAAATGATAGACATCCTCATTGGCAATCATTGGGGACAGGTATCCGGTTCCATTGAAAGGAACTTCCGAACCCAACGGAAATGTCAGGCTGTCTTTTGTCGTGACAACTCCGCCGCTGGATGCGGTGTCCGCCTGGGCTGTGAGTGTCGCCGCGCCGGTAGCCGCAAAACAAACGCCGCAGGTCAGCACAAGGGCCATAAACGCAGCCAGCAGTTTTTTTCTTTGCTTCATGAGCAAGACCTCCTAAAACATATTACTCGTCAATGCTTACCAGGGTATAGCTTCTGCTGCCCAGGCCGATCTCCTCTGCGTGTTCCAGGGTATGGAGGCCATCGCGGGATTCGATCCGGTTGACCAGCGAGGCTCCGTCACCATCCTTCTGAGCATATACCAAGTCGATACAGGCTTGGTCCAGCGCCACCGGGTCGGCAGAAGCCAGGATGCCGATGTCGTGCAGGTCAGGCTCGGAGGGGTTGCCGTCACAGTCACAGTCGATGGAGATACGGTTCATTACATTGATGTAGACAATGTTCTCGCCGTTCCCCAGATAGTCCGACACCGCCTTGCCTGCCTCGGCCATGGATTCGGTAAATGCGGTCTGATCCCCACCCCACGGGCTGTCATGGCTGGCCCCGCCGGTATGGATCACGCATTTGCCCTCCTGGGACCCCAGGCCGATGGAAATATTCTTGATGGCCCCGCCGAAACCGGCCATAGCGTGGCCCTTGAAGTGGGACAGCACCAAGTAGGAATCGTAGTCGGCAAAGTGTTCGCCTACATAGTTCTCGCTCAGATGCGTTCCGCCGCTGACAGGGATCGTCATAGAGCCGTTCTCATCCAGAATGACCACATCGGCAATGGCAGTAAAGCCATGATCCTCTGCCACCTGGTAGTGCATGGCGGTGCTGGAACGCTGGCCTCCGTAGGCGGTGTTGCACTCTACGATGGTGCCGTCCACCGCCTGGACAACATCCTTAATCAGTTCCGGGCGGAGGTAGTTGCTGTTTGGCGGTTCGCCGGTGGACAGCTTTACCGCGACACTTCCGGTTGGCGTCCAGTTCAGCGCCTCGTAGATTGCCATAAGCCCCTCCGGGCTGATGTCCGTAGTCATGTAGACGATGGGAGCATCGGCGGCGTTTGTGTTATGCTCCAGGGTGGGAAATTCCTCCCCCTGTGCGGGTTCCCCGGAAACAGGTGCCGGGGGTGTTGACGGCGGTTCACTTTGTCCGCCTGTGCCGCCGCAGCCTGCCAAAAGTGCCATGAGCAGAGCGGTGGCGCTGATGTATGCGACCATTTTTCTTTTCATAAGAACCTCCTGATACAGTATTTTGAGGACTATGCGGGGAGCGAAACAGAAATCAGTAAAGAGCGCCCATCCCGGCTGGATGCCCTGATTTCTCCTTTGTGGGCGGTAACGACCGCCTTTACAATGGACAATCCGATGCCATGTCCCCCTGTTCGGGAGTTTCTTGACGGATCGGCCCGGTAAAACCGCTCAAAGAGATTATTCAAATTTTCTTCCGTAATAGCGGAGGTCGTATTGAACACATTCAGACAGATCGAACGCCCTTGCTTTTTCAGCTCCACGGAGATTGTTCCATCCGGCTCCGAATATTTCAACGCATTGTCCAGAAGATTAGAGATCACTTGACTGAGCGCCCGCTCGTCACCATGAAAGAAAATGTCCGGCTGGATGCTGCTGGTGAACGCTTTGCCCCTGGCCTTTGCCAGAGCTTGGAAAGACTGCACCAGCTCGTCCGTCAGGTCAGAGAGAGAAAAGTCCGTCATTTGCAGATGGCCCTGTGCCTCCTCCATCTTGGAAAGATAAATCAGATCGTTTGTCAACGCTGTCAATCTCTTGATCTGAAGCTGGATGTCCCGCAGCCACTCGTTTCCCCCGCACTCCATATCCAGTACATCCGCATCGGCGGAGATGATGGTCAGCGGCGTTTTGATCTCATGGCCCGCGTCGGTGATGAACCGCTTCTGCTTTTCATAGCTCTCCGCCACCGGCTTCACAATCCGTCCAGATAAAATGAGCAGCAGAATAAAAACAGACAGCAGCCCCAAGGAAGCAATCAGAATACTTGTCCTCATAAAACTGTAAAAGGACAGCAGGTCTTTTTCGCAGTCCATAAAGACAAACAGGGTTTCTTCTCCGCCGTTCCACCGGATAAACCGGAAGTTCCGATAAAAGCCTTTTTCCTGGAACCACACCGCCTTTGCGTACTCTGCCGCGCCTGCTTCATCCACCGCAGAGATTTTTTCCGTATTAGCCGCAGTGATGGTTTCCGCATCGGCCATTGAAACGGAGAAATAGCGGCAGGTGAACAGCACTTCCGGGGATTGGGTCAGCAACTCCTTCATGGCTTGTGATTCCCAATGTGGGAAAGTTCCGCCGTTCTCCGCCAATATCGTCAAAAGCGTATCCGCTTCATTGGCCATACTCCCATAGTTGAACAAATTGGCAGTCAGAACAATCGCCGCAAAGACCAATCCCAACGATACCATGGCAGCGGTCAACAGGTCCCGGCGAAGTTTTTGGATCATGGAATGCTCCTTAATAGGCGTAATCAGGTGCCATCAGGCTCATCAGTTCCCGGTCATGGTGGTACACCAGCTCCGCCTGTGTGTCCAGCAGCATGGTTGCTCCGCTCTCACGGGTGTAAGGTTCCCAATCCGGCAGGCCGTCCCCACCCGGAATACCTGTTCTGGCAAAGTTTACCCATACCTGGCTGAGCTGGTCGGCCATTGCCTGTTCCTCCGGGGTGTCCCCGGCGTTTCGGAACACATAGGGAATCTCTGTACCATGGAAAGACATTCCATAGGTAAACAGGTAGGCGTAGACCGGCGCGCCGTTCTGATCGGCTTTGTGTGACATAATCTTCAGCATAGGCAGACGGATCAAAGTATCCACCTGTCCTGCTGTCAGTTCCGCTTTGCCGGGATATGCGGCCCGAACGGCATCAGTCAATACCTCAGATACTTGCTCCTCCTGGGCAGGGAAGAAATTCCATTCGTTGAGATTGCTGCCGATCAGCAGAGGAATATCAGCGCCTGCCGATGCAAAGGATTCCTCTGTCACCGGATGACTGGGCAGGAAATCTCCGTCTACCACCGGCTCCCACTCCATGGAATAGCCCTCGC
>CAJUCA010000063.1:0-11761 GCA_910585265.1 uncultured Oscillospiraceae bacterium | reverse complement strand
CTGGGCAGGAAATCTCCGTCTACCACCGGCTCCCACTCCATGGAATAGCCCTCGCCCAGCGAAGCGGGGATTTGGAACTCATCAGCGGTCATTTGCAGGGCCTGCGTCCCGGCACTTTGCAGCTCGTCCTCAGAAATGGTTTGCAGCGTTTCAATGTTATCCCCGGAAATATTCAGAATGTGCAGGAAATTCTCTGTCAGCCGGGTGCTGGCCTCCTGCGTTGTAAAGTTGACGCCTACCGTCTCGGTGGCTCCACTCTGCACGATGCCCTTGTGGAACAGGCCCTGGGCATAGGGGCTGGTCATCAGCGCCAGCACCTTCGCTCCGCCGCCGGACTGTCCGAATACCGTAACATTATCCGGATCACCGCCAAAGGCTGCAATATTGTCTTGAATCCACTCCAACGCCGCCACAATATCCGTGATGCCTACATTGGCAGACCGCTCATATTTTTCACCGTAAGCGGAAAGGTCCAGATGTCCAAACAGGTTCAGCCGGTGGTTGACTGTGACCACCACAACATCCCCGCTCCGGCTCAGATTTCCGCCCTGATACCCCTGGTCATTACCGGAACCGTTGGAAAAGCCGCCTCCATGCAGCCAGACCATCACAGGCCGCGCTCCATCATCCCCAACGCCAGGGGTCCAGATGTTCAGATTCTGGCAGTTGTTATCCGTTCCAGGCTGCGCCTGTCCCGGCATACCGAACATCGCCCCTTGGGGGGAGATGTTTCCATAGGTATCCGCTTGAAACACCCCTTCCCACGGTTCCACTGCCTGGGCGGGAACAAACCGTTCTGTGGCATGGGCATAGGGTACGCCCAAATAGGTATAAACGCCATCATTCAAAGTGCCTTGGACCTTTCCCGCCGTTGTGACCACAAGGCCATCGCTGGTTTCTTCCGGGGAAGACTGCTGACCGCCCTGGGCAGAAGAAACGATCTGCGAGGGGCCTGCTGTGGAGCTGTCCGCATGGTCGCTGCTCGTGCTGTTCCCGCAGGCTGTCAACAGGGAAAGTGTCAGTATGCCTGTCAGAAGCAGGGCAGTTATTGTCTTGAATTTGTTCATCTGTATTACCTCCATTCAGAGTGCTATTTGGGCTGTGCTTTACTTGTTTTTAGATAATATCCAGCGTTCCTGGATGCCGCGATCTCCACATCCGCTTGCAACTCTGCCAGCTTCTTCCGCAGGCGTGAAATGTGGACCCAAATCACGTTGATCTCCGCATCGCTGTCATATCCCCAGACGATTTCAAAGAACCGTTCTGCCGGTATCAGGCTGGAGGGGGAGCGCAGGAGCATTTCCAGCATCTGATACTCTTTATTGGGAAGCCGGAAACTGCCATAGGGCGAGGACACCTCGAAGGAGGCGCAGTTCAGCGTGATATTTCCGGCCTGGAGCAGTACATCCGCTTGTCCGTTTTTGCTTCGGGTCATTGCCCTGATACGAGCCAGCAACTCCCGTGCGGCAAAGGGCTTTGCCAGATAGTCGTTAGCCCCGCTGTCCAGGCCCAGCACCTTGTCATCCACCTCGGATTTTGCGGTCAGCATCAGGACAGGAATTTGATTCCCGCTGGCGCGGAGCTTCCGTAGGACACTCAGGCCGTCCAATTTTGGCATCATAATATCCAGGATCAGCGCGTCATAATTTCCGGCATCCAGATAGGCCAGAGCATCTACACCGTCATAGACCGCATCCACGGAGTAATGATTTCCCTCCAGAATGGCGACCAGTGCTTTGGAGAGGGACTGTTCATCTTCTGCCAGCAGCAATCTCATGATCTGCTCTCCTATTCCGCGTTCCAGAAGAACCGCAGGGCGTTATACATATACTCGTTGGCGGCGCGGCCATCGTGGGCGTAGCCCTCCCGCTCCCGGAAGGACAGGTTGCCCTCGGCCTCGCTGTCTCCGAAGGTAAAGACCTCCGAATCCGTCCCCATATCCATGACGCCCCGCTTGAAGCCGGAGTAGGCAAAGTCATCCGTGCCGGAGGCAGTGAAGATGAAAAAGTCCTCTGGGCTGTGGCCGGAAGATCGGACGATCTCCTCCATATAGGCCCGGTTGCCGATGGGTCCGCCGCTGGAGGGGGCGAAGTAGCGGAAGTAGTCCAGGCAATACTCAAAGGTGTGCCATGTGTTCATGCTCCCCATGGAGAAGCCGCCGAAGGCGCGGTGGTCACGGGAGGCGGCAATCCCCTCCAAATCCGTTGTCCCGGCAAAGGTGCTGTATTTGCTCTCGACTGCGGGAATCAGATCGTTTACCAGCTCATTGTGGAAATTGTCCACCAGCCGGAGGGCCAGGGAATAGCTGCCGCTGTCCGATTCACTGGTGTTGTTATAGGTGGGCAGAACAATAATAAGCGGCTGGATCAGCCCGTCCTCAATGGCGTGATCCGCGATATGCTTGAATTCATGGGGGCGTTCCGGGGTCCCCATGGTGGTGGTTTCGTTGCTCCAACCGCCATGGCTCAGATAGAGGATGTTGTACTGCTTGCTCTCATCGTAGCCGTAGGGCAGGTAGACCCAGGCGGTCTTGGTGAGCTTTTGGGACTTTTCCGCATAGGAGAAGGATTCCCAGGTCTGATATTCCAGCTTTTCCAGCGTCCCCGAGAGCCGCGCGGGCTGCTGGTATCCTTCGGGGACGTACTCCAATTCCTCCGGGATGGTGCCGCTCAATGCGGTACGTTTTGTCTGGCTGAACAGCCAGCCCATGATTTTTTCATCGGCTGCGAACAGCCCGCCGCCGCCATGCTCGTTATTGACGCCCTTCGCGGTAAAATAAGACTTCTCCTTGATGTCCAATACCAGCAGCCGGTCAATTTCCTCCTTTGACAAGCCCTGTTCCTGGTACAGTCCATAGAGCGTGTCATAGGCCCTTTGAGTAGGCTCGGAACCGTAATATTCATCATTTTTCCCGATAGCCAGGTAGACGGGCGTCCGGCTCTCCGCCAGAACCGAATAATCGCCATCCCATTGGGAGCTGCAATGCAGATAGGCCGTGAACAGCTCCGGGCGCTTCCCCATAACGATGGACATGGTTTCCCCGCCGCCGGAATAGCCGTTGGCATACACCCTGGCCGGGTCTATGTTATAGTGCTTCAGAAAGTATTCCACCAGGGCTATCGTCTGGTTAGCGGAGGTTTCGCCCCAATCGCTGAGCTGCGGCGCGACAACGATCATTTCCTCGTTATACTTCTGGGCCTCAAAGCCGAAGGATTCCGCCTTGATATTGGAGGCAACCCCCTGGAAGTACAGCCCTTCATAGCCGGGGAGCGTAAAGAACAGGGCGTAAGGCTTGCTGCCGTCATAGCTCTCCGGGATATACACGTTATAGTGAATGTCGCCATTCGCTCCGCTATGGAGTACGTTGTCCACGGAAAAGCCGCGATAGGTTTCTGTACCGGGAGTGACAAACTGGCTTTCCCAAAAGGCCGCCGCATCCTTGATCCACCCCTCGGCCACGGTTCCCTTCCCCAGACCGAATCCATGGCCCAGCCCCTCGTAGGTGTGGAACTCGGTGGGGATGCCCTGGGCTTCCAAAGCCTCCAGCCGCCGCTCCATCGTCCGCCAGCTTGCAATGCCGTCACTGGTTCCCACGCAGGCGTATGTGGGCGGGTCGCTCTCTGTATACTCGCTGTGTCCTGTGTACTGCATGATAACCGCGCCGGGGCGGGGCAGATCACCGCCGCCGAACGCTTCCGGGCCATAACTGCCCAGGTATGCCGCCATCCGTCCTCCGGCAGAGCCGCCCCAGAGGGAGTAACAGGCGGTATCTACCTCCAACTCATCCGCGTGTTCAAAGATGAAGGTGATCGCCCGCGCCAAATCCTCACAGGCGGTCTGCGCGCCGGGGCGGTAGATCAGAGCAAAGGCGTTGTAGCCCATCTTGCTGAGTTCCAGGGCATGGGGGAAGCTGTCGTGCATGGCCCCCACATAGGCAAAACCACCGCCGGCATTGCAAATGGCGAACCGCTCACCGGGGGTCCCCTTGAAGAAAAACAGCCCTGTATCCTTCTTGGCGGGATCAGCCGCTTTTTCTTCATCCGTATAAATGTCGTAGAAAATCGTGTCCCCCGCCTTTGCATGGAGGTACATCGTATTTGCAATCTCTACGGTCTTGTCAGGGTCGATATGGCTGTACCAAGTCAGCCGCAGATCACCCAGGGTATCTCCGCTGTAATAGCCGGTATTCGCCGGGAAGATCAACCGGCCATAGCTGCCAAAGACGGGGTCGCCTGTCACATCGGATATGGGCGTGCCGGCAGTATAGGGGGCGTCCCCATTCTGCGCCGAAAGATTTGTTGCCGCCAGCTCCGGACCTGCGGCAGCGGCCATTTGCGCTCCGCCGCCGCAGGCGCTCAGAAGCAGCGCGGATAAGGCAGATAAAATACAAATTGAAATCATCTTCTTCATAATGCTCTCCATTTTGATTGGCACTTCCTTCTTGTGGAGGGATATTGTTGAAATGATAACACATGAACTTTAACTCAAGCTAAACCAGCGGGTACAAAGAAACTCCCGTGCGGAGCGGACTGCGGCCCTGACGGTCGAAGTCGTTATGCCGCACGGGAGTTTTTATCAAAGGGCGTTCGGTACTGTCAGCGGATAAAATTGGTGAAGGTCATCGGCTCCTGCTCCGGAAGGTGAACGCCAGCTTTCTCACCGGCCTCCTTACATCTGAGGAACCATGCCATGTTCCGGCCCAGGACACGCATGGTCTGTAACCCCTCCGCGTCCTGCTTTACATCCTCCGGTTTTGCACCGTGGACCATGTTCCAGTACCGGGAAGTGATGATCGGCATCTGCATCAGGCCGAAATACTTGTTCATCTGATCCCAGGTGGCAGTGGTCCCGGCTCTCCTGGCGGACATGACCGCCGTCGCAGGCTTCAGCAGGAACCGACTGCCGCCGCCGTTCAAGTCAGCATAGAAAACGCGGTCCAGGAAGGACGTGATCGCTCCGGCAGCTCCGCCCCAATGGACGGGCGTTCCGAAAACAAAGCCGTCATAGTCTCCGGCCAACTCCAGGAACTCGTTCACTGTATCATCAAAAACACAGCGATTTTTCTGGATGCAGGATTTACAGGCGATGCAGCCGGAGAGGGGCTTGTTCCCGATCCAGAACACATCCGTGCCGATCCCGCTCTGATTCAGCGCGGCCCCGACCTCGGCCAAGGCGGTATAGGTGCAGCCCTCCTTGTGGGGACTGCCATTGACCAGTAAAACCTTCATGGCAAACTCCTTCTTAATAATCCAGACCGTTGACCCAAGAGACGATCTCCTGCTCCGCATCCTGGATGTTGTTCCGGGAAATTGTCAGGCCATCCAGCATCTTCGCCCCCGGCTCCAGACTCTGAATGGTGGCGGGTGTTCCGGCGAAGCTGCTGCCGCCGTGAGTGCTGAAGGGGATCACCGTCTTGCCGCTGAAATCATAGGTATCGAAAAAGGTGTAGAGGATTTGGGGCAGGTCGCTCCACCAGATGGGGTAGCCGATGAAAACCGTGTCATAGCTGTCAAAATCGGAGATAGCATCCTTGATAGCGGGACGGGTGTCCTGATCCTGCTCCTCCCGTGCCTGAGCAACCAGGGTGGTGTGGTCGGTGGGATAGGGGTTCTGCGGCTCAATACGATAGATGTCAGCGTTCGTTGTTCTTTGAATGACCTGGGCCATATACTGTGTGTTGCCCAGAACCTCGCCGTTAATGACTACGGTGCTGTTGGCTTCCTCGGTGGTCATGTTGTTGGGATTGGTGGTTTCCGGCATAGAGAAGTAGGCCACAAGAACCTTGGATTCACCGCTCTGTGTGGGCTGGGTATTTGCTTTAGGGAGGTCCAGACCGTTGGCCCAGGCCGCGATGTCAGACTGAGAGGCCCGCTCCGAGAAGCGCCGTCCCTCCTGCCAGTTGCCGCCATTGGCCATCTCTGCCAGCAGGGTGCCGCTCTGTCCCAGCCCGGAGCTGGTGGAGGTGCAGAAGGGAATCACAGTCTTTCCGGTGAAATCGTTATTCTTCACGAAATCGTTTACCGGCCAAGCGGCAATGCCCCACCAGATAGGATAGCCGATGAATACAGTGTCATAGTCTGTCCAGTTGTCCACGGTGTTTTTCGCCAGCTTCACATCCTGCTTGGAAGGATCGTTATGCTCGGCATTGACCCGGCTGCTGGAATCCGTCCAATTCAGATCGGCGCTGGTGTAGGGCGCTTCGGGAACCATCTCAAAAAGATCTGCGTCCAGTGTATCAGCAATGGCGTTCGCCACAGCTTCGGTGTTGCCGCTGGCGGAGAAGTAGGCCACCAGAATCTTGCCATTCCCGGTAGAAGCGGGAGGCGTAGAGGTCTTGCCCATATAGTTGTAGAGTGCGGAAACGATCTCTCCACGGGTAGCGTTGTCAGTGGGGGCAAACCGTCCATCGCTGCGGGCGGCGATGATACCATTGGAGCGGGACCAGTCCACCGCCGTCTGCGCATAGGCGGAAATAGTGTTTTCATCCAAGTAATTCTCGGCGGAAGCAGCGGGTGAACCGGCCCAGCGCCAGAGAATCGTGGCTACCTGCTGGCGTGTGACAGGATCGCCCACGCCAAACCGTCCATCCGGGTATCCGGCAATCAGGCCAGCAGTCTCCGCCCAACTGAGCGCATTGATGTAGTAAGCGCCTGCCTCCGCGTCAGAGAAGCGGGATGTGCCGGATGCGGCGGGCGTCCCTGCGGCGCGGTGGAAGATGGTTGCCAACTGTGCGCGGGTCACATTGTCGTTCACACCAAAGCGGCCATCTCCATAGCCGTAGATATAGCCGTTGTCGGAGGCCCACTGAACGGCCTCGGCGTAGTCGGACCCTGCGGGTACATCGGTAAATTCTGCGGCATAGGCCGTGACGCCCAGGGCCAGCAGCATCGTGACTGCCAACAGGCAGGAGAGGAAACGTCTCAAATTTTTCATGTCGTAAAACTCCTTTTCTTACTGAAGATTCAGTCCATTGACCCATTCCACCACATCGGCTTCGGCCACGCTGCTGTGGAACCGCTGGCCCTCCTGCCAGTCGCCGGTCCCGGCCAGTTCCGCCAACAGTTCGCCGCTCTCGCCCAGACCGGAGGAAGAAGATGTGCAGAAAGGAATCACGGTTTTCCCGGTGAAGTCGTTGGCATTGATGAAGTTGTCCACCGGCCAAGCGGCGATGCCCCACCAGATGGGATAACCGATGAATACTGTGTCATAGTCCTCCCAGCCGTCTACGGTCGTTTCCGTCAGCTCCATGGTCCGCAGGGAGGGGTCATCATGCTCCCGGCTGACCCGGCTTTCGGAATCCGTCCAATTCAGATCAGCGGAGGAATAGGGTTCTGCCGGAGTAATGGCAAAGGTGTCGCCGCCTGTGGCGTTGGCGATATATCCGGCCACGGCCTCGGTGCTGCCGGTAGCGGAGTAGTAGACCACCAGGGATTTTCCGCCCTCATTTTCGGGCGCTGCGGGGGCCTGGGGCGTAGTGCTGCCGGACACGCCCGCATGGTTCTGAATCCAGGCTTCAACGTGGTCCGCAATCACATCATTGTTCAAGTCCTGGAACATAAAGTGGTCATTGCCGGTGATCCCTTCTTCGGGCAGATGCACCACGGTACTGCTCCCGCCCGCTGCTGTGTAAGCCGCTGTGAAAGCGTCCGCGCTGGAGGCCATCATGCCCCACATACCTGCTGCCGGAACAGCGGGGAACTCCTCGCCAATGTAGTCGCCATAGTAGAATGTAACGGGGATATTTTTCTCCAGCAGGGCGGCATAGTCCTCGCTGTCTACCATCGGGGCCATTCCCGGTTCAATCGCCACGATTGCGGCAATGTGATCGGTATACCGGGCTGTTTCCCAACCGGGCATACCGCCCTGGGAATGGGTGACAAGAACGGAATCCTTCCCGGTCCGCGCATAGACCTCATCAATCGTTGCCGCTACCGCCTGGGCCACCACGGTCGTGTCAATGTTCTGATCGCCGTTGGCGGAATCCATAGCGGTGTCCGGGGTCATCTGACGGAAGAACTGATCCAGCACATCCTCTCCCGTGGGGAACTGAGAACCCTCGTTGTAGGTGAAAGCATTGTCCAGATAAGTGCCGATGCGGAACTGGGTGTACCAGGTCTGGTCAGAGGGTTCGGTGCTGATGGTCCCGGCCACGGAGGTCTGTCCGGCCTCCCCGCGGCGGGGCTGGTCAATGAGGAACACGCTGTGGCCCATCCGCAGGAACAGGTCAGACCAACCGGGGCGTCCGTCCGGGGTGGTCATCCAGCCCATGCGGGACTGACCGTAGCCGTGGAGGAACACCATGGGCAGACCGCTCTCCTCTGCCGGAATCTGATAGAATACATTGGCGTGATCCACATGGGAGGTGGAACCTTCCCTGGACATATAGTAGTTGGAAACGTCAAAGGTCCCATCAGAGGTCAGCACCGTGCCTCCGGCGGAGAACATCCCTTGCTCGGCGATCACCAGCGCACCATCGGGAAGCTGGGAGCCGGCATCCTGCTGGGTTTCGCCCTGCGGTCCATCGGGCGTGGTAGCCGACGTACCGTCATTGGCGGGGGTGCTGGCACACCCGGCCAGCAGGGAGAGGATCGTGGCTGCGGTTAAAAGCAGCGCCCAAATACGTTTCATTTTTTTCATGGTGGGAAACCTCCTGTTTTACGATTTTTGTACCGCCGAACACCTGGGACATCTCCATCGTGTCCAGCGCATTGTCCAGTGCCTGCACCTCGGATGCTGTCAGCACAGTATCCGCCGATCCTGCGTTCTCCCGCATCCGTTCCAGCTTGCGGGTGCCGGGAATGGGGACGATATAGGGTTTCTTGCGCAGCATCCATGCCAAGGAGATCTGCGCGGGTGTGGCCTGCTTTTCCTCCGCCAGCCGGTGGAGCAATTCCAGCAGCGCCCGGTTCTGCTCCATGCCCTCCGGGGTAAACTGCGGCATGACGCTCCGGTAATCTGTCCCGGCTTCAAACTTGGTTTCCTTTCCGTACCGCGCGGATAGGAGGCCGTTTGCCAGCGGGGAGAACGCCACATAGCCGATGCCCAGCTCCTCCAGAACCGGGAACAGGCTCTCGTACCACCGCGCCATCATGGAGTAGCGGTTCTGGATCGCCGTTACCGGGCAGACGGCGTGGGCGCGGCGGATGGTGTCCTCCATCGCTTCGGACAGGCCCCAATGGGTGATTTTGCCCTCCCGGATCAGATCGGCCATTACCCCGGCCACTTCCTCCACCGGCACATTGGGATCGGCCCGGTGCTGGTAGTAGAGGTCAATGTGGTCTGTCCCCAGCCGCTGCAAGGACGCTTCCACCGAGGCGCGGATGACTTCTGGGCGGGAGTCCGGCACAAGAGGCTTGTTCACCGCCGTGCTGCCCATGTCAAAATGGATGCCGAACTTGGTGGCGATGACCACCCGCTCCCGCCGCGACCGCAGCGCGGCTTCCACCAATTCCTCGTTGTGGTGGGGATCGTCCGCCGTTCCGTAAACCTCGGCGGTGTCGAAGAAGGCATATCCCATATCCGCCGCCTGCTGGATCAAGCGGATGGCCTCGGTTCGATCTGTGGGCGCACCGTAGGCATGGGAGAAACCCATGCACCCAAGGCCAAGGGCTGAAACCTTCAAATCGCGCCC
Organism: uncultured Oscillospiraceae bacterium; assembly: GCA_910585265.1. Taxonomy (GTDB): domain Bacteria; phylum Bacillota; class Clostridia; order Oscillospirales; family Oscillospiraceae; genus Enterenecus. The sequence goes on along the minus strand of CAJUCA010000063.1, from coordinate 2,130 downwards.
TAATACTCGCTGTTCCATCGTGATTCCTTTCTGCTGTGATTGCTGTTGTTCCTTGCTACAATCTGATTTTAACGCACGGAGGCAGAAAACAGAAGTCTCGATTAGTTCATCAGTATCAAGTCAAAGGTTGACACTGATAGGCATCAAAAAAGGCTGAGGTTCCACAGCCTCAGCCTTTTTATCTGCCATATTTTATTTCAGAACGCTATACTGCTCCTCGTCTACCGCCTCACACCACTCGGTCCGTCCACCCTCGCCGGGGACCTCTATGGCCAAGTGCTGGAACCAGGAATCCTTGGCCGCACCGTGCCAGTGCTTCACGCCGGCGGGGATGTTCACTACGTCACCGGGGCGCAGCTCTCTCGGCTCCTGGCCCCATTCCTGATACCAGCCCCGGCCGCTGACGCAGACCAGCATCTGTCCGCCGCCGTCCTGGGCGTGATGGATGTGCCAGTTGTTCCGGCACCCCGGTTCAAAGGTCACGTTGAATACCGGCACCTGCTCTTTGGACAGCGGTGCAAGGTAGCTCTGCCCAATGAAATATTGGGCGAAAGCGTCATTCTTCTCCCCCACCGGGAAGCAGGACAGCCGGCCCGGGTCTACGCCATCATCCTCGCCGTAGACCTCCTGGATAAGCGGGAAGGTACTCCACGCCTTGGGCCAGCCGCAGTAAAAGGCAAGCTGGGTCACAATTTCCACGGCCTCCTGCTTGGTGACGCCGTGGGCCTTGCCCAAGTTGAGGTGAGATTTCAGTTGGGGATACAGCCCCGCCGAGAACAGTGCCGCAATGGTAATCATGCTGCGGTCACGGGGAGAGAGCTGGTCCTCCCTTGACCAGACCTCACCAAAGAGAACATCATCGTTCAGTTCCGCAAATTTCGGGGCGAGATCACCCAAGCGGTCGCGGCCCGCTGTTTGCTTTTCTGCCATAGCGAATAATCCTTTCTTTATTTCAGCTTCCCGCCGTCCTGGAACGCTTTTCCTACGACCTCGCCCATCTTGACATAGGTGTTGCCGCAGGGGTCAAAGGAAATGGCTTGCAGCTTGGCGGCATCAATTTTACCGTCCGCGCCCAGCACCTTTTCATCCGCGCTGATGCCCACGATCTGGCCGATGATGTTGCCGTCCTCGCTCACCTTGAGCAGCCTGCATTCCAAGGCAACCGGAAATTCGTCAATCAACGGCGCGTCCACCGCTTCGCTCCGGGTGGTATGCAGTCCGGCCTTGGCCAGCTTATCCGGTTCCTGATTGGCGGACACCAGCCCCACATAGTCCGCCTCCACCACATGGGCGGCATCGGCAAAGCTGACGGTGAACGCGCCCCTTGCCTTGATGTTCTTGGTGGTCTTGTGTCCCGCGCTCAGACAGAGGACTACCTTATCCCGGTCATACAGACCGCCCCAGGCGGCGTTCATCGCGTCCGCTTTCCCGTTCTCATCGTAAGTGCCGATAATCAGCACCGGCAGAGGAAAGAACCAAGGGTTGCTTCCAAAATGTTTTCTCATAGTGATCCTCCGTTTCGTTATGATAAGCCGAGTATAGACCATAAAGCCTACTCCATGTCAAGAGTGTTCGGAAATTTTTCAGACTTTCGTATACCGCAGCCACAGAGCATCATCATCCAGCTTTTCTACGGCTTTCGAATGAAATACCGCCGGAAGCCGTTCCGGGAGGAACGCTGGTTTCTCAAACAGGGATGCCGCCGTTCGGTTCCCGTCCGCTGTGGGGGCGAGGATGATACTCAACTCATCAATCAGATCCTCCTGGGCGAAAGACCAGTTCATCTGACCGCCGCCCGCCAGCATCAGCCGGTCAATTTGAAACAGCGTTTTCAGTTTGCCCAGCAGCAGGGTACAGTCCAGCCGGTCCTTCCCGGCGAACACATAGGACACATCCACTTTCCGCAGATAGGCCAGATATTCATTAGAAACCTGTTCCGTAAGGACTTCGATCACATGGGCTTTCGGACGGCCTCGCTTTTCCACATACTTGTCATTCCATCCCAATATCCCCTGGGGGTCCACTGATACAATGAAGTTGTGAACGTCGGACGGGGCCGCATAGTCCTCGTGGGGCCAGACGGTTTCGCAGGCAGGCAGCACCGCCGGAGCGAGGCCATCGGAGTAGGTT
>CAJUCA010000062.1 GCA_910585265.1 uncultured Oscillospiraceae bacterium | reverse complement strand
CCCGCTTTTTGGTGACTCGGCGCATTGACAAAAGTCATTCCATAACAGCGTCAAAAGCATCCTTGGACATCCCCGCTCCGTGTCGGATCTCGGGCCACAGCATACCAGGCGGGGCCTGGAACACCTGCCCAATCGCAGTCTCCCCCACTATGCGGCATACAGGAGCCGTGGCATAAATCACGATCCGGGCAATCGGCCTCTGGCAACGCACAGTTCGTAGTTCAAAAGATTTTTTGCCTGAGAGTATCTTCTTGACATAATCTGGGCGGATTGCGAATAGAACGTTAGCCATTTGCGGCTTTTTCCAAAGGCGCTGGCAGGTGCCCGTTAAAGGTGTATTCGGTCATGCCATCTCGGTAGTAATCCTCATAGCTACCAGCCTGCACGAAATGAACCTGATTGCGGGACGGGAGCCGCTTAAAAAACGCTTCGAATTCCTTTAGGTGCCTGGAGGACACCGTAATCAGCGGGGTCTGTGTACCCAAGCGCCGGGCCGCCAACTTAACGAACTGCGTGCCAATTTTGTGTCCCTTGTACTCATCAAACACACACAGCGTACAAATCTTCTTTTCGGAGGGTGTATTTTTTAGAATCATGGCCCCCGCCAGCCTATTACCATCGGCATCAGCGACAATAACCTGTCGTGAACCGTCTGTTAGGCCAGGGAGAATCATATTATTATACCAGCGCCAAAAATCAGGATAATCCTGCCTCAGGAAAGAGAGCATTTCTCCCACTTCTCGGATTTGCTTGTCATCATGCAGGAGTGAGCGCAACCTATACTTCTGCAACTTAGCGGCCTTAAACGACCGATTGATAGAATGTTTCTTTTTCATAATTATCATCCATTATAGAAACGTTTAGGTGGGTAGGTTCAACCAATAGTATCCCCAGACAATCTCATGTATATGCTGGGGCAACAAAAACGTGTGGGCCTACGGACCGCTGGGAAAGTGGAGCCATATCACGGACGCAATGATGGAACTGACAATGCCCAATAGGACAACAGTAAGAAGGTAGATACCTATCACACTTTTTTCTACCCTAAGCCGGACAAACATCTCACTTGAGTCGCCTTTATCTACGTGGTGGTAGGCCACCAAATCCTTCGTATCATTATTGTCCACGTATTCTTCCCATACCTGATGCTCAATTTCCCGTGTGCTTTTAAACTGCTCACCAAAAACATCCACATACGCTTTGGTAATCAACAGGAGGTGGGTATCTTCGACCTTGACAATATGGTGACCGGGTGCATAAAACTGCTCTACCAGGGACTTATCTAAGCTCCGAACATTATTATAACGGAAGTCAATCATTTTAGTCGTGTTGAAGATACTCTGGAGCGCGGCATGACGTGGCGTATACTCATGAATCAAGAAATCAAGACTGAGATTCTTAACTCGGAAACGGAAATAATAATTATCGCACCTGTCCTTATCCGCCTTCCCTGCATCCTTCGCCACGATGCGCGCAACGGGGATTTTCATAATTGTCCCCTTGTAGCCGGAACTACTGACAAATGGCTCAAGTTCAATATCGTGCGTGATGTCGAGTTCATAGATTTGGAATGGGATCAGATTCTTACTCACGTCAATAGGATTTACCTTGATTGTCTTGCTACTGGCCGCCTGCTCAGCAGAATAATTTTCGTTGAATACTGCCTCAATGAGCTCCGTCTTTTCGAACTTTTCCCCCAAGTCCACTATGTATTTGTCGTACGGCTCAGGAATCGAGAGCGGGAGGTAGAAGAAAAGTGTCTGAGCCAGGGACAGGTTTTTGATTCTGAACCCGATGTCAAGATACGGATGTTCCACATCCCAGCCACACAGGCACCACAGGTTGAAATTCATTAAGGCAGAAAGTTGCTTCTCACTATCTTTTCCGCAATTCTTCGTTTTGGTCGTGTTGAAGATGCTACTGAACGCACCATGATGTGGGGTGTCCTCATGCTTGGTATCTTTGGGAGTTTCCTCATACCAAAATGCAAAACTGACCACATTGCTCACCACCAGTCGACTATCTCTCGCGGTTCCCAGCAAAATCCAACGCCCAAAACAGCACTAAATATTGTGTCGGATCGCAGAAATTATAAACACAGCTATCCAATGCTGCCAAGAAGTGCACAATCGGCAAAATATACCCATAACCGCAAGTAATAACATCTTTTAGCTACACAACTTAGCCAAAAGCAATTCTAAAAGCAAACCGAGCATAGAAATTTTTGCTCCCAATTCCTACCCATAATGCTACCATAAGACGAGTCACGGCAGACTTCCTACCCGGCTCTCTTTGACCCTTTCCGCATATTTCTCCGTGTGGGTCACAATGTGGGTCAATCTGCCTGCTTTACACATCAACCCATACAAATTAAAGGGAGTATTATATAAAATCTCCCGAAATAAAGCAATTTCGGGAGTTTCTTGGAGCTGCTATCCAGATTTGAACTGGAGACCTCATCCTTACCAACTGATTGCCCACCCTCGAAACGCCTCCATCCGGTGCTTTGGGGGCATTTTTGTTCCGGAAAAGCGGAGACAATGGTGCTTTCCGCTCCATTGCTTCCACCCGCTCGTTTCCTGTTGTGGGTCAGGTTGTGGGTCAACCCTCACGGCATTCGCCTGCTGGAGATAGAACTCGCTCTCAGCCACCCGGAGCACAAAATCGCACTCCATCCAAGTTACCTCGGTCGGTATCCCGCAACACTTATCACCGCCTGTTTACTTTCTCAACTGATCTTTCCAATCTACCGGAAACGCAATGTGATATAGGTCAATATCACCACAGTATTCTTCAACAAGAGCCTTAATTGCCTCAAGCGTTTCGCTATTCCACTTCTCCTTTCCGGGGTATAATTCCTTCAATGCCAGCAGCGTTCCCCAGAGCCTGCGCTTCGATGATTCAGAGATATTGAAACCGGCAGGGCTTGCAGTAAAAATTCGGTAATATAACCGCCCATAATGGGCGCAGATGTTGCGTAAATCCGTAACGCATCGCAGCCAACTAATCAAATTTTTGGGGGTTGTGGAATACAGAGATTTTGCCAGCTCTTTTTTGTCTGTCGTGGTCATGTCCGCATAGAACCGGGAAAGCATTCCCAGCGTAAACAGCTCTACAATGACCCAAATAGGAAATTTACCATTGTATTTCGTGAGATGATGCTTTACAAACAGTGCCTTGCTATTATTTTGAATCTCTCGCTCTATATTTTCGTTAAATTTATTGCTTTGATGCTGCACGGAAAAGTTCCCTGCATCCAAATATCCGAGGGGTCCATATCTCTGCGCATGGAGATAGGCCAATTTTGCCCTCAAATAGATTTCTACCTCTTCAACCGCAGCAAAGAGTATCCGCCGTAATTTCCGATCAAATTCATAAATTCGGTATACGGTATGAAAACTTGTGCCCTCCACGTAGCTTCCATCCTCTTGACGGAACGGAAGAAAATACGCAGTCAGTCGATAGTAATTGATCTCGGCCAATTTTTGTCTGCAAAACGCATCATCGACAATGATAACCCCGCGGTTTCTCAAAATCTCAAGCTGCTCCTTGTATGTTGTCGCTTTCTTTATCTCAGCCATACATAAGCCTCTCTCAAAAAAAATGTCCTCCCTGGGACACATCACACGTTACCGTGGAGAGGTGCGGGAGGCCCTGTTAATTATTAGTATACTCCCTTTTCACAAATTTGCAATCCGCAAATTAAACAAAAGTTCATCGCCAAGACAAGCTATTTGCACAATCAACACTGCATCGTTTTTCTTGCGCCCGTTTATCTTAATAAACTATCTGCCCAATAACTGGCCGCAAAATACAAGCGACCCCCACGCAAATTCTGCGCCGCTGTAAACAATAAGAGGGCCTTCTCTCGGATTATTTCTCTCGACTTTCTCCTCAAAGTGTGGCATGTTACGTTGCTTGAAGGAGGCGAAAGCTTTGGGAAGGCAGAGGAAGTGTACCAATCAAAATTATACGGAAGCGGCTGTTTCCCGTTGCGGGAAGCAGCCGCTTTTACTTTCTCTGAACTAAATTCATATTGTACAGAGCCATGGCTCCCCTAAAATGAAGCTATTACCAAAAAGGAGGAGCATTATGGGCACATACGGGTACGTCCGGGTTTCCACAAAGGAGCAGAACGAGGATCGGCAGACCATCGCCATGCGGGAATTCGGGGTTCAAAATGACAGTATTATTATGGACAAGCAATCGGGCAAAGATTTCGACCGCCCTGGATACCGGCGGCTGGTACGCAAACTGAAAGCCGGAGACACCCTTGTGATCAAGAGCATCGACCGTCTGGGGCGGAACTATGACGAGATCCTGGAGCAGTGGCGGCTGCTGACCAAGGAAAAGCAGGTGGCTATCGTAGTGCTGGATATGCCCCTGCTGGACACCCGCCAAGGCCGGGATCTCACCGGCGTGCTGATCACCGACATCGTCCTCCAGCTGCTGTCCTATGTGGCGCAGACGGAGCGGGAGTTCAACCGCCAGCGGCAGGCGGGGGGCATCGCGGCGGCTAAGGCCAAGGGAGTCCACTTTGGGCGGAAATTCAAAGATCGGGGCGAGAACTACGAGGATGTAATGGCCGCTTGGAAGCGGGGCGAGATCAGCGGCAGGGCGGCGGCCAAGAAGCTGGGCGTGGCCCATGGAACCTTCCAGCGGTGGTGTAAGGAGTAATTTGGACTATAAAGCTTGGGTTATAGTCCACCAGAAACAAGCTGTGGTTCTGGGCTGAAATTGCTGTTTTGAACAACAGCTTGTCACCGCTTTCCTTTTTTAGCAAGATGATTTTATCATATGTGACAAAATAATGCAAGTGTAAACGTGGCTTGCAACCCAAGGGTTGTAAGCCATGTTTACAGAGCAACAATATTGTAGGGTGATGGCCATTGAATCATACGACCTTTTTAAACAAATTATATGGAAGATCAAAAAACTAATTATGGGAGGAAATTTTATGAAAAAGACGCTCAGTAATTTTTTGGCCTTGTTTCTGGCCCTGCTTCTGCTGCCCACTGTTACGCCCATGGTTTCCGCCGCCAATGTCACTGCTGATGATATGGCCAGTTTGGCCAGTTCCGCCCAGCAAGCAATCGGCAAATCCGCCAGCGACTTGGGCCTGCCCGCCGGCGATTGGTGCGGCTATTTTGTCGTCAACAGAATGAACAACAGCCAAATTTCCACCAAGCTAGGGATAACCCCCTATAACGTCTGCGCCTATGCTATCAGTCTGGTGAGTTGGATTTGCGCCACAAAAGACGCGGGGGTATTTTACGCCGCCTCTCCAGTCCACCAAAACCGATTGCTGGAAATTGATCCCCGCCTGGGGAGCAATGGGCGGATGGTTGCCAGAAGCAGCAGCGGATGGACTCCCATCCCAGGCGATATCCTTCAATTTTCGTGGTCTAACTGGAGCCTCCACACTTTTGACCATACTGGCATCGTGGTCAGTGTCAATGGCAACACGATCACTTATGTGGATGGGAACAGTTCTGCTGGTCGTGTCGCTGCCCACACCATACGAAAAGACTCGTCTACCATCATCGGGCATATTCGATTTAACATGGACAATGCGCTCCCTCCCAGCAATCCGCCGCAATATTTTAATTGTGATGTGCGAATTAATTGCGTATATGGGCAGGTCGTAAACCTTTGCAATAATCCGGGAGATACTGTGCGCTCGGACTATTTCAGCCTGGGGCAGTCTTCGTTAAGCACCTATGGCGTAAAATTGAGTGACGGCTCTACTTGGTACCGGATCACCGCGAACAGCCTTGGGGTAGATAAAACTTTTTGGTTAAAGTATGAGAGCGGTAAAATGACAATTACCGACGACGGATCTGACACCACGGGCCGCACATCAGCACCGAGCGTAACAGTAGACGGCCAAACAGTAAACATCTCTTGGTCATATAGCGCAAGCACCTCTACCATTGACGTATACCTGCTCCAATCGCCGTGGCGTTGGGAGGACATTCGCTATCACAAATCCACAACATCTAATACCTGTACATTCCACAATGTTGCACCGGGATCATATCAGGCTTTTACCATTGTGCGGCCCAATACTGATTATGTACAAAGTGAATGGACAAAATTTACTGTTAGCAATTCACATACAACCCACGCATGGAATAATGGCGTTGTAACTAAAGAGCCCTCCCTGACAAGCACCGGGCTGCGGAAGTATACCTGCACCCTGTGCGGTCAGACAAAAGAGGAAACCATTCCGGCTCTGGACGTGTACTCCGGTACGGGAAGCAACGGCGTTGAATGGACGCTTTCCAAAGATGGAACTTTGACAGTCTCAAATCCGCGTGGAATTATTGATACTCCATTTTATAATATGCGCGTGGACGAATACGCTGCGGTGAAGCGCATCATTATTGCGGAAGGGATTACTGCGCTCAGCAGGAATGGCAACTTCGGATCCTTCCCGAATCTTTCATCTGTTGAATTGCCTTCCACGCTCAAAACCATTGAATATAATGTGTTCAAGGATTGCCCGCTGTTGAATAGCATATATATTCCAGAGAATGTCTCTTCATTGGGAGATGTCTTTGGAAACCCGTTCCAAAACAGTACAGGTTTGAAGAACATCACCGTAAGCGAGCGAAACAGCGTTTACCAAAGCGTTGACGGCATCGTCTACACAAAAGACAAGACTGATCTTGTTTGCTGTGCTCCAGCGCGCGAGGGTGCCATTGTGATTCCCGAGGGCGTGAAAAAAATTGATAATGCCGCGTTTTTGGGTTGCAGCAAACTGAGCAGTATTACAATTCCGAAATCAGTCACATTCATTGGGACCATTCCCTCTAACGTTCTCCTCCGCGTCTACCGCGGGAGTTATGCCGAGAGCTATGCCAAGCAGGAGTCCCTGAAATATGAAGTAATTAACGAATGCGCCATCGGGCATACCTGGGACGGCGGGCGGGTGACCACCGCGCCCACAACCGCCTCTCCCGGGGTCCGCACCTATACCTGCACCATTTGCAAGGCCACCCGGACGGAAGCCATTCCCGCCCTTACGGCCGGCGGGTTGCAGAATTTTGTGGACAGCAAAGAGTACCATAACGGGCTTTTCCGCGACGTGGCCGCTATCGCATGGTATTCCGATAATGTGGCCTCAGTTTACCGGCTGGGCCTGATGAAGGGCACCGGCACCAACACGTTCGCGCCGGGGAAAAATGTTACCATCGCGGAGACGGTTACCCTGGCGGCGCGGCTCCACAGCATTTATCACACCGGGAAAGAGGTTTTTGAATCCTATGACGGCGGCAACTGGTACGATCCCTATGTAAATTATGCCAGGAATAACGGGATCATATCTGAAAACTACAATTTCAATCTGCCCGCGACACGGGAAACCTTCGCACATATTCTGGCACAGGCACTGCCGTTGTCCGCATTGCAGCCAGTCAGCTGTGAGTCTATCCATTTCGCGGACGTAGGGCACATTGTTTATGCGGGAGATGTGGATCTGCTGTGTAAGGCCGGCGTGATCAATGGCGTACAAAGCGATGGAGTGACAAACTTCCTGCCGCAGGACACGATTACCCGGGCGGAAGCATCGGCGATCGTCACGCGAATGGCGAAGCCAGAGCTGCGGATCAAGTAATATGTTTTGGAGCAGAGGGCAGGTTCGGTGTTTTGGTGTTCAGTAGCGAAACCTGCCCTCTGCTTTTATGTTGAAAGAGCAGCTTAACCACAATTGAAAGCAATACGCCAGGGAATTACGTGTTGCAGAGGTGAACTAACGTAATGAAAAACAGCTGTCGGTTGCTACCCATTTCTTTAATGGCCATTTTATGTGTGCTCCTATTTAACGCGTGTGCAGTGCCCGACCAAGGCAGCACAGGTAATCACAACAGCGTTCCAGTGCAGTCTGAACCTGCCGCCAGCCCATTGCCGGAAAGTGGACCACCATCTGCCGTTCGGACTCCTACGATTGAGCCAGTCCCTTCCCTGGTGCCAACCTCTCCCGTTGAAGTTATGGCCTCTGGGATATGCGGGAAAAACGCCATGTGGACATTGGATGCAGAGGGAACCCTCACCATTTCTGGCAGTGGTGCTGTCTATAATTACATAGGATATGCCACTGACGTGATAGACGCAGATCTGTCTCAATATGCCCCACCGTGGAACAAGTACTATGATAATCAATTAATTAATACGGTTATCATTGAACCTGGAATTACCAGTATTGGCGTAGGTGCGTTCATGACGTGCCCGAATCTGGTGAATGTATCAATCCCGTCCAGTGTAACAAAGGTAGATGGTTCGGCGTTTGCCGACTGCCCAATGCTTACCTCCATTGACTTTCCCTCTGGCGTGGTTGAACTGGGTGGCTGGGCCTTTGCAGGCTGTACCGGTTTGATCTCAGTATCATTGCCTGCTACGCTCAGGCAGATTGAACAAGAGGCTTTTGGCGGATGTGTCAATATATCCGAGATCAACTATGGTGGCACAGCGCAGCAATGGAAAGACGCTAAGGTGGATGCCGTTGATTTTGGCAGCAAAGACTATACCATCCAGTTTAATGACGGAAGCAGTTACCGTTACGTTTACCAGGAACCGATGAGCCAGGATGAGGCACACATCTTCGCCTATCGGTATTGGGGCGTAGATCCCGATGAGGCAAAAGAGTTTGGGTCGGATATCTGGCCCGCCGAGGGCAGCGGAATTACGAAACTGAACGGAAGAACGTATTACGCCTTCAAGCAATACGGAGTGGGAACGGCAACTTATGTGTGGGCAACTCAAAACGAGGATATTTCAATGATTTTTATTGATGCCATCACTGGAGAAGCATTTACCAATTTATTCTGAGATGAATGTGTGTAATACGTGATTTTATCTTGGTTACGTTGACGTAGTATTATAAAACTTCATCCAGTGGAAGGGAACGAGAATGGCAGGTATTATTCAGGTCATTAAATACGAAGGCGACAACAGCACCTTTATATGGAAACATCCAGATGAGGATTTTAACATTGGTTCTCAGCTAATCGTACATGAGTCCCAAGAGGCTGTCTTTTTCCTGGACGGACAGGCACTTGATTTATTTGGGCCTGGACGTTATACGCTGCACACCAAAAATGTTCCCTTGCTTGGAAGCGTAGTGAACATTGCAGCCGGTGGCCAGTCCCCGTTTCATTGCGAGGTCTACTTTATCAACAAAACAGAACAAATGGGCATTAAATGGGGAACAGATAGTAAGGTTAATTATTTGGACCCCAACTACAATAATTATCCCTTTCCTGTCGGGGCGTCCGGCCAAATGAGCCTTCGGGTCAAAGACTCAAGAAAACTGTTAATCAAGCTGGCCGGGACGGTTCACGAATTATCACAGTCAACATTGGTTTCTTATTTTCAAGCCCCTATGATGATGAAAATAAAGGCATATCTTCCGGAGGTCCTCAGGAAACGGGCCATTCCAATTTTTGATGTTGACCGCTATATGGCTGAGTTCTCTGCGGAGCTGCACAATATGCTTTCTCAGGATTTTGCTGATTATGGGGTTGAAATTTGTCAGTTTTGGATCAACGCTATTGTAAAACCGGAGAACGACCCATTTTATTGTAAATTGCGTGAACTTCGCGGAGGGCAGATATCTGCGATTGAAGAAGCCAAGCTCCAACAGCAGGTAGACGTCATTCACCAGGAGACAGAAGCCCAGAAGATGTCTATTCAGGCACAGGCATTTGCACAAAAACGCCAGATAGAAGGATACACTTATCAGCAGGAAAAGGCTTATGACGTGGCGGAGCGTTTGGCGGAAAACGATGGAATCGGAAATTTTTCTAACGCCGGAATTGGTTTAGCCTTGATGGGCGGAATGGCCGGCGGCCTTGGAGCCGCCGTGGCCGAATTAACTTCATCGGCTCTCGAGCCAATTATGCATCAGGGCACTGAAACCGATGATTCTCACAAAGCAACACCTCAAGCTGCTCCATCGGATGAATCAGTGCTTGCTGAATATACTTCCGACACATTGGCAGATTTTGAGCTTCGGCTCAAGAAATTGGAGCTTCTGAAGGGGAAAATTCCCGATGCCCTGTACGAAGCAAAGCTCAAGGAAATTCTGGACTCTATTTAAATGGAGCGAGGTACGGAACAATGAAAAAATTATGCTGTGACATCTGCGGTGGAGCTCTTACCATGCAATCCAGTGGCAAAACAGCCGTATGCGACAGCTGCGGGATGCAGTACAGCGTGGAACGTATGCGTGAAAAAGTGCAGAAAATCAAAGGAACTGTTTCTGTTGAAGGGACCGTCAGGACGCAGGACGCGGACTTTATCATTCGCGGCGGTGTGTTGGAGCGGTATAACGGGAATGACACTGACGTAATCATACCGGATTCTGTGGTCAAAATTGGTGAAAAGGCATTTGCCGACTGCCTGGGAATCAAAAGTGTGGCATTTTGTCCAGGTGTGATCGAAATTGGTCGATTTGCTTTTTCCGGGTGTAAACTCTTGGAAAGGATTGAATTCTCTGATGCTTTAGAAATAATTGGAGGCTGGGCCTTTTGTGAATGCCGGTCCTTAAAAAAAGTCACACTGCCTGAGGCTATAAAAACAATTGGGAGTCAGGCCTTTTATGGTTCCGGCCTTGAGGTGCTCAACATTCCAGAGCAGGTTGAATGGGAACGTATGGAATGTGGTGCATTCGAAAACTGTCCGACACTTCGCGAAGTTATAATGTCCGAAGATCAAAAGGAAAAATTGTCTATACAAATATATAGCAATGGTGGCTGTTGTTTTCCCGCACAAGCTATTTTTGAAAGGAAGTCTACGGATGGTGATGATTACCCCGTGTTCTGCGAAGAAAACTGCGGGCCTTGGTATTTAAGCCTTAAATCAGAATATCTTCAGAAAAAACGAAAGATGGGAAATGTGTGCCAGCATTGTGGTGGCAGCTTTACCGGTTTCTTTACCACAAAATGTTCCCGGTGCGGCAAACCAAAGGATTACTAATTTTTATCAAAAAACCGTGTTCTGTAAAGGATTACTGATTTGTTTTAAAGCACAAGGCTACGCACCTCAAAATTTGCGCCACAATAGGCTAAGGACGGCCAAAGGTAGAACCTCCAGACCTGCCACTTCCATATTGCTCCCGCAAGCTTTGATGCCCCGCCTGATCCTCCCGCTGCAGTTCGTCTGCCGTGTATATCTCCCACTCTGGCTCCTCCGCACCCAAGTCAAGCACCTGTATCATTTCCGGATAGTGCGTTTCTGAATCAAAACCGAGGTTACCTGCCAACATATGTCGCCAAGCAGTCTCCCCTACCAGTTCTGCCTTACCCGCTTCGTAGCTCTCCAGCTCGTGGGTAGTGTCGATCCGCTGCAGGAACTCCTCCGCTGTCAGTTTCCCCTTCAGGTACTCCATTCGGGCCAGCCGCGCATTCTCGCTCCAGGCCTCGTACAGCCCGTAGTCCATGGAAATTAAGCCGTCACGCTCACTCGGTGCGGCGTCCTGCCAGCGCAGAAGGCGGGCATACATCCTGTCCCGCAGTTGGTTGCAGATCTTGAGCGCACCATCCTGATCCTCCACCAGGTTCCGCTTAAACCTTGCGCCCCGCTTTTTGCACGGAAAACCATCCGTCACCCGGTCACAGTACCGGGTGGCTTTTTTCGTCTTGGGGATGAACCAGCCCCAGCAGTACTCACACCGGGCGATCCGCTGTTTATCCTGCTGAAAATAGAGTGCCAGTTCTAAAAGCCGCAGGCCAAAGAGTGAGTGCACCGTGAATGCCCGGTTCCCCCACCTCTGATTCTGGCAGGCTGATAGGATCACACAGCTTACCCACCTGCGGATAGACTTGGCACAGCTTCTCAAACCGCTCCCGCTGACTGGCCCGCTCCATCCCGTCAAAGGCCATCTCCAAAATGTTCCGCAAGTAGACCTGAGTGCGAATCGGCTCCTCCAGCACGTGCAGAAGTTCCTGTGCCGCGTCCAGCAAGAACAGCACACTGCCACTGTCCTCTCTCTGCAATGCCTGATCCAGAAGTTCTCCCAGCACAAAGAAACTCACTGGGTCTGCCTTCTGAAGCATGGACGGCAGCAACAGCGTCTCCGCCACAAAGTCCTCAAAATCCGCCGCTGGGATATCCAGCCGCGCCGCGAACAGCAGATGCTCGTCCCGTAGCCGTTTGATCTCCCGACGGTATGGCCGGTAGTCAATCTCCGCGGCGGAAATCAGTTCCTTCGCCGGTGTGGTGGCCGGAAGCTGCTTCTCCGTCCCATCCTCATAGCGGAGTACCGTTGAAAACAGGCCAACTCCTTTCTCCACCAGCAACAACTGTGACCCACTCAGTATCCCGCGCAATTTATTTTCCAAAAAGATCACTTCCTGATGTAAAACTCTCTGCGGTTATTTTATCATGGAGCTGTCCCAAAGGGAAGGGGTACAGCTGGTAACCAATAGAAATTTACGAAAGGAAGATGAAAATGAAAGTATCTGAGTACAAAAGCTATGATGATCTGCCGTTGTTTCTCAACGCGGCAACAGTGGCAAAGGTGCTGGGCATCGCCCCGTCCAGCAGCTACGAGTTAATGCACGAAGCAGATTTCCCGGTGCTCAAAGTCGGCAGCCGGATCGTAGTGCCCAAAGAAAAATTTATCCAGTGGGTGGAGCGGCACACGAAGGGCGGTGAGAGCCGTTGAGCCGACGGCAAAAATTTGATCCCTTGAAGAACACGTTCCCATTTCCCAATGAGATTTTTATCCTCGGCCTCTGCCCCGGCGAACTCGCCGTCTACTCCTATCTGCTCTGCTGTGCCAACCGGAAAACAGGCCAGTGCTGGCCCAGCTATAAAACGATTGGCAAAGCGGCGGGCATGACGGAAAACACGGTTGCCAAATACGTTCCTCCCTTGAACGCAAGGGCCTAATCTGCACCGAACCCACTACCGTCACCACCAAAGCGGGCGTAAAGCGAAATGGCAACCTGCTCTATACCGTCTCCCCATTTCAAGATGTTTTGGAGACGCACTATCAGCGGCAATTGGAGCGGCTGGCCCAGGAAACTGCCCGCGCCCACCTCCAGTTAGGCGCATGACCCCGTGTTTCGCGTTTTGAGACCCCTTGTGGCCCTCCCACAGGCCGGGTGGCATCCATCCCCCTCCCAGCACCGTGAAACGCGGCGTTGGCCCCCGTGTGACCCGCTGTGCGCGAGTGTGTGTAATCTGGCCCCGCTACAGTACCGTGGGAGTGCCGGGCAAGGACAACGCAGAAACGCCCCGTTGGGGCGGATGCCCACCCGTTTGGGTGGGGCAAGCATCGCGTCCGGCTATACGCCGCCCGCACTCGCCGGGGCACTGCCCCGGCCCCCCCTGCCCCCTGAAGGGGGAGAAAGGACATAAATGCAGAAGAAGAAAACCGAGATCATCACCGCCCGGATGACCCCGGCAGATAAAAAAGTTATCCACCAGCGGGCCAAGGCCGCTGGGATGACTGTCACGGATTACCTCACCACCTGCGCCTTGGGGAAGGAGATCGTCCGGGTGGACGGACTGGACGATCTGCTCTCCGAGCTGAAAGCCCAGGGCCGCAACCTCAACCAGCTCACCACCCTGGCCAACATGGGACGGATCACCGTCCTGCGCGGCGATGATTTGATTGGGGCATACACCCGGCTGTGTGACGCAGTGAGTGCGGTGATCCGGGAGGTGCGCTGATGGCAACCTTCACCGCGATCCAGTGCAAAAAGCAGTCCGCCAGTTCGATGCGCGGCGTGATCGACTACGTGAAGCAGGAGAAGAAAACCCGCTGGGGCGACGCGTGGCTGGTCACTGGCAGCAACTGCGTTCCCCAGTCCGCCTTCCTCGAGATGCAGATGACCAAAGAACACTTCCGCAAAACAGGAGGGACGCAGTTCTATCATTTCGTCCAGTCCTTCTCCGCAGAGGATAATATCACACCCCAGGAGGTCAACGCCATCGGCCTGGAGTTCGCCCAGCGGCAGTTTCCAGGCTTCGAGGTGGTGATCGCCACCCACGTCGACACCGGCCACCTGCACAACCACATGGTGGTGAACAGCGTCAGCTACAAGGATGGTCACAAGCTCCACCAGAGCTACAGCGATCTGCTGACACACCGAAAAGTGAACGATGAAATTTGTCTCGCTCATGGTCTGAGTGCGCTGGAGCAGCCTGAGCAGCAAAAGAAAAAGAAGCGCATGAAGCCCGGCGAATACCAGGCTGGCCTGCGCGGTGACAGCTGGAAACTGGATCTGATCCAGGCCATCAACGAGGTGCTGGAATACGCCACCAGCCGGGAGGGCTTCATCGAAAACATGGAGCTGGAAGGTTACGAGGTGAGCTGGTCTCCAAATCGGAAGCACATCACCTTCACCTGCCCTAACGGTCGTAAATGCCGGGACAGCAGCCTCCATGATGAAACCTTCCTCAAAGAAAATCTGGAGATGCTGTTCCTCTATCGGCAGGCCACTGGCTTCCGTCTCACTACCCCAGAGCCAGATGAGGGTTGGCTGGGCGAGCTGGCCGCCGGGTGGTTCCAGGTGGCGGCCGACCTGGAGCGGGATAACGAGTGGCATCTCCCCGTGCCGCCCACCTGGACGGACAGCAAGCAGCACTGCCGGGAGGTGCTAAAGAAAATGGCCATGGGGCAGAAGTTCAGCGGCGATCAACACTGCGGGCAAACCATGTAACCCCACTTAAAATCTGCGCCACAGTGTCTCGGCCCCTATGTGCGCCGTTGTGCAGGAATGCGAATTGCACCACTGTCTACAAAGAAAAGCCATATAGCACGCCGCAAAAATATATGTCTGTTCTGATAACTCTCGCCGTTGGCCATGGCTATTTCCGCTGGCCTGTGGTATGGTGTGTCGCTACAGGAGGCGAAAACAATGAGAAAAACCTTGGAACATCTTTACTACGGCAACATTATGCCCAACGCGCAGGACATGGCACCCCATTCGGAGCTGAAACAGGCAGCAGACCGTGTGGCCCGCTTCGAGAAACAGCTCACGGAGCAGCTCGACGAGACTGGGCAAGTGATCTTGGAAAAGCTCATTGAATCGCAACATGAAATCGACAGCATCACGGCGTTGGAAAATTTCGTCCTGGGCTTCCGGCTGGGCGTCAGGATGATGGCCGAGTCCATGGATGACAATGACGGCAACATAAAGACTGGAGGCTGATAAGTTATGTCAAAACGCCGCGCCAACGGCGAGGGAAATCTGCGGAAGCGTTCGGACGGCCGCTGGGAGGGCCGATATACCGCAGGCTACGATCCCGACACCGGCAAGCGTATCATCAAAAATGTCCTGGGCCGCACCCAGGCTGAAACCAAAGAAAAACTCAAGGCAGCGGTGGAGCAGGCCCAGCAGGTGGACGTGACCCGCACCGATGAATACACCGTCGCCACCTGGCTGCGCGCCTGGTATGATCTCTACGCCCTGCCCAATATCCGGCAGGCCACGGCAGACCGCTACAAGCTGATGATCGAAACCTATACTATCCCCCGCATCGGGAAGATCAAGCTGAAAAAGCTGACCTCCCGGGATCTTCAAAAGATGTACAAAGATTTGATGGAGCATGGCCGGGTGAACCAACGCAGCGGCCATGGCAACCCAGGCCTGAGCAGTA
The DNA here is from genome assembly GCA_910585265.1 of uncultured Oscillospiraceae bacterium. GTDB lineage: Bacteria > Bacillota > Clostridia > Oscillospirales > Oscillospiraceae > Enterenecus. The sequence goes on along the minus strand of CAJUCA010000062.1, from coordinate 968 downwards.
CCACCGTCCGAAGCGTCCACCTGATGCTCCACAGTGCGTTCGAACGGGCGGTGAAGGAGCGGCTCATCCCTCGCAACCCCACCGACGACTGCATTGCCCCCAAGGTGCAGAAAGTGGAGATGAAAACCCTCCGGCCCGAGCACCTGAAGTCTTATCTGGAGGCCGCTGATGCCCGCGGAGTGCTCCCGATGTTCTATCTGGAGCTGGTGAGCGGCCTGCGGAAAGGCGAGCTGGTTGCCCTCCTCTGGGATGACCTGGATATCCAGAACAGGACGATTTCGGTCAGCAAGCAGTACATCAAAAACCCCAGCGGGAAACTGACCCTCTCCCGGCCCAAGACTGAGACCTCGGTGCGGAGGGTGTCCATCCCCCAGGAGGCGGTAGACCTGCTGATCCAAGAGCATGAAAAGCACCCCGAGAACCCCTATATGTTCCCCTCCAGTACCACCGGGGAAATGTACTACCCCGACTCCGTGGTAAAGCTCCACGAGAAGATCCTCCGGGATGCTGGGCTGGAACACATCCGCTTCCACGATCTGAGGCATACCTTCGCCACCTTGGCACTCCAGAACGGCGTGGATATCAAGACAGTCTCCAGTATGCTGGGCCACTACGACGCGGGCTTCACTCTGCGCACCTACACCCACGCTACCCGGCAGATGCAGGATCGGGCAGCGGAAACCATGGCGAATATCCTCTCTGATGTTGCCGGGTGCTAAATACTGTTTTCTATGGGTCAAAGTGCTGATTCATTTTGTTCTGAATTATTTTCTATCAAAAACAATGGAAACGCCCTGAAATCGCAAGATTTCAAGGCGTTTTTGGTTGCAGAAGATGGGCTTGATCCAACGAGCATCCTATTCTGAGTCTTAAAGTGGGTCAACAACTCCCCAACCCCTTCAGCTCCGCCAGCGTGCCATCCAGGTTTTCCTTGTGCCAGTTTTTGAAGAAACCGGAATAAATGCTGG
>CAJUCA010000061.1 GCA_910585265.1 uncultured Oscillospiraceae bacterium | reverse complement strand
ACATCGCGCCTGTCCGCACTGCGGGCAGATGTGGGTCCAGTTTATCCCGCTTTTGCCCTTCGCCCTTAAATCCGCCCTCTGGGCTGCCCTTGCCCTTGGCTTTTGCTGAACACCCAGTTCCCAAACTGAGGTTGGCGCAGGGCTGAAAACTCACAGGGAGGCTGGGTAAACTTGCCCAGCCTCCCTGTACTCTTATCTGTCCTATCTTTCAGAGTTTAGGGCAGAAATCACTCCCTGCTACAATCGCGCACAAAGGGGCCAACACCGCGTTTCAATTTCTCGGAGGTGTACGGATGCCACCCGGCCCGTAGAATGCGCACACAGGCCCTCACAAGCGCTGACACCGGGCTTTGCGGTTTTGGGTTGTGGTGTCTGAAGCAGTCAGACGGTCATTGGCAGAGAATAATCCGGCAAAAATCTATCGTATGGTTTCAAATTTTCCGAATTTTTTGGGTGTTCTCGGTTTGCCGCAGAGGACGCCTCTATGATTACGGCATGGTAAATTTTTCTCAAGGCATCAGTTTGTGAATATGCCTATTTCACCGGCGTATCTTTCGCCAATGATCTCCTTTGTCTTGTTCAAGATACCATCGCCAAGCGGCAGTATATTGGAAACCAAAGACTTATTGCAAGCAGAATAACTTAGAGCTGATAGTTCCACACGTTTATAAAAAGGCGGCTGTTTTTACAGCTTAAAAAAACTGTAAAAAGCCCTAAACAAGATCGGCGATATTGATATTGCCAGCGCCGAAGGGAACGTGTATCATGTGGGCTAACCCTTTGGGAAAGGAGCCTTACCTTGAGCAAGAATGTGTCGGAACCCTCAGAAAAGCAGAGCCCCATGGAGCGCCTGTCCGCCTTCATCGTGGATAAGCGCAAGGCTTTTTACCTCATGTACATCGGCATCGCCGTCTTCTGCGCCTTTTCCAGCGGCTGGGTGTCGGTCAACGATGATTTGACCAGCTATCTGCCCGATACCACAGAGACCCGCCAGGGCCTCACCGTGATGGATGCGGAGTTCGTCACCTTCGGCACCAGCCGGATCCTGGTAGACAACGTCGCCTTTGACCGGGCGGACGCCCTGGCCAAACAGGTTCGGGCCGTAGAGGGTGTCAAAAGTGTGGAATTTGACAGCAGCCCGGATCACTACACCCATGGTGCCGCCCTGCTGTCCATCACCTACGATGGCACCGCCTCCAATGAGATCAGCCTCCAGGCCCTGGGGGAGGTCAAGGCCCTGCTGGAGGACTACGATGTCTATGTCACCGGCGACACCGGCGACTCTGCCTCTGAGAGCTTGGCCGCCGAGATGCAGGTGGTTATGCTGATTGCAGTGGTCATTATCCTGCTGGTACTGTTCTTTACCTCCCAGACTTATATGGAAATCCCGGTGCTGATTATGACCTTCGGCATGGCGGCCCTGATGAACAAGGGCACCAACTTCCTGTTCGGAGAGATCTCCTTTATCTCCGACTCGGTGGCGGTGGTGCTGCAATTGGCCCTGGCCATCGACTATGCCATCATCCTGTGCCACCGCTATACGGAGGAGCGGGAACGGCTCGAGGCCAGGGAAGCCGTCGTCATCGCCCTGAGCAAGGCCATCCCCGAGATCTCCGGCAGCTCGCTGACCACCATCTCCGGTCTGGGGGCCATGTGCTTCATGCAGTTCGGCATCGGCAGGGATCTGGGCGTCATCCTGATGAAGGCCATCGTACTCAGCCTGCTCAGCGTGTTTACCCTCATGCCCGGCCTGCTCATGAGCTTTTCCAGCCTCATCGACCGCACCCACCACAAAAACTTCGTGCCCCAGATCACCGGCTGGGGCAGGCTGGCGGTCAAGACCCGGTTCATTATGCCGCCCCTGTTTGTGGTGCTCATCATCGGCGGGTTTCTCTTCTCCAACAAGTGCCCCTACGCCTACGGCATGACGGGACTGTCCACCATCCGCCAGAACGAATCCCAGATTGCCCAGCAGAAGGTCAACGACACCTTCGGCTCCGTCAACACCCTGGCCGTGCTGGTGCCCCAGGGGGACTACGAGCGGGAGGGGCGGCTTCTGCGGGAGCTGGAACGGATGGACGAGACGGACACGGTGCTGGGTCTGGCCAACGTGGACGCCATGGACGGCTATGTGCTCACCGACAAGCTCACCCCCCGGCAGTTCGCCGAGATGACCGATTTGGACGTGGAGGTGGCCCGGCTGCTCTACTCCGCCTACGCCGTGGATCAGGAGACCTACGGTCAGGTGGTGTCCGGCGTGGACAACTACAGTGTGCCCCTCATCGATATGTTCCTGTACGTCTACGACATGATGGAGGAGGGCTATGTCTCCCTGGACGCGGATATGACTGCCACCATCGAGGATCTGCACACCCAGCTCACCGACGCCCAGCTCCAATTGAAGGGAGAACATTACAGCCGCCTGGTTTTGCAGCTCAACCTCCCCGAGGAGAGCGAGGAGACCTTCGCCTTTCTGGACACCCTTCACAGCACCGTGGCCCGGTACTACCCGGAAGATGCTCTGCTGGTGGGCAACTCCACCAGTGACTTTGACCTGTCCACCTCCTTCGGCAACGACAACCTGCTCATCAGCATTTTGACCATCGTGTTCGTCATCCTGGTGCTGGTGTTCACCTTCCAATCCGCGGGGCTTCCAGTGCTGCTCATCCTGGTGATCCAGGGCAGCGTGTGGATCAACTTCTCCTTCCCCTACTTACAAAACGAGCCCCTGTTCTTCCTCAGCTACCTGGTGGTGAGCTCCATCCAGATGGGGGCCAACATCGACTACGCCATTGTCATCGCCAACCGCTACGTGGAGCTGAAGCAGACCATGTCCCTGAAGGACGCGGTCATCGAGTCGCTGAACGAGGCCTTCCCCACCATCGTTACCTCCGGCACCATCCTGGCCTCCGCCGGCATCTCCATCGGCCTGCTGTCCTCCAACCCGGCCATTGCCTCCATCGGCGTGTGCCTGGGCCGGGGCACCTTGATCTCCATTTTCCTGGTGATGGGCATCCTGCCCCAAATTTTGATGCTGGGCGATATTATCATTGAAAAAACGGCGTTCACGTTAAAGGCCCGCCTGCCCATTCAGAGCCAGACCGGCAATCTGCTGGTGAACGGCCACATCCGGGGCTATGTGTCCGGCATGATCGACGCCGAGTTCAGCGGCGTGCTCCACGGCACCATCAACGCCTCGGTGGCGGCGGGGGCCGTTCGAAGCTCGGACGGGGCGGAGGCTTCCCCGCCTGAACAGGCACTGGAATCGCCCCAGCCCCCGGAAGGGGAGACGGAAGCGGGAGAGGAGGGAGAGGGCCATGACTAAGGGAACCTGCCGCAGGCTGCCTGCCCTTTTGCTGGCGCTGTGCCTGCTGGTCTGCCCGACCGTGCCCGTGGCTTACGCCGCCCAGGAGGCGACCGGCGTGATCACCATATCCAATGAGGCGGAGTTCCGGAGCTTTGCCAAAAACTGCGCCCTGGACACCTGGAGCCAGGGAAAGACCGTCCGCCTCGCCGCCGATCTGGACTTGTCGGGGACGGAGTTCACCCCCATCCCCACCTTTGGCGGCACCTTTCTGGGCCAGAACCACACCATCTCCGGGCTGAGGATCAGCGCCGCCGGTTCCGTTCAGGGCCTGTTCCGATATGTCCAGCCGGGCGGCGTGATTCAGGATCTGACCGTTCAGGGCGCCGTGGCCCCCTCCGGCACCCGCTCCACCGTGGGCGGCATCGTGGGGGACAACTCCGGCACCCTGCAAAACTGCGCCTTCCGGGGCACCGTCCAGGGGGAGAGCATGGTGGGCGGTATCGCCGGGCGCAACAGCGCCTCCGGACAGATCATCCAGTGTACCGCCGCCGGGTCCGTCAGCGGGGAGAACGCCACCGGGGGCGTCGCGGGCCGCAGCCTGGGCCTGGTGATGAAGTGCGAGAACAGCGCCGGGGTCAACCTGACCCAGACCGAATCGTCCGTGGACCTGATGGACGTGGACGCCGCCGCCCTGGAGGAGCGGGCCTCCGCCGACGAGGAGACCTACCACCTGCTCAGCGGGTGCTTTGACACCGGCGGCGTGGTGGGCTGGTCCAGCGGCGTGGTGCAGAGCTGTACCAACACCGGGGCGGTGGGCTATCCCCACGTGGGCTATAACACCGGCGGCATCGCCGGACGGCAGAGCGGCTATCTGGCGGGCTGCGTCAACAGCGGCGCGGTGAACGGCAGGAAGGACGTGGGCGGCGTCGTGGGACAGGCGGAGCCCTACCTGGTCGTTGACCCCGGCGGGGACTCCCTGGAGCGCCTGCGGGGGGAGCTGGACGCCTTGGATCTGCTCATCGACCGGGCGCTGAACGACGCCCAGAGGACCAGTACCGACGTCACCTCCCGGCTGGAGGCCATGGGCGGCTTCACCGACAGCGCCCGGAACAGCTCCCGGAATATGCTGGACCGCATCTCCGACTTTGCGGACGACAACATCGGCTCCGTCAACACCGCGGCGGCGGACATCACCAATCTGCTGGATAAGATTGCTCCCGCCCTAGACGACCTGTCCGGCGCGGGCGGACTGCTGGAGGACCTGTCCGCCCGCCTGGGCGAGGCCATGGAGGCCCTGAAAGGCGCGGTGGACATCAGCGGCAGCGCCATGACCCAGATCAGCGCCGCCTTGGGGGCCATGGGGCAGGCGGGCCGGGATCTGAGCGCGTCGGCGGACCACCTCGGCGCCGCGCTGGACGACCTGCTCCGCAAGGTGAGGGACGCGGACGAGGACGAGATCAGGGACGCCATAGCAGGCGTGCAGGACGGGATCGCCGAGCTGAGCGATGCTCTTGACGCGCTGGCCCAGGCACTCCGGGACCTGGAGGACGCCGCCGGGGGCGTCACCATCCCGGATTTGAAAAACGAGCAGGAGATCCGGGAAGCCCTGTCCGCCGTTGTGGAGGCGCTGGGCAATACCCTGGAAGCCCTGTCCGCGTTCAACCAGTACCTGCCCGACTATGACGACCTGGAAAACGCGGGGACGGACCTGTCCGCCGCCGCCGGCGCCCTCAAGACGGCGGGCCGGGATGTGGAGATCGCCCTCATCGACCTCCAGGCCGCGCTGGGCAGGTCCGGGCCCCTCGGCGGCAAGCTGGGGGAAGCCCTGGGCAAGCTCCAAGACGCGTCCGACTCATCCGCGGGCATCGGCACGCTCCTGCGCCGGGCCTTCGACACCGTCAGCGGCGCGGTGAGCGATTTCACCGCCAAGGGCCCCGCCCAGTTCACCCCCCTGGGGGACGGCTTCCGCCAGGACAGCGGCGGGCTGTTTGACGCCCTGTCCGGCCTGTCCGGCGAGATGGAGGGGCTGAACCGGGCCGTCCAGAACGGGAGCGGCGCCCTTACCGCCGACCTGCGGGCCATCAACAACCAGTTCCATACCGTGCTCAACGTGCTGCTGGACGCCATGGCCGACTTGAAAAACCTGCCCGGCCAGGGGTTGGACACAGTGTTTGAGGACACCTCGGAGGAGGACGTGGCCGCCGTCCGGGAAGGGAAAGTGGCCGACTGCCGCAACACCGGCGCCGTGGAGGGCGACCGCAACGTGGGCGGCGCCGTTGGCGCCATGGCCGTCGAGTTCGACCTGGACCCGGAGGACGACGCCTCCGGCGTATTTTCCTTCGGGGCCACCTATGAGACCAAGGCCGTGCTCCAGAACTGCGTGAACCTGGGGGGAGTCACCGCCAAAAAGGACTGCGTGGGCGGCCTGGCGGGCCGGATGGACCTGGGCACCGCCCTGGACTGCCAGAACTACGGCCCGGTGGAGAGCACCGGCGGTGACTACGTGGGCGGCGTGGCGGGCTATGCCGAGGCCTCGGTGAGAAGCTGCTGGGCCAAGAGTACCCTGTCCGGCGGGAACTATGTGGGCGGCGTGGCCGGATGGGCCAGCCGCCTGCGGGACTGTCGGGCCATTGCCACCATCGCCGGAGGAACCGAGTGCCTGGGGGCCATTGCGGGCGGTGTGGAGACGGACGGGGTGCTGTCCGGATGCTGCTTTGTGGACACCGGAATCGCGGGCGTGGACGGCGTCAGCTACGCCGGACGGGCGGAGCCCGTCCCCTTTGAGGCCATGGCGGCCTTGGAGAACGCCCCCGCCGAGTTCACCGCCTTCACCCTCACCCTTGTGGCAGACGGGGAGACGGTGGCACAAATTCCCTTCCTCTACGGGGAGGATCTGTCCCACGTCACCCTGCCCGATGTGCCCGAGCGGGAGGGCAGCTATGGCGTGTGGCCGGAGTTCGATTTGTCCGGCACCCAATCCGACCTCACCCTGGAAGCGGAATACGCCCCCTGGATCACCCTGGTGTCCAGCCAAGAGCAGCGGGGGCCGCTGGCCTTGGCCCTGGCGGAGGGGCGGTTTACCGATGAGGCGGCGCTTCATGTCATAAACAGCGTCCAGAGCCCGCCCAAGGATATGGAGGGTGCGGCCACCTGGGACGTATCCCTCACCGGGGGCAAGGCGGGCCGGGACGGCACACTCCCCCTGCGGCTGTTGAGCCCCAACGGCGGGGATGCCGACGTGTGGCAGTACAAGAATGGCCAGTGGGTGGCGGTAGATGTCCAGCGCAGTGGGCAGTATCTGCTCCTCGCCATGGAGGGTGTCCAAGGAACCTTTTTCCTTCAGCCCAAGGGAGACGGTGTGTGGAAGATCGTCCTGCCCATCGCGGGCGGGGCGGCGGGGCTGGCAGCGCTGCTGATGGTACTGACCAGGGTACGCCGGAAGAAGAAAAAAACCGTCCCGGCAAAATAGGAACGCAGAAGAGCTGGATTCAGCCCCTGCTACACACTGATTAAAAAGCCCTGCGGTATCGGTACCGCGGGGCTTTTTCGGCACTGATAGCTGAGCCTGTGGAAGAGATGGAATCGATGCCCTGACCCAGATTCTGACCCGGAATGGGAAAGGAGCGGGCGGAAGCAGTGGAGAGAACAGCGCTGGAAAGCACCCCACCCTGGAGCAAAAACGCCCCGAAAGCGCCAAAAAGCCGCCGCCGGCACCGCTGACCGCAGCTCATAACCCGAAGGTCGTCGGTTCAAATCCGGCCCCCGCAACCAAAAAGGCCCTGAAATCGCAAGATTTCAGGGCCTTTTCTTCGCTTTTCTCTGAAAATAATCTGGGTCAAAAAATGGGTCAGCACTTTGACCCAAGCGCTGACCCATACGGGGAAATGTGCGGTTAGTTCCCGGCAGCATCGGATAGGATGCTGCTCATGGTATTTGCCGCCTGCCGCTGTGCCTGGGTGGTGACGTGGGCGTAGGTGTCCAGGGTGAACCCGGCGCTGTAGTGGCCCAGCATCCCGCTCACCGTCTTGATGTCCACACCGTTTTGCAGCGCCACTGTGGCGAACGTATGTCTCATATCGTGGAATCGAATCTGAGGCAGCCCTGCCCGTTTCAGTACCCGATGGAGCATATGGAGTACGCTGTCTGGGGAGATGGGGCCGCCTGTGGAAGATGGGAACACGTACTCACTGCTGGTTTTCCTCTGCTGGTCTCTGAGGATTTCCACCGCGGCCTGTCCGATGGACACGCTCCGATAGGAGTTCTTTGTCTTGAGCGGGGCCTCTACCACCTCGCCATCGATCCGGGCAATCTGGCGGCGCACCTGGATCGTGCCTCGCTCCAGGTCGATGTCCTCCCACTTGAGACCCAGCAGCTCACCCCGGCGCAAGCCCGTGGCCAGCTCGATGTAATACATCTCGAACACGCCACTCTCTCTGGCCTCATGCAGGAAGGATGCCAGCTGCTCCGCTGGAATGGTCTTCATCTCCCGGTGCTCCAGCCTGGGCAGGGCACAGCTGTCCGTGGGGTTGGTGCTGATCAGCTTTTGGTCGATGGCGAAATCCATGGCGGAGGAAATCACCTGATTAATGTTCCGCACCGTTTTAGCACTGAGACCCTTGGGCTGCTTTTGGGACTCGATCCGCTCTACCCTGCCGCCGCTCAGCAGCTTCTTGTAGAGCTTCTGTAAATCCAGAGAAGATAATTTATTCAGCGGGATTTTACCGATGTTGGGCTTGATGTGGTTGTCGATGTAGCCACGGTAAGTTTTGTGAGATGAGGGCCGCACTTTGATTTTGGCGCAGTTTTCAAACCACACGTCCATCCATTGACCTACAGTGTACTGTTCAGCCCGGATAGCGTCTACTTTGGCGTTTTCCTCGATGGCCCGCTTGAGTTTCTCCTTGCACTCCTTCTGGGTTTTCGCCAGCACATTTTTGTGAATCACTTTCCCAGTGTCCGGGTCACGGCCAGCCGTGTAACGGCCTTCCCAGCGTCCGTCGCTGCGCTTGCGGATGTTGCCCTCTCCATTGGCTCTGCGTTTAGCCACAGGTTTCACCTTCCTCCTCACAATTTTTGCGGCGGTTGATTTCTTCCTGCTCCTGTTCGTAGGAATAACTGCCGTCCGCTCCCAGCTCCATGGCGATTCCCCAGGCCAGACGGAAGCCGGCGATGAAACTGGCCAGCGCCATTTCCTCCTGCGCCATCGTGTGCGCGTCCACCAGCTGGAGCAGCTTTTTTCGTCCCTGCTTATCCAGCAGGGCGGCAACCTCCTGGCGTTTGGATTCAAGCTCCTGGCGTCGCTTATGGTTTGGCTCGGGCGCAAACCTGTCCTCCAGTGCTCTCATGTGGTCGTACATGGTGTGTCCCTCCTTCGTAGCGACACACCATACCACACCTTAGCGAAAATAGCCACTGAGAACGGCGAGAATTATCAATTCAGACACATATTTTTTCTGCCGTGCTGACACCCCCTTTCTCTTTGTATACACTGGTGCAATTCACACTCCGGCTCGGGGAATCGTTTCTTTGTTTTCAGCGGCGTAAATTTTGGGTGGGGGCAGCCCCCTCTCCTAACACTGATTTCTATGCTCTAAAACGCCCTGGAGCCACGATAGACCCCTGCTCAAACCATTGGGACAGTAAGGCTCTGGGAAAAACTGACGCCAAAGCGTAATTTTCCCCTTTGAAATGACGCCAAAAGCAGACACCCTCCAAATTCTCCAAACAGTTCCCGGAATCCTCGCCCCGGCCCGTAAACGCCCAAAAGCGGCCCGCACTGCGGGCCGCTGTGACCTGCCGGGCGTCACAAGTGACGCCCGGCTTTTATCCTGCTTTCTCTTTCAACCACCCTTGCGGTCTCCACAGCGCCGGGCCGGGACACCGAACACGGTCGGTTCGGAGTGGGTCAGCGGGGGGGTGATGGCCTGCATGGAGACTGGACGAATTGCCTCAACCTCCCGGTGCCTTTACCTGTTCCACATTTCAGGGTTCAGGACCAAAATCACTCCCTGCCACAATTGCCCACAAAGGCTTCAGCACCGCATTTCAACCCGTTGGAGGTGTGTACGGATGTCACTTGGCCTATCCACGGGGCACAACGGCCCTCACAAGGGCCACACGGGCTTCTTGCGTTGGACTGCGATTCGAGACAAGATGTACTGCCATTAGCAGAAGTGATCTTGCGGAAAAATCAGCGCCCGATTTTCAGTTTCCTGAAACTTTTGGGAAACGTTGGTGTTGTCCCAGGGAGCTTCTCTTTGATTACAGCGTAGTAGATTTTTCCAAACCATTTTTCAAAAAACACACTTTTTCAAAGCACTCACATTTTGTGGAAGAACCCCTTTTTTGTTGCTATGTGTCTTGTTGATTTATTTCCTTCTAAACTTTGATGGCAGGCCCTCCGTTTGACAGACGACCAGAGCAATTCTGTGAATCACTCTTATGACGGATGGCTTAGGTTTGACCAACTCGACCTCACTCAAGCCAAGATATCGTTAAATTTCGCTCCTGTACAAATGAACCACAAATTCCGTGTCTCCTCCCACAGTGCTGTCCACAAAAATACTCCTCCCATGGCTCTATTTTAGGTTGCAGATAGGTTCGGACTTCCGTTTGCGCTGCAATACTCAATTGCTCAACCGTTTTTTCGCAAATGCCATATCTAACAGCGGAATTAGCGATTTTTCCATGTTGTTCCACTCGCCAACCACAAAATAGTCATCCGGAACTGTCTCTGGAATCCATTTCTTCTCGCGCAGCTGCGATATAATGCAACTGCCGCACCAATCGCTTGCAGCTGTTAAAATGACAAAAGCGTTATGCCGTTCTATACTCTTAGCAATTTCATAGTGGACAAACTCACTTTTGAATATATTGTCCGTCCAAACCAATACTGTTGTATCTGTACCTTGTAACTTCTCGTTAATCCAGTCCTTAATAATATCGCTGTTTTTTTGCTGTATCGTTTCTTCATCATTGACAACGTAGTTTTCCTTATCTCGAAGCACATTCCGTATGCGTTTGGCAATCGCCCTGCCTTCTGCATAGTGAAAGCTGATAAAGATTTTTCGCATTTCAATTTCTTCGCTTTGTATCGACTGCATTAGTTTTTCTTCCATTTCATTTGAATGTATCGCCTGCAGCTTTTCAATACGAGCAATTATCTCATTAACAGCCGCCGTTATATTAAACGTTTTGTCCTCGAAGGGGGTGTCAAAGGAAATTGCACCATTGAGACTGAGTTCACCAGTGAGACTGGGCTGCTTGATTTTTTCGAATTCCGCCACATACTTGGAAGTATACCCTGTAAATCCGCATGCTATTACTATTTTCTCTAACTTCCTGGCAATTTTATATTCAGATATCATCCCATCGTCCGTTAATTTAACAACTGTATTTTGAATAGTGCCTTTTATTTTAGGGTCATATATCTTTATGTCATCAGTCCCTGCCGTAGGTTCAAGAGGAAGGCCCAGCGTTCCGCTTGCAATCTTTCGGATATCCTCCACGTCATGCTTTTCTTCATATTTAGTCTTTCCAAATATAGAAATAAATATGCCGCAGGTATCAATCATAGCTTTTCGAATATCCTCAATGTTCTGCTGACCGCATTCGCCATCGGATTCCTTCAAAGATACAAGCGGATATATTGTGATGGCACTGTTGATGTTGCGAAGACCATATTTTCGAATGCCTTGGTATGCACCCAAAACTAAGTAATTGCCGACATTTGTCCCGAAACCGGAAAATATTTTGTACTGCCTTTCCACCAACGCCTGTGATAACCGCTGAATAAATTTTGCAGATGGAGAATCCCATTCAAGCTGTCTCGGATAGCTGCCGGAAACGAAAACGTAATTGGATGTGTACTTATATTTGATATAATCCAGCATATCGTTTATCTGGGAGAAGTTATCAACCAGAATAGTTTGGATTCCGTATTTACGCATATCACGGATTCTCAATGCTTGGTAATTGGAATCCTGAAGGTACTGCTTATAATCAAACCTTCGATTTAAATGGTAAATCGAATCAGATTTGCAGACGCGTTTCATAAAACAATAGTGATTTTTGGGTGCTTTTTGTTTAAATGTGTGTCGGACAACGCTGATGATACGATCAAGGTTTGGATCAGAAAAGCTAAAACCAATAAACAAAAATGTATGCGTAATTAGCTCAACCGAAAGTGCTTTTGTAAATACTTCCCGTTCTGAGTCATATGTTTCGTAGTCATTTTTCGTTATTACAACATCATCAGGATAATTTTTATCCCCGTGCATCTTGTAAATGGTTACGTCGCAATTGGGCACATGATATTTAAACTGCTCTTGTTTAATTTTCACATCTGCTATTTTCCCTTTTCGGGTATAGCTGTCCTCCAAAAGTGAGTCATAATTGGTTGTCCAGACCGACTGTACTGGCAGATCCGTTATTTGATTCAGGGTCCTGTTTTCTGTTGTCTTCCCCTTGTGAAATTCATCGTTCACAATCAGGTTTATCCCATGCCTGCCGAATTCATTTTCATAATATTGGGCAGCCTTTGTCAAGTCTATATTCGGGTTGATTCCAAGCTGGTCAATAATGGGATTCATCAATTGCTTCCAATCAACGTAACCTGACCCTAATGACGTTCCTGCTCCAGCAAAAATGGATAGATAGCCAGCGGCAAGTTCTGAGGCAACGGCATCCAGATGCTGTATCGTAGTTTTGATTGTAGAATAGCTTTCGATATCTCTCATATGCATCCTCCATTCTCTTGAACATAGCAGGGGTCCTTTCCTTTTGTATTATGACACTGTCATTTTACACCAAGACAGATGCCAAAGCAACTTAATTTTGTGTGCCGCATATCTTTAACAGAGATAATCTTACTGGAAAAATTAGCGTCCATTTTTCAGTTTTTCGGTACTTTTGGGAACATCGACATTGTCCTATTCCCCCGAAAGCAATGCTTTAGGCATAATCTTTTTGATTTTCAGGGATAACAGGCAGAGTGTTCCAAAGGCAAACAACACCAGCCCCACCCCCGCGGCGGCGATGAATCCCACCGGCACGATGAAGGTGCATTTCACGATCCCAATTCCGCTTAAAAACAGGGCGGTCAGCGGGTTGATGATGAGGCCGCACGCAGCCAGCCCGAAGGCGGTGGAGACAATAGCGGTGGGCATGAAGGACATCGCCGTCTGCAAAACCAGCTGTCCTGTGGTAAAGCCCAGGGCTTTCATAACGCCGTAATCCCGGTTTTTCTGGTTCAGCATGGTGCGCACCAGCAGATACAGCACAAAGATGATGATAACGGCCGACAGGATCAAAACCGCAATGACAATCACCGTCATCAGCGAGACGTAAACCCCTGCCGCGCCGTCGATGGTCGCCTGGATATTGAGCACCGCATTTACGCCGTCGGGAAGCCGTTCCGCCATATCCTCGTTGAAGCCGTCGATGTCCGCCGAGCCGGAGAGGTTGAGGTAATAGCCGGCATTGCTCAGCGTCCCCAGCCGTTCATAGCCCTCCCGCGTGAGCAGGCAGTCCTTGCCCAGGTTGTTGGAGATTTGGGTGAAGCCGGTAATCAAATAGGATTCCGTCCTGCCGTTGGATGTCAGTTCAATCTCGTCCCCAATGGCAAGCCCCTGCTCCCGGGCGTACTTGGCCGCGATGGCAATCTCGTTGTCGAATTTGGGGAATCTGCCGTCGAACACTATGCTCTGGTTGTTGGCCTGGGAAAAATCGTCGCAGAGGGTAGCCATCAGCTCCACCCCGCCCACATGCCAGACGTTGACGGAGTTGTACAGATAGACCTTCTCCACCCGGCTGTCCGCCTGGGCTTCCGCCAGAAACTCGTCCTCCATGTCCGTCTGGACGTTGATGCAGGAATCCGCCGTTTCGCCCACAATTAGCTGGATAAATGGCTCCATATTTAGAATCATGTTTTCCAGCATCAGCCCGGAGAACACTACCACCAGCGAGAGCACCAGCATGGTGACGCAGACGGTCACATTGTGCTTGGCCCCGGACAAGGTGGTTTTCAGCGCCAGGGCGCAGTTCAGCGGCGCGTTTGTCCGGTCCAGCGGAATGTGGTTGCGCTTGAAATTGTGGGTGGACAGGCCCGCCCTCAGCGCCGTGATGGGCTCAATTTTTCGGATCCTGCGGGAGGCCAGCCACACTGCCAGCGCCACCGCCGCCCCCAGGATGGCAAGGGTGAGCGCGAAGGGCACAGGCAGGAACCGTATGGCGTAGGGGATGCCCGTCTGCCCGATCATCATGGCGTTGACGCCGGGGAACAGGGCGTAGGACAGGCCCGCGCCAACCACCGCCGCCAGCAGGGTCAGCCCCAAAAACTGGAGCAGCAGAACCCTGACCAGCTGCCCGGAGGTGTAGCCGATGGCTTTCAACGCCCCCAGGTCTTTCATGTTGACCTGGATGTAATTGATGATGTTGGACGCAATGACGATGAGGGCAATCACCAGCACGAGAAACGCCATTGCGCTCATGATGCCCGAACAGATCATCTGGGAGATGTAGCGGGACTGGCTCACCAGAGCATAGGAATTGCTGGCCGCGTACATCCCGGGGAATTGGCCGGATACCGCCGTTTTCAAGTCCGCCTCAAAGGCTTGGCCCTCCGCCTTATCGTCCAGCCGCACCGAGCACAGCACCGCCTGGGGCGCGTATCCCAGCGCTTTTAGCTCCTCGTATTTGTCCCCAGTCAGGATCAGCTCCGTCAAGGCGCAGTTGTGGGAGCCCAGCATCACACTGTTGAAAAAGCCGCATACGGTATAGGTGACCTGGCTGTTTCCAATGGAAAGCTCAATGGGCTTGCCCACGGCAATCTCGTCCGTCCGGTAAAGCATGGGCAGATAGATCCCGCTGGTGCAATCGCCCTCCTCCACGATTTCGGCCCGCCCGATGGAGCGGGACAGGGCGGTGTCCTTGTCCAGAAAGACCATATCCGCGTTCAGATCGCCGCCGTTGTAGTCGAAGATGGTGACCATGTGCAGGCAGGAATCCAGCCGGAACTGGGCGGTGCGGCTGTCCTGCTCCAGGGTTTCGGTGAGAAACGCGCGAAATTCCGGGGTGTCGTCGTCCGCCGCCAGGGTGACGTGCCCGTCGTTGAGCTTGTCGTGGTACCGGTCGAAATTGGCCTTGTAGTCCATGGACAGCATCAGCCAGAGGTTGAGCATCATAGCGGCCAGCAGGATCAGCACCACGATGGCCGCCGCCTGGCCCTTGGCCTTGCGCATATTGGAGCGGGCAATCAGATAACTTTTTCCCATGCTTACCACCCCATATCCTGGAGAAAGCCGGACAGCTTTTTGTGCCGCTGGCTGTCGCCGTGGGTGTACCGGCCCAAATCGCACTCGCCCAGAATTACGCCGTCTTTCAGGTACAAAATGCGGTTCCCCCGCCGGGCGGAGCGCATATCGTGGGTGACCATGACCACGCTCTGGCCCCGCTCGTTGAACCGGGTCAGGGTGTCCAGCACGTCCAGCCCCGTCTGGGAGTTGAGTGCCCCCGTGGGCTCGTCGGCGAACAAAATCTCAGGCGAGTTGATGAGCGCCCGGACAATGCCCGCCCGCTGGGCCTCTCCGCCGGAAATCTGGGTGGGGAATTTCCGCTGGGTTTCCTCCGATATGCCCACCGCCGCGAACAGCTCCCCGGCCCGCTGCACCAGGGTCTTTTTGTCCCGGCCCGCCAGCAGTCCGGCGGACAGCACGTTGTCCAGCACGCTCATGCCGTCGATGAGATAGATCTGCTGGAACACGAAGCCGCAGTGCTCCCGCCGGAATACCGCCAAGGCGTCCTGGGACAGGTCAGAAATGACCCGCGCCCCGAAGGTGATGGTTCCCAGGGTGGGCGTGTCCATGCCGGACAGGGCATACAGCAGGGTGGACTTGCCTGCGCCGCTGGCCCCCATGATGACGGTGAAGTCGCCCTTGTACAGCTCCAGGTCGATATTTTTCAGAACGTGCTGCATGGAACCACCGTTTGAAAAGGATTTGCTCAATTTTTCGGTTTTCAACAGGATTTCTTTCATAATGGGATAACCCTCCTTTGCACGTTCTATTCTGAGGGTTCAAACCTTAACTGTCTTTATGCAATCCTTAAATATCCCTTAAATCCCGTGGCTGAGGGCAATCCACACCACCACTTTCAGTCCGGTGACCCCGTTTTCCAGTACCAGCCGTCCGCCCATTTCCCGCATACAGTGGTCGGAAATGTACAGCCCCAGCCCGGCGCCCTCAATACCCTCCACATTGCTGCCCCGCTTGAATTTTTCTTTCAAGTGGGGCAGTTCTGATTCATTGACCCCGCCGCCATGATCCTCCACACTGACTGTCAGATAACCGTCCTGTAGCGCTGCGGCCACGTCGATGTTCGTACCGGCGTATTTGTAGGAATTGACGAAGATGTTGTCAAAAACCTGCTGCAAACGGAGCCTGTCCGCAAACAGAAGGCAGTCTGGAATGGCGGGCAATGCCGCCCGGTGCAGGTAGTCAGCGTTTTCCAACAGTGTACGCAGTTCCTCGCTTTTCACATCCAGCGGCGTGACGGAAAGCTCCTGGAGCTCCTCCAGCGTGGCAGAAAACAGGTTGGTCACCAGCGTGTTGATTTGATCTGCTTTCTGGATGATCTGCCGGTAATTCTCCCGGTTTTTGTCGTCCACAGCCAAAGCCGCACCCACCTCGGACGCGGCCTTGATGCTGGCCACCGGTGTTTTGATGTCATGAGACAGCTTGGCCACCAGTTCTTTTTTTGCCGCGTTGGCCTTTGCCTCGGCAAGCCGCGCTTTTTTCAGCTGGTCGCGCATCAGGTCAAAGCTCTCGGTAAACGCTCCGAACAGATTGTGCCGATCCATTTTCAGAGGAATATCCAGGTTGCCTCCCGCGACGCGCTGGGCAAACTGCTCCAGTCTGTGGAAGGGTTCCACCACTGTACGGCACAGTATAGAAGAAATATCCCGCACAGATCCCAAGCTGTAGGAGCATCGCCGCCGCGATAAAAAGTACAGTCTGCTTTTCCATGCGAAGTGTCAGCGCATTGTCATTGTAAACGATGAGCTTCCCCACAGGTGTTCCATTGAGTTCAACATCCAGCATTGTGTCCCTGTGAGCAGTCGCGGCGTTGATGCTTTCGCTCAGCCCCGGCCTTGTCCGGCACAAAACCATCCCGTCAGTGCCGAGCACCACATAATCAAGGCCGGTTTCATTCACATGATCCTCCAGGGAATCCCAGTCGCGCTGTACGGTCTGCAAAATTTCATTGACCGCCACCGTGTTCTGGGGCTGCTCAGCTTGGCGGGACACAAACAGGCCCAGCGCGGCAAGCTCTGCGGCGAACGTCAGAAAAAGACCGGCGAGAAAGACACGCCCTTTCATTGGCCCCCTCCCTGGAACCGATAGCCCTCGCCCCAGACCGTGAGGATATAGTCCGGACTGCCCGGATCCCGCTCAATGGCCTCCCGCAGTTTGCGGATGTGCACGTTCAGTGTGCCGTCCCCTGTGAATTTGTCCTCCCAGACCTGTTCAAACAGCTCCCGCTTGGGGATCATCCTGCCCTCGTTCTGGATTAAGTAGGCCAGCAGCTTAAACTCAAGCGCCGTCAGCTTAACGGGGTTCTTGTTGACAAAGACCTGCCTCGCGCCAAAATCCACGGTCAGTCTCCCATCGGTATAGCCTGTACCATCCTGTTTCCAGCACCGCTTCAGTACTGCCTTGACCTTAGCCAGCAGGACACCGAGGGAATAGGGCTTCTGGATGTAATCGTCGCCGCCGATGCTCAGGGCCATGATCTGATCGTCATCGCTGGTTCGGGCGGAGATGAACAGGATGGGAATATCCGTGGTTTCTCGAAGCTCTTTGCACAGTTCAAAGCCGCTCCCATCGCCCAGGTTGATGTCCAGGAGGAGCAGCTGCGCTGAATTCTCTCTCAAAAGTTCTCGGCAGCCGGAAGCGCTGTACGCAACCGCGGTTTTGACACAGAACAGGTTAAAATATTCCGCCGTGCTGTCTGCCAGCAGCTTTTCGTCATCTATGATCAAGCAGTCATAGGTCATGTTCCGCTTCCTCCCGATTTTTCAGCTGTGCGCAGCAAATGGATTAAAAAATTTTACTACGCACAGGGGAAAATTTCAAGGGGAAGTGCCCTCGACTCTGGTGCCGGTGCCGCCATGACCCAAGTTTTGACCCAGAATAGGAAAAGGTCGGGCGGAAACAGTGGAGGGAACTGGGTTGGAAAGCATCCCTCCCTGGAGCAAACACGCCCTGAAAGCGCCAAAAAGCCGCCGCCAGCACCGCTGACCGCAGCTCATAACCCGAAGGTCGTCGGTTCAAATCCGGCCCCCGCAACCAAAGAGCCCT
>CAJUCA010000060.1 GCA_910585265.1 uncultured Oscillospiraceae bacterium | reverse complement strand
CCTGCGGCCCAGCAAAAATTTCGGGTGTGGCCACACCCGAATTGCTTGCCGTTTATGCGCTCCCCTATACATGGCGCTATTGTGGGAGGCGTGGTTTTCCTTGCATTTGCGCGGTTTATGCAAAGTGGAGGGTGGAAAAACGGCGGTTGTTGTGGTAAACTAAATACAAACAACGCAGGAGGGAATTGCCTATGAGCATGAAAAAATTAAAGATACCATTACAAGTATTTTCCTTGGCGCTTATTGGCTGTATGCTTTGCGCCTGCCAAACAGATAATGCTTTATCGCAAACTACCCAACCGGAAAAGTCGCCCCAGCAGATACTGGAAGAACAACCCATAGACGATACTCACGATGCTTTTCTGGTGGATACTGGCGGCGAATTGGGGACGCTACTGGTGACTGCGGAGTTGGCTATGGAAAACAAAGATGAATTTGGAACCCGTGATATTGCATTTTCAGTCTGGAACCCAGCAGATATGGAACAACCTATTCAAACATTTTCAGAGGAATTTATGATGGGTGTTGCGCCGGAGTTTCATCATGTGGTCGATGCTAATTTTGACGGATTTCAAGATTTTGGGTATCTCTTTTTCTTGGGAAACCAGCCTAATTATTGTCACTATTGGCTGTGGGATGAGGAATATAGGCAATTCAAATACTGTGCGCCTCTTTCAGAAATATCACAGGCCGTATTTGACCCGGAGCGGCAAGTGGTCACTGGCTGGGCGCGTAGTAGCGGAGCAGGCGATGGTGTCACTACTTTCCACCGTTGGGAGGATGGGGAACTGGTATGTGTACGGCGAGTTGAGTCCCTCTCTCCATGGGAAGAACCAAGCGTTGTCTGTGTGCAGGATAGGATTGATGGAGAACTTCAACAGGTCTATCACGAGGAGTTTCCTTGGTTTGGTGAGGAACTGGAAGGGCAGGAAGCATGGCGGCAGGCACAGCATAAATGGTTCGATTTGGACTATCACGGCGAGACAACGGAGGAAAATTAGTTGTGGACAAGAAAAAATCCTTGAAAATATCATGGTATATTCTATTAGCAAGTATGTCTGTGCTTACAATTTTGTTCTTTTTTGATATTAAATTTATGGTGGCGGGATTGAACATCATCGCGTGGGATATGTTGGTAGGCGGTATCTGGATTTTCGTTAAATTGTGCAAATGGGCTGGGCGAGAGAACACGGGGAAAAGAACCCTCGCCGTAATTGCTATCACACTTTTGGGATTATTTTCTGCCACTATTATGTTTTTTGGGCTATGTATTTACGGTGGAATACCCTGTTATATCGAACAGACAGAACCACAGACACACCGCACCTTTGTAGTAGAATACTCCCGCAATTTGATGCATCGTGGCAGTGCGAAACTGTACGAGCGGTTTGGCCCCTTGGTGCTGGCCTGCGATGTAGATGAGTTCATTGGGGAATTTTCACTTGAGCGGCCAGAGGATCGACAGCTTTATGTCAGCGAGGACGGAAAATCTATTGTTGTCGCATATTTCTTCTATGTGCCTATCTTTATTGTCCCATTAGAATGAACCCGGCCAGACGGCGCGAGGTCTATCTCCGCTGACTTCCCCATAAACCGCCAAAATCCACCCCTTGCACGACAGACAAATTTCTGCTATAATTGCCTTGGATATTTCTACAAATTTTTTTGAAAGAGAGCTTGACAAGCATGAGAAGTTGTGCCATCCTAAAGCAAGCAAGCGGAGCGGTGCTATAACTATATAGCCCCGCAGTTTTGTCATGCTCAATTTTATACGGTCAAGACTGGCGTTCTTCTGCCCGCAGGAACCTGCGCGGCTGGGAGCGTTTTTTTGTTGTGATACGGCAGGACAACCGCCCTTTGGGACAAAATGTCCCGAAGTGGGCAGCGAAAGATAATCACAGTTAGGAGCGTGGAGCTATGGCAAAATTTCAACTGAACCCCGGCGAGACACTGATCGGCAGCGGGATGATGTCCCTTTATCTCAAACAGGGCTTGACGAAAAAACCGTTCCAGGGCAACATCTATATCACCAACCAGCGGGCGTGTTTCAAAATCAGTATGACGCCCGGCGCGTTGGATATGGATTTGCCACTGGAAAACATCAAGGGCTTTTCGGTGAGCGGTGCGGCAATATTCACCCAGGTAACAATTCACAGCCGGACGGGAGAAACCTATTCCTTTACGGGCTTTCCAGCAAAGAAACTGCAAGGCTGGCTGGCGCAGTTGGGCGTTCAGAAATTATAACGCGGGAGCGGTGAAATGAATAAGACCTCGTTTTCCCTACCTGCTATCCTGCGGAATATAATATGCGCCGCCCTTGTCCTCTTGGTGCTGTTGGCCGCGCCTACTGGCTGGCTGTACGACCTGCGGGCCGGGGAGGGAACGGGGCAAGGCCAGCGGCCCAGCGCGGATGTTCAGCGGCTCCAGCGGCAGGAGGATATAGAAACTTTCTTTTTGAGCAGTACCCCAGCTACCGTGAACGGCGGCGAGCTGGTGGCCTGCCCGCTGGCCCGCCTGCGGGACGGGGCGCAAGAGGGCGAACATACCCACCATAACAGCGGCGTGAAAAGGTCGGTGAGCGTTTCGGAATACATTTACGCCGACTACCCTCTCCCGCCTTTCCAGCGGTTTGTCCAGGGCTTTGCGGGCGGCTACTATAACCGCTATTATCTGGCGGAGCTTGCGGACGGTTCTTGGCTCTGCGTCTATTTTGACGACTATCTGGCGTGGACGGAGACGGGCAATTATCCGACTGGCTATGTCCGCTATACCACCACCGAGGAGCGCCGGATGCTGAACCGCATGGCGGAGGACTATGACGTTAATCCCGCCTATGTGCTGGATATGTACCAGCATGGAAAAGTAAACTGGATGCTGGATGTTCTGCTCCGGCTTGCCGTGTGCGTGGCCGCCGCTGTGATTGTGTGGGGTATTAAAAAGGCTGTTTCAAAATGCAGGCTTCCCACTCGGGACGAGTGAGCCAAACGCGCAGACGAGGCGGGACAGGTTATGCTTTGGGACAAAATGTCCCGAGGCGGAGAGTCTAACTAAGAAAAGGAGATTGGAGTTATTATGGAAATTGAAATTATCACTAAGCAAGAAATTATTCCCTCGTTTGATCCCAATGCAGTTGCAGTAAAACGTATTGAATATTATCCTTATGGGGGAACATATACCGAAGATGAAATCACACCGAAAGTTATCCACAAAATATTAAAAGAAATTCCTACTGGCACCGGAGCTTACTTGTTTTTAGATCCTGATGGCGAATGTGATTGGCTGGAAGTAGTATCTGATGGTGAATGGCTGTTTCTTGGTTATTGCTTTCAAGATGAAAGCGGCAGATTTGATAATTGGTATTCTTATAATCCTAATTTTTCCGATACCATCGACAAAATTAAAGATATGAATTTTTCAGACAAAAACATTTATTCACCGATTAACAGCGGAGGTCAATCCCCTATACCCAAAATAAATACAATCACGGATATGGATGCAGGGGTGAAAGCAGTTGAATATTTCATCCGAACAGGAGAGCGTTATCCAGGAATTGACTGGGCGAGATAACTTTAATAATTCCAGTTTGTCTGGCTAAGGCAATTAAACTGTATCATTAAGTCAATTTAAGCGTCCAGCCGCCAACGGAAACGGCATATAAAAAAACCGTTGGATGGGCGGCTGTTCTATTCACGCGCCCCAAACGAAAACGAACACCAAACGGCGGTTTTGAAACAACGGATTTCAAGACCGCCGTTTTCTTATGATTGACACGGCGGCAAAAGGAGGTTATGCCGTGTCTTTCTATATTGTCCACCCATATGACTTATCAAAAAAAGCCCGGGCCCCGGACAAGGATATTCTGTTATACGATGCGAAATATGTCGGAATTTAGATTATAGTTTTACTTTGTGCGCCTGCGTGGTATTTTGCCGCGCAGGCGCTTTTTGTTTATCAAGATTGGAAAGACGGGGAAATCACCCAGCAGGAATACCGGGATATGAAAGCCGATTATGAACGGCAGGCCGCCGAGCTTGCGGATGTGCTGGCCCGGCTGAACGCGGAACGGGCGGAGCTCTTGAATGGCGTTGACAAGGAACACCCCGCGCTGGTAGCTTTTGCAAAGTATCAAAGCATTGAAACGCTCACCCGTGAAATCCTCACGGACTTGGTAGACCATATCAAGATTTACGAAAACGGCAATATCAGCGTTCATTTCAAGTTCGCGGACGAGCTCCGCAAGATTGCCGAGTACATTGAAATCAACACCACTGACACCGCCGAGGCGGGCTGACCCCCGCCAAAGCAAAAACCCTTTTGACAGTGTGTTTTCCTAATAGGAGCTAATCATACGCCTGATGGATCTGCTGGAGGAGTCCGGCCTGTGCGCCATGGTGGGCAAGGTCAATATGGATCGCAACTGCCCGGACACGATCCGGGAGGCCTCCGCCGCCGCGTCCGCCCAGAGCACGAGGGCCTGGCTGGAGCGGATCGAGGGCCGCTACCGCCACACCCGCCCCATTTTGACCCCTCGCTTCATCCCCTCCTGCACCGACGCTCTGTTGGGGGAGTTGGGCAAGATCCAGCGGCAGTACGGGTTGCCCGTCCAGTCCCACCTGTCGGAGAACCGGGACGAGATCGCCTGGGTGCGGGAGCTGTGCCCTGGTGCCAAAAGCTATGGTGATGCCTACCACGCCTTCGGCCTGTTCGGCGGCCCGGCCTGCCCCACCATCATGGCCCACTGCGTCTACTCCGAAGGGGAGGAGGTTGAACTTTTAAAGAAGCAGAACGTGTTCATCGCCCACTGTCCCGCCTCCAACACCAACCTGTCCTCCGGCATCGCCCCTGTCCGCCGCTTTTTGCATAACGGCTTGCGGGTGGGTCTGGGCAGCGACGTGGCCGGGGGAACCCATGTGTCCGTGTTCAGGGCCATGGCGGATGCCATTCAGGTGTCCAAGCTGCGGTGGCGGCTGGTGGATCAGTCCCTTGCGCCGCTGACGGTGAGGGAGGCCTTTTATCTGGGTACCTTGGGCGGCGGGGCTTTTTTGGGAAAGGTGGGCTCCTTCGCCCCCGGCTATGAGTTCGACGCCCTGGTGATCGATGATGCCCGCTATACGCCCCAGAGGCGGATGGAATTGAAGACCCGCCTGGAGCGGACGGTCTATCTCTCCGATGATCGGGACATCCGGCATAAATTTGTACAGGGCAGAAAAATTGTTTGAAAGGGAGAAGATACCTATGCAGGAACTGAAGAACCGCATCGTCCGGGAGGGCAAGGTGCTGCCCGGCAACATCATCAAAGTGGACGGCTTCTTGAACCACCGCGTGGACACCGACCTGATGGATCACATCGCCGAGGAGTTCGGCCGCCATTTCAACATGGACGAGGTCACCGTGATCCTCACCGCCGAGGCCAGCGGCATCGCCCTGTCCGCCGTGGTGGCCCGCCATTTCCACAAGCCCATGATCTTCGCCAAGAAGGCCAAGAGCGACAACATCGAGGGAGGACTGTACCGGAGCGACATCTACTCCTATACCTATAAGAAGAAAGTCACGCTGCTGGTAAGCAAGGAGTGGCTCTCTGCCGATGACAACGTGCTCATCATCGACGACTTCACGGCCAACGGCGAGGCTGTGCGGGGCCTTTGCGAGATTGTGGAGAAGGCTGGGGCCGTCTTGTTGGGCGTCGGCTGCGCCGTGGAGAAGGGCTTCCAGGGTGGCGGCGACCGCCTGCGTGCCGCCGGGGTAAACCTGAAGTCCCTGGCCATCATCGAGAGTGCCGAGCCCGGCAACATTGTCTTCCGGGAGGAGTAATTCTTCGCTTTCCCGCAACCTCACCCCCTTTTCCCGCCTTTATTTATCATTAATTTTTCGTTCATGGTCATTTTGTACGATGAACCGGCAGCTGCCTTGTACAATTTGCCTAATTTGGCGCAACAATATGGCAAAACCGCTTTTGCGTGATTTTCCTCCCGCGCGATGAGTTTATAGGAGATCAGGCTGGCCATTGACGCGATCAGCGTTCCAAGTCCGCCAAGGTTGACTCCGATAATCAGGGCGGGCAGATCCTCCGTAAATTCTGACAGCAGCAGACTGTAATCCACCCGGCGGAATATGGCCCTGGCCACCAGCAGCAGGGCTATAACGGTCACACCAAGAATTACGCCATAGGGAATTACCCTGGCCACCGCCAACAAGTTAAGCGCAAAATGAGGATGACCAGGAGTGCCGCCGACGCATGGGGCAGCATCAGCAGGACAAAATCTCCCACAGAGAGGCCGGCCTTGCCGTACAAATACAAATTTATTGTGCTTCCTCTTAAAAAGCCTTGAAATATCAGGCATTTCCGCCTATTAAACCCTCAAACTATACGCACTTTCCCTTGTTTTTTCCTTATGGGCTGAAACAAGGGAAAAGTTTTTTACTCCCCGTTGACCACCTTATCCAGCAGTCGGGCGGAGTTGCGTTTCGCTTCCCTCGTTGAGTGGGCGTAAATGTTCATCGTGGTACTGACATCCGAGTGCCCCAGCGTTTCTGCACGTCTTTCGGAGCGGCCCCATTGGACAGCAAATTGCTGGCGAAAGTGTGCCTGAGGTTGTGGAAGCGGAAAATGAGGCCATCCTCGTGGAAGTGAAAAACGGAACATGATATAACGATATAATCCCCTCAAGTGCTATGGTTTGCGCCATAGCACTTTTTATATAGTAAGTTTCTGGATCTTAAGGAATCGAAAATTATAAATAGGGGATATTCTGTTTGCCTCATAGTTTTGTCTGGCGGTCATAGTGCAGATGTAGTTTATTTGTTTAGAGCGCGATATATTCCTGTACCAATATCTTCACCTGGATTAATGCTATGTACTGTTCTCATAGATTCTGCAAGGCCATGGTCGTTAAATTATAACATATATAACACTATTTAAATATAATAATTTCCGGTTTTATCGGTTATAAATATTTGAGAAAAAGTTGACTTTTTATAAGATTTATAATATAATCCCTATAAGAAAATCTTGGAGTGGCCGATATGAAAAATAATTACTTTTCAGACATTGTATGGCATTGTAATTACCAACTCGTTCTTGTGCCCCGGAATATGGCAACAAGTGCATTTTGTATACTTAGGCGGGAGTTGGAGACGATCTTTGCAAATATTTGCTGCAGACTTGAAGTTGATATATTGTCATTAGAAATCAGCCCGAACCATGTTTATATACAACTCAGCATTCATCCGCGGAATAGTCCGATAGAGGTGGTCCGGTCTCTGAAAAACATAAGCAGCAGCGAATTGTTTCAGCGGTATTCAGGTTTGTCGCATATTCTTGAAGGTAAAAGCTTCTGGACGGACGGCTGTCTGCTGTATACAAGAGCACTGAGCAAACAAACGATTCAGAACTACATAGGCAATCAGTTGGAGGCTGACTGGTGGGCAGGGTGCAACTGCGCTGAAAACTCCTTGTGAGCACATAGGAGGGATGACGATGAATTTTACAAAATCTTTCCAAGACTGGTGCAGCGAACATAGCGCAGAGGAATTATTGCGCTACTATGAGGCCGGCGCAAATCTCCTTCCGGCAAATCAAGTTGGGTTTTCCTCCAGATGCACAGCCACATTTCTGTGCTCTGAATGCGGCTATCAATGGAACCGCTGCCTGAATGAAGTGACGCGCAAAGGGGCCAAATTGGACTGCCCCGCTTGTCATGACCGGATACCGTGGAAGGATAATATTTGGACAAAGCGGTATCCGGAACTGCTTCTCCAGTGGGATTTCCAAGCAAATATCGTGGAGCCTGAGCAATGCAAAAATAGGAAAAGTAAGTTTTACTGGTACTGTCAACGGTGCCGGAACCGTTGGGCTGCGAGTTTGGGGGGCCGGATCAGGTCCGCTGAACTGGTCCGCAGCAAAGGCGGTGAACTGTGTCCTTTTTGCAGCAAGCAAAAGATCTCTCCTCAATATAATTTGGCGGACCGTTACCCAGAGCTTTCCCGCCAGTTTGACAACCTTCTGAATGAAGGTCTTCAAGCTCAGGAGTGTTTTCCGGCCAGCAATCAGAAGGTCTGGTGGAGGTGTGATTTTGATCCAAGCCATGTTTGGCAGGATCGAATCGTGAACCGAACATTATTGCGCAGAGGCTGTCCCCACTGTGCCCGCCTATTCAAAATCACTTATACCAGCCGGGCTCTATTTTACTACCTTCGCAAGGTTTTTCCTGATTGTATCTGTGAGTATCCAGAGGGTCGCTACCATATAGATATCTGCCTCCCCTCCTGCCGTATTGCCATTGAACACCACGGCTATACGCATTGGCGGGAGGAGGCTCACAAGCGAGATGTTCGCCGTCGGGACGAATTGCTCCAGAAGGGGTATCGCCATGTGCTTTGGCTGGCAGAGAGTCCGGAGCCGATCTCTGGCTTTATCTTAGACGGAGATGTACTGACCTATTATGATCCTGCGCCATATAAAAAGCTGGATCAGCTGATATGCTATGTGCTCCATTGGCTGGAAGCGCTGACCGGAGAGGTGATATACTTTAACACGCCGGATTTTATCCAGGACCATCAGAAAATAGAGAATACATATTATCACGAACGGAGACAACGCTCTTTAGCGGTCTGCTTCCCGGAATTGGGCAGGGAGTGGAGCAAAAAGAACGGCAGTCCTCCCGAGGCCGTTTTGGCTGGTTCTTCCAGGAATGGGATTTGGGAATGCGGAACCTGTAAGAGAGAATTCGCCGCTATTGTGGCAAACCGCACCAAACAGCACTCTGGCTGTCCCTACTGTGCTGGAAAACTCCCCACGGACACCAATAATGCCGCTGTCCGCTTTCCCCATCTTTTGTTAGAATGGGACGCAGAACTCAATGACAAGACTTTATATGAACTGCTACCCAATACAAAATATTTGGCCGCCTGGGTGTGCTCTACCTGTGGACACCGATGGAAAACTATGCTGTACAACCGGGCAAATCCAAGCGGAAGCCGATGTCCAGTCTGTACACGCAGCATTCCCACAGATGAAAACAATTTGGCGGCCAAGCGTCCAGATCTGGCCGCACTCTGGCACCCGACGCGAAATGGACGCATCACCCCAAGTCAGGTGATGCCCCAAAGCAATAAGCGGTGGTGGTGGCTCTGTGAGAAGGGGCATGAATGGCAGGGCGCGCCCAATAGCATGAGCAAAACGCCGGTCGCCCGTCTGTGCCCCTACTGCCGAAACGATAAAGTATGCGATGACAATTGCCTGAGTACCATTGATGCAGAGTTAGCCGCACAATGGCACCCCACAAAAAACGGGAATCTGACTCCTCATGATGTCACTGCCACTTCACCCAGACGTGTTTGGTGGCTTTGCGCTCAAGGTCACACATTTTGCGCCAGTGTGTACAGCAGGCACATTAATCATACTGGCTGTCCTTACTGTATCAACCTGAAGGTCAGTGCTGACAATTGTCTGGCCGCTGTGTTTCCTCTGCTGGCCCAGGAATGGCATCCGGTCAACAATGGTGACTTGACGCCACAAGACGTGACTGCAAGCAGTACAAAAACAGTTTGGTGGATGTGCCGGAAACAGCATGAATGGCAGGCACAAGTGATGAAACGGAGTAAGCGCGGTCAGGGCTGCCCCTATTGCTCTGGGCGGCGGGTTTCTCCTGAACACTGTCTGGCTGCGGTACAGCCGGAATTGATTACCCAGTGGCATCCAGTGAAAAACGGAACTCTTACTCCATGGGATGTTGCGCCTTGCAGCGGTAAAAAAGTCTGGTGGGTCTGTGAGAACGGACACGAATGGCAAGCCAGTGTCAGCAATCGAAGAAAGGGAAGGGGATGTCCTTATTGTGCAAAGCGGTTGCAAAAAGGAATCACATTAGACATAGCCTCACTGGAGTTGTGCACTCAGTGGCACCCCACATATAATTCCTTGCCTCCCAGTGCCTATATGGCACATTCCAACAAAAAGGTTTGGTGGCGCTGTGAGAGAGGGCATGAATGGCAAGCCACACCCGACTCCCGAATGAACGGAAGTGGCTGCCCCTATTGCAATGGACGACTATCCAGTAAGGAAAACTGTCTTGCCACGCTTAATCCAGTCTTAGCTGCCGAGTGGGATTATGATGTAAATGACAACTTGACTCCAGAACAGGTCCTCCCCAGATCTATGCGGATGGTTGGATGGATTTGCCAATCCTGTAGTTGTCGTTGGAATGCGCCGATTGCTTATCGCACAGAAGGGAGCGGCTGTCCTGTGTGCCGGAAAAAGAAAAAAAGATGAGAACTATGCAGTGATCACGGAAAGCCTGTATGTCTTGGGCTTTACATTTGGGTGCCTTAAGTCGTGAAAGCGGATGTGCTCGATCCCTGCCGCTACCAGGATCTTCTCGTGGGTGTGCCGGAAGGAGTCCGGGTCGTACATCGTACCCGTCTTGGGTGAGGGGAACATATACGGATTATCCGGGTGCTTCTCATGTTCCAGGATCAGCAGAGCCACCGCCTGCTTCGGGATGGGGATGGTGTGGATGGAGTTGCTGGTCTTGGGCTGGCTAACTTTGAACTGGCCGTTGACGCGGTTCACCTGCTTGGTCACAAAGATGGTCATGTTCTCTACGTCCAGGTCAATCCAGAGAAGGGCCAGCAGCTTACCCCTCCGCAGGCCGCTGGTCAGCTCCAGGTAGTAGGCCGGGAAGAGGCCGCGCCGGTTGGCTTCCTGGAGATAGGCACCGATCTGATCGGGGAGCAGCACCTTCATCTCTTTCTTTTCAATTTTCGGGAGCTTGCAGCCTTCTGCCGGGTTGTCGGTGATGAGCTTCTCTTTCACTGCCTGATCCAATGCCGAGCGAAGCACCCCGTGGATGCCGTGGATGAAGCGGTTGCTCAATCCCTTGTCCTTCAGTTCGATGTGCTCATACCGTTGAACCCGCCCGGAGGTTCTCAGCTTGTTATAGGACTGTTGGATTTGCAAGGTGGTAAGCTTGTCCAGCTTGATGTCACCGATGCTGGGGACGATGTGCTTCTCGATGTAGTTGTTGTAATAGTACGCCGTCTGCTCCCCGATGGAGGGCTTGGAGTAGGTCTCGAACCACAGCCGCACCCACTCAGCCACCGTGTATTTGCCACTGCGGACAACGTCCACCTTTCCGTTTTTCTCGATGGCCTGCGCCAGCTTCTCCTTACATTCTTTCTGGGTTTTCGCCAGCACGTTTTTGTAGATGGCCTTACCCGTTACCGGGTCGCGGCCCGCCGTGTAGCGGCCCTCCCAGCGGCCATCGGAACGCTTGCGCAGGCTGCCCTCACCGTTTGTTCTTTTCTTTGCCGTGATCAGTCACCTCCGATTCTGATGTCACCGTCGTTGTCATCCATGCACTCGGCTACCATCCGAACACCCAGCCGGATGCCCAGAATGAATTTTTCCAGCGCAGGCATCAGGAAGTCTGTAACCTCCTGGCTGATAATGTGGTCGCTGTAGAATCGGATCGCTTCCTTCACGAACTCGTTTCGGCTTCGGCGCTCGCATTGGGAAAAGCGATCTCCATTTTACGCTGGGTATCCGGCAAGATGAGGGCCTTTTCTTCTGTCATTGCATACCCTCCATAAAGAACTTTTTGATGGTGTTTTTCGATAGAAACTGTAAAGGATCCATATCTTATCCATTAGAAACGGCTCAATGGTGGGCGTTCCCGATGAATAAGGAGCTATACGTGTCTAAAAGTTGATATCACTTGACTTGCCTGGAAAGGTACCGTGATTTGCTGAAATGACCCTTGAACTTCCCTTCCGATCCGCATTGCGGGACGGTACGCGAAGCGGTGGATCCACCGCTTTATCCAGCACAAAAACCGAACGGCTGGGAGGCTCAAAAAACCGGATGAAAAAGTGATGGATGGGCTGGGACTAATTTTGCAACTCTGTGCGAGTCAAATCCCCAGGGCTTTTCCACATTCGGCTACAGCGGGCCACATGGGGCCTCAAAGCGCGAAACACGGGTGGCTTCTAATTGAGCTGCTCCTGACGAAAAAAAGGGGGCTTCTTGCCCTCAGATGCTGTCTGGATCTGTGCGTACCGCTCATCCGATACCTCGTCCTCACGCCGAGGTTTGCCCCGTGGTGGAGGGTTTTAATTGTTCCCCTTCATCTTGTTCATAGATCACCCCACCGCCTCGTGTGGGGGTGTGCCCCCAGGGGGCGGGGAGCGGGGGCTGCTCCTGGATGTAGTAGGCATTGCCGGTCTGCCGAACGCTGCCGTTGGGGCGATCCTGGTACCGCTTGACCCGGCGGATGAGTCCCTTCTGCCCCAGTGCCGCAATGACCGCCCGTGCCGCCATCTCGGAACAGTGGCAGTTTTCCGCGATGGTTTTCATGGACGGCCAGCACTTGCTCTTCTGCCCTGCACTGCTGACCAGGAAGCTGTACACCATTTTGTATTACTTTTTCTGGACTGGAAATACCGTTTGGATAAGGCGTGGTATCTCGGCTATGAGTTCCCGCAAAACTATTTGCAGGTGGAGTACCTGGACGTGATGCCGGACAACCTTGAGCGGCTCCAACGACAGGCACTGGAGCTTCTCACTCACATTTGGGCAGAGGATGACAGCGACAAATCCGTGGATGAAAAAATGACCGCCTACTACCTTGAAGCGGAGCAGGCGGGAACAGATGTATTTCGTTTTCGACCACAGAAGATGAGCTATGAGCTGATGTACCGTGAAATATTTGCAGAAGTTCTGTGTCCAGACACCGTGTATGGCCTCATCGACTTCCATCTGCGGGAGTGCCTGAAGCGGGAGATCAAAATGCGCCGGTGCAAAAACTGCGGGCGGCTGTTCGCGGTGACAGGCCACGGCGGAACGGAGTACTGCGACCGTCCTGCCGACGAGAAAGGGCGCACCTGTAAAGAGATCGGTGCGTTCCGGGTGTGGAAAAAAAGCAAGA
This sequence comes from uncultured Oscillospiraceae bacterium, assembly GCA_910585265.1. Classification (GTDB taxonomy): domain Bacteria; phylum Bacillota; class Clostridia; order Oscillospirales; family Oscillospiraceae; genus Enterenecus. The sequence continues at coordinate 4,751 of CAJUCA010000060.1, read as the reverse complement.
GCGCAGATGAGACATTCAAGGTGTTTCGGCGGGAGTATAAAAAACGGTTCGCCTGAATCAAAGCGGGGAGGATCACCAAGGACGCATTCTATGCCTGGAGTGAGAGGGCCAGGGAGAAGCGGGATGAGTGCGACGCAGGGAAACTCACTATGGAGGAATTTGAGATGTGGCTACGGCAATCGTAGGCATACCCACAAAAAGGGCATGGGCAGTTTTATGACCGCTCATGTCCTTTGAATCACAGATATTGCTATCTGCACTTTTTAGGAAGATCTCAACTCAGCAGCCAGTCCAGCTCCAAGCCCAGCTCCACCAGCTGGATATCCGGCTTCACCCGTTCCCCGTGAAAGTCGCTGCCACCGATGGCGCGGAGCTGGTACTTTTCCGCCAGATGGAGGTGGAATTCCTGCTACTCCGGCGTGTATTTAGGGTAGAAGCAGTCGATAGCACTCAGCCCCCAGTCTTTGAGCTGTTTGACCAGCGTTTCCAGCTCATCGCCCCCCAGCCCTATCTGATGGGGTGGGCCAGTGAAACCTTCCCGCCGGCGGCCATGACGGCCTCCACACAGGCCTTTGCGTCCGCCTTGAACATCTTCACTTTTTCTCGAAACTCTTTCGTGTCCAAGTAACAGTCGAAAGCCTCCCGGTTGGTGCTCACGTACACATTATTCACCATCACCTGGGCGAAGTGGGGTCGGGCAATCTCCTCCACCTCGGCAAGGTCAAGCTCCACGTCCTTCTTACAGAGAAAGCCCACAATCTTGTACTTCCGCTCGTCCCGGCCCGCCCGGAATTTCTCACACAGACGGGCCAGCTCCGTATCCCCGTCCCGAAAGCCGTACCCCAGGGTGTGGAAGTTGGGATAGTCCTTGGCACTCAGTTCCACCCCACGGATCACGGTCGTACCCGGCGTACTCCCGACCTACTGGGCCTCTGTGACTCCGGCAATGGTGTCATGATCTGTCATCGCCAGCACAGACATTCCCCGCCTTTTTGCGAGCTCCACCAGCTCCACTGGCGTGTACTGCCCGTCGGACACAGTGGTGTGGGTGTGGAGGTCACACAAAACCCTCCTCTTAGCCCGCCGCCCCAGCAGGCTTTACCGCCACAATGCGTATCACCGGAGGATCGTCATTACCATAGGGCGCGAAGCCGGTACGATCCTGTGCGTACTCCACCCGAAAGCCGCGCTGCTCCAGGGATTCCACCAGTTCGTCCAGCACGATGAAACGGCGGTAGTGATTGTCGTAGAAATAGGCGTTGCGCTCCACCTGCTTTCCTTTGCCAAACAGAGGGTCATTTACCCCACGCACCTCAATGAACAGCTTCCCGTTTGGCCGCAGGCCTTGGAACACGTTGTTCAGCAAGACCTGTTCCTGGTTGCGGTTGATAGAGTGGATGGTAAACCGGCTGTAGGCATAGTCATAGCTCTCCGACCGATGGATGGCAGCATTGACAAAATCGCCGCAGATGAACTCGGCATTCGCAATATTCCGGCCCTGGAGCTGGGACACCGCCTCCTGGGACATATCCAAGGCGGTGATATGTAATCCCTGGCCGGCAAAAAACACCGCGTCCCGCCCGTTGCCGCACCCCAGCTCCACCATCTGCCTCCCCGGCACCACCAGGGTGGAAACATATTGGGCAAACAGCGAAGGCTCCTGTGAGCATACCCGGTTTTTATAATACTGGTTCCAGTAGGCGGAGTTATCTACCGTGTCCTCCACGATGTTGGGGTATAGCACCCGCTCCAACTGCTCAACCAATTCCAAGGGAGTTCGGTCACCATCGTTTGGAAGCACAATATCGGGGGCTTGCGGCTCATCAAATGGAAGGTCCAGGCCGACCACATTTTCCCCCGCAGTATAAAAGCCCTTCTGATTGCGGTGAATCAGGGTATCTCGGCTGGCCTCGATATAGATTTCTTTGTAGTTGGGAATGTTCTCCCGGTTCCACCGACGTATGCTGTCGTACATGGCGATGGAACACACCACCACGTCAATCCCCTGGCCGGACAGCAGCCTGCACACCCGGAAAATGCGCTGTGCCCAGCGTTGCCGCTCCTCGTGGGTGTAGCCTACGTCCTCGCCAAAAGACACCCGGATCTCGTCCCCATCCAGCAGCACCACGTTGGGCTTGGTGGCCTTCAGCCGCTGGTGGAACAGCCCCCCGATTGTCGTCTTGCCCGCGCCGGACAGCACGGTAAAAAAATAAACGGTTCCCTTTGCGCTCATAGTCTCCTCCTTAGTGGTGCAGCGGCTGCTCCAGCAGTGCTGGGTCAAGCTCCAACTTGGGCATCATCTGTAAGGGCTGTCCTTTTTTGTTGACGAAATGCAGATTTCTCAGGAGAGATTTTGCCATACTGATTCGCCGTAGCCTGATTTTCTCCATTCGCTGTTCCAGATACGCTTCCTTACTTTTTTCCTGCTCATCATCGGCAAGGAGCTGTCCGTCTTTCTCAACCTTCACATCCGCAAGCACATTTTTTCTCCAGCTCTCCCGGATGTAATAATTTGAGGTTGTAAACTGATCGATCCATTCCATTGCACGAGCCACGTCCACGGGCTTTCCTTTGAAATCATCCCAGACGGGAAACGCCCACATAAAGCGCATCGTGGCCCTATAGCTGGTTGTGATGCGACGCATGGGTGTAAATGTCTTGATATACTTGAAATACCGAAAAATAGGGGAGTTGGCCACATCGTCGTATTCCTTGGGGGATAGGATTGTGTGGCCCGCCTCATCCGCAGATAGGGAATAGGCCGGGGATCCAAAGTGGGGCTGGAAAAACAGCGCAGGGACAATCCGGGATGCGCGATCCAAGTTTTTCGTATATCTCCTGCTGCCCAGGTAGACGGCGGCAAAAAAGTCCCGGTCAGTCCGATCCTTCAAGTCGTATAATTACTGCACAATGCGGCGATCCCATGACTTGAAAAGTAACGAGGCTGTGCTCATGTCGGCACTGGCCTCCATCAGCCCCCGTAGCTCCAGCACCTTCTTCTCCACGTTTTCCATCATAACGGAAGGCAGGCAGATCAGATTGGGATGGTTGTCGAACACTTCGTTGAAGAAGCCGACGCCGTTGTCAGAGGACACCTGGGTGTGCCAAATCAACTGGTGTACGTCCTTCACGCCAATGGGCTTCACCGGGTACTGGCTGTAGTCGATGCCGTACAGTTCCTGGAAGTCGATGGGGTAGCGGTTGAGCTCCTCCCCGAACAAAAATACAATCTTCTTCAGCAGCTCCCGCACATTCAGCACCTGGAGATGGGCGCAGAACATCTCCCAGCTCTCATAATGGAGGTACAGGTGGTTCTCCCGCCCAATGTCCTCGCTGGGGCGGACGTTGTCATTCAGATATTCCATCTCATATTGGGAATAAACATCCTTTGCCAGGATGGGATTGTCCAAATTCTTGAAAAAGTTCCGGCTCACCACCGGGTGGTTGAAATTCACATACTCCCCAAAGGTCTTTTCCACCGGGTCGAAGGGGAGATAACCGTTGTCGTCAAAAGGGTAGAAGCGCAGGGGTAGGTCCTCAAATTTGGGGAAGTCCCACCGGAACAGGTAGGGATATTTGGCCAGTGCCGCGCAGTTTTTCTCATAGCGGTTTTTCATGGGCTTCACGTTGGGAGTATAGAACGCGCCGGTTATGACATCCAAGCACTCCGCCCGGAACTGCCCCTCATTGTAGAGCCGGACAAACTGGGTGTAGGCCACCTTGTAGTCCCCGCCCATGCGCAGCAGATAGACGGCGGCCTCCATCCGCTCCTCCTGGGTCAGTCCGCCCTGGTGGATGGCCAGAATATAGGCGTTGTTGGCGTCGGAGACGGCATTCAGTTCCGCGCACCGGCGGGCGATGTCGATGGTTTGCATAGGGCGGCATCCTTTCCGTATGTAGATTCATAAGAAGGGGGCGGGCTTGCGCCCGCCCCCGCAGCCTGTCGAAGAACCCGGATACTCGAAAAGAGTATCCGGGTTCTAAATAAAGCAGGGAGAAAGGCAGCAAGGGGAAGGAGGGGCAAAAGGCCCTCCATCTGGCCAGCTTTTTGAGATTCATGGCAACAAACTTAAGCCTCACCCATTTGGAGACCTGGGCCAGACCTCTATAAAGCGTATAGCGCATCCCATGTTTTTCCTTGGCGTCGGCAAAGACCCGCTCAATGGTTTCCTTGCGTTTGGCGTAAAGCTCTTTGTATTCCGGGGTGTATCTGGCGTCATCGGCCAGATCTTCGTAGTCCTTCCAAACATGGCGCAGGACAGTTTTAACGCAGCCTTTGGAGCGGGTGCACAGGTGCCGGGTGGGACATTGCCGGGGGTAACCACCGTTTCCAGCACATAGCCGTTCTTATCGCAGGCGGTATGGGCCTCATAGGCAAACTGCCGCTCATGCTTTCCCTTCACAAACATACCGCAATCCGGGTCTGTGGTGCTTTTTGTCACTGTTTTGAAGCCTGCCTTCTTCCGCCGCGCCAGCTTCTTTTTTGAGGTGTTGTCCCGTTTCTTTTTCGTGGGCCTGGGCGGATCATCGTCGTCATCGAAGGGCTTCTTCCCATGGGCCTCCCGGTCTGCGTTGATCTCCGCCAGCAGCTCATCCCGATACCGCTTTGCCGCCGCCGGCACCTCCTGTTTGATTTTCTTGTTCAGATTTGCGCTGGCCTTGATAGGGGTCCCATCTATAAACACTGCCGCCGGAAACAGTGCCCCCGCTGTTCCAGCCTCATTCAGCACCCACTGGAATACCCGCTCTAT
>CAJUCA010000059.1 GCA_910585265.1 uncultured Oscillospiraceae bacterium | reverse complement strand
TGCTGTACCTGCTCCTGGCCCTGGCGATGGCTGGCCTGTGCTGGCTGGGCTGGCGAAGGAACGCGGCGGGAATTCCATAGTGCCGGAGCATGATACGCATCAAAAAGGCGGCACCTGTGCCATATGGTACAGGTGCCGCTGTATGCTTCTTCCGATCCGGTCCCACGGCGGGAGGATTTTAGAACGCTTGGAAGAATCGCAAAAGAACGGAGGGGGTTCTTTCCAAATGGCAAAACCTGTGGTACAATAAAACCAAACGTATGCCGAAAGAATTTGTCACTTTTGACGGACAAGGGGGGACGGGTATGGCGGAGCCAATCGTATTTATAGACAGTGAGATTGGCGTGTCTGATCACAGAATCCTGGATTTAGGGGCAGTGCGGGAGGACGGTGCCAAATTCCACTCGCCCTCTGTGAGGGATTTCTCCGCCTTCCTCGCGGGGGCCGCGTTCCTGTGCGGACACAACATACTCCACCACGATCTGAAGTACCTGCGTCCGCTGCTGGATTCCAAGCCTTCCCTGGGCGTTGTGGATACCCTATACCTCTCTCCGCTCCTGTTCCCGGAACGCCCGTACCACGCCCTGGTGAAGGACGACAAGCTCCAGGCTGATGAGCGAAACAACCCTCTGAATGACGCGGAAAAGGCCCGGAAGCTGTTTTACGATGAGGTAAACGCGTTTAACGGGCTGCCCGCCCGCCGGAAGGAGATCTACTACGGGCTGCTGAACCGATTTGAGGAATTCCGGGGTTTCTTCGCGTTCCTGAAATACCGCCCGCTGTTCTCCGCCCCGGAGCGGGCCATCCGGCGGGAGTTCGCGGGAGAGATCTGTGAGAACGCGGACCTCTGGGGCCTGATCTCCGGCCGGCCTGTGGAGCTGGCCTACGCTCTGGCCCTGATCGGGTGTGGGGACCGTTACTCGGTCACCCCGCCGTGGCTGGTGCGGAACTACCCCCAGATCGAGTACGTAATGAAAACGCTGCGGGGGAAGCCCTGCAAGTCCGGGTGCCCCTACTGCCGGAGCGCGTTTGGGATTCACCGGAAGCTGAAAGAGCTGTTCGGCTTCGAGCGGTTCCGCACCTATGGCGGTGAGCCGCTCCAGGAGCGGGCGGTGGAGGCGGCGGTGGCGGGGAAATCCCTGCTGGCGGTGTTCCCCACCGGGGGCGGGAAGTCCATCACCTTCCAACTCCCCGCCCTGATGGCGGGCCAGACGGAACACGGGTTGACAGTGGTCATATCCCCCCTCCAATCCCTGATGAAGGATCAGGTGGACAACCTGAACGAGTACGGGCTGGTGGATGCCGTCACCGTCAACGGCCTGCTCAGCCCCATAGAGCGGGCCGAAGCCCTGGAGCGGGTGGCCAACGGTCTGGCTACTATCCTCTATATCTCCCCGGAACAGCTGCGCTCCCGCACCATTGAGAAGCTGCTGCTGTCCCGGAACGTGGTGCGCTTTGTCATTGACGAGGCCCACTGCTTCTCCGCCTGGGGGCAGGATTTCCGGGTGGACTATCTCTACATCGGCGACTTCATCCGGGAATTGCAGGAGAAGAAGGGCCTAAACTCGCCCATCCCCGTGTCCTGCTTCACGGCCACCGCCAAGCAAAAGGTCATCAGCGATATCCGGGACTACTTCCAGGTCAGGCTGGGGGTGGAGCTGGAGCTGTTCACCTCTGCCGCCGCCCGGGAAAACCTGCGCTATGTGGTGCTTCACCAGGAGACGGAGGAGGGCAAATACAATACCCTCCGCGCCTTGGTGGAGCGGAAGAACTGCCCCACGATTGTCTACGTCTCCCGAACCCGGCGCACCCGACAGCTGGCGGAAAAGCTGACCGGGGATGGGTTCTCCGCCAGACCTTACAACGGGAAGATGGAGCCCTCGGAGAAAGTGGCCAATCAGGACGCGTTCATCCGCAGCGATGTGAGAATCATCGTGGCGACCTCCGCCTTCGGCATGGGCGTGGACAAAAAAGACGTGGGGCTGGTGGTGCACTACGACATCTCCGACTCCCTGGAGAACTACATCCAGGAGGCGGGCCGTGCCGGCCGGGACCCGTCCATTACAGCGGAGTGCTATGTCCTGTTCCACGACGGCGATCTGGACAAGCATTTTATCCTGCTGAACCAGACGAAGCTGAGCATCAGCGAGATCCAGCAGGTGTGGAAGGCCCTGAAGAATATGACCCGGCACCGGGCCACCGTCTGCTGCTCCCCGCTGGAGATCGCGAGGCAGGCGGGGTGGGACGACTCAGGCAGCGAGATGGAGACCCGGGTCAAGACGGCGGTGGCCGCCCTGGAAAACGTGGGCTATTTAAAGCGGGGGCGGAATATGCCTCGTGTGTACGCCGACAGCATCACGGTGAAGAATATGGAGGAGGCGAGCCTGCACATCGATCAATCCAAACACTTCACCGGCAGCCAGAGGATCCAGGCCAAGCGGATCATCAAGGCCCTGATCTCCAGCCGCAGCATCGCCAGCGCGGGAAATGATCTGGCGGAATCCCGGGTGGATTATCTGGCGGATGTCCTGGGGATGGAAAAACGGGATGTGATTGACTGTGTCAGCGTGATGCGGCAGGAAGGGCTGCTGGCCGACTCCATGGATATGTCCGCCTACATTTTTAAGCAGGATACCCGGAACCGCTCCGCCCAGGCCCTGGATCGCTTCGCCAAACTGGAGCAGTTCCTGTTGGGGCAGATCGGGTATGAGGAGCGGGGCTTCGCTTTAAAGGAGCTGAACGAGGCGAACGAGGCGGCCCTGGACGGCGGGATTTCCCACGTTTCCGTCCGGGATATCCGCACCATCTTGTACTATCTGACCATCAAGGGCTGCATCGCCAAGCAGGAGAAGGGCGGCCAGCATGTGATCATCACGCCGCTGATGGCACAGGACAGGCTCCTGGAAAAATTCGGCCGGCGAATTGAGCTGTGCCATTTTATCCTGGAGTAGCTCTACGGGCTGGCGGCATCGGCGGCGGACACCGTCACCATGGCGGATCAGGCCCTGGTTCAGTTTTCCCTGGTGGGGCTGCACAAGGCATACTGCGATCAGATCAGGCTCCAGGACAGCCAGGCCGGGACCACCCTGTCCGACGTAGAGGATGCCCTGCTCTACCTCTCGAAAATCGGTGCAATGCGGCTGGAGGGCGGCTTTCTGGTGCTCTACAACGGCCTGGAGATCAAACGGCTGATCCTGGACAACAAGATCCGCTACAAGCAGGAGGACTACAAAACCCTCAACGAGTATTACAGGCAGAAGATCCAGCAGATCCATATCGTGGGGGAGTACGCCAACCTGATGGTGCGGGACTACGATGCGGCGCTGCAATTTGTTCAGGACTATTTCCAGATGGACTTTCGGAAATTCATCGCCAGATATTTCAAGGGCGAGCGGGCGGCGGAGATCAGCCGGAACATCACGCCGGAGCGGTATGAAAAATTGTTCGGCGGGTTGTCCGAAACCCAATCCCGGATCATCCACGACGATGAATCCAGATACATAGTAGTGGCGGCTGGGCCCGGCAGCGGAAAGACCCGGGTGCTGGTACACAAACTGGCCTCCCTGCTGAGTTTGGAGGATGTGAAGCATGAGCAGCTGCTGATGGTGACCTTTTCCCGGGCGGCGGCTACGGAATTTAAAAAGCGGCTGGTGTCGCTTATCGATGGAGCGGCCAATTTTGTGGAGATCAAAACCTTCCACTCCTATTGTTTCGATCTTCTGGGCAAGATCGGCAACCTGGAGGGAGTGGAAGACGTGGTTCGAGACGCCGCCGCGCTGATCGAAAGCGGCGGAGTGGAGCCAAACCGCATCGCCAAGACGGTATTGGTCATTGACGAAGCGCAGGATATGGATGAAAACGAGTTTCGGTTGGTTCGGGCCCTGATGAAGCGCAACGAGGAGATGCGGGTGATCGCCGTGGGGGACGACGATCAGAATATCTATGAGTTCCGGGGATCTGACTCCAAATATATGGGCACGCTGATCCGGGAATTTGGCGCGGTGCAGTATGAGATGACAGAAAACTACCGCAGCCGGGAAAATCTCGTGGCTCTGGCCAACACCTTCGTCCACTCCATTGGGGGACGGATGAAAGCCAAGGATATCCAGGCGATTCAACGGGAAAACGGCGTGGTTCAGATAATCCGCCACACCGGAGGGAATCTGGAGCGGCCCGTGGTGGAGCAGCTCGTCAAAACCTTCCACAGTGGGACGGCGTGCGTCCTCACCAATACTAACGAGGAGGCCCTGCGGGTGGTGGGGCTTCTCACAAGGCATGGAGTCCGGGCGAAGCTGATCCAGTCCATGGACGGCTTCCGGCTGTACGATCTGGCGGAGATACGCTTTTTTCTCAAGGCCATTGACAGGCGGCAGGGCCACGCCGCCGCCATCAGCGATTCGGCCTGGGCCAGGGCAAAGGACGAGTTGCGGGCAGCCTACCGGAGCAGCACCTGTCTGGAGAACTGCCTGAATCTTATGGACGAATTTGAACAGGCGAAAAACTATGGGCGTTACCGCGGCGATCTGGAGGAGTTTATCCGTTGTTCCCAGTATGAGGATTTTTATTCCAGTGACCGGGAGACTGTTTTCGTATCTACCATCCACAAGGCCAAGGGGCGGGAGTTTAGCAGCGTGTATCTTCTGCTGGACCGTGTCCCTGTGGAAAACGACGCCGATCGGCGCAAGCTCTATGTAGGCATGACCCGGGCGAAGGAGAACCTCTACATTCACTGCAATACGGATATTTTTGACGCCTGCCGGATTCCGGCAGTGGAGGTGCGGGCTGATCCAATGGCCTATCCCCCACCGGCGGAGCTGACCCTTCAGCTGACCCACAGGGATGTGGTGCTGGACTTTTTCAAAGGGAAGAAGGCGCAGATTCTCCGCCTGCACAGTGGAGATTCGCTGGAGCTGGACGGCGACTATCTGATTGGGCAGGTGAGTGGAGTGCCCTTCCGGGCGGCGAAGTTCTCTCGAACCTGTGCCGCCCGAATCAGGGATCTGCGGTGGAGGGGATACCGGCCCAATTCGGCCAATGTCCGATTTGTTGTTGCCTGGAAGGGACCGCAGGATGAGCGTGAAACCGCCGTTTTGCTGGCGGATCTCCATTTCCGCGCCGAGGATCGGTTGGGAATGGAGTAGATCCGCCCTGCGTTGAGGCGCAAAGGATTTCATACCCAAACGGCGACCCAGACTGCGCTCAGCATCCAATCAACGCCAACATTAACCCTGCCATTGCCAGTGGTCTGGCTCAATAACTGTATTGTTTTTTCAACCTTTCCTCCCGCGACTAATTTAAACGGACCTGTTCCAGGAAATGTAAAGCCAAACAAAACAAAAACGCACACAATTATCCTTGATTTTCTCAAGTCCATCATTTAGAATAGGGCCAAGGGTTGGAACAAACCTGACTATGAACTGGGAGGACATTGCAATGCTGAAACGTGTGTTGGCCGTTGACGATGACGATATGAATCTGATGAGGATCAAGAAAATCCTGAGGACTGAGTACGACGTGTTTTTCGCCAGCTCCGGGGTAGAGGCCCTGGATACCATGAAACGCGAACAGATGGATTTGGTGCTTTTGGATATCGAGATGCCGAGAATGAACGGCTTCGAGACCTTTGAGCGCATGAAGGAGTTTGCCCCGGACACGCCCGTGATCTTTCTGACGGCATCGGGCCAGGAGGACGATGTGGTCAGTGCCATTCGGCTTGGCGCGGTGAATTACCTGAAAAAGCCCTTCCCGCCCCAGGAGCTGATACTGCGGATCTCGCAGGTACTGGAAAAGCGATGAAGGCGGAGGAGCAGACAAGCAGACACTTGCTGCTTGCCGTGATCACAACGACGTTCAGCGGGATGCTGGCACTGATCACGGCGGTGATGGCCTGGGAGCTCTGGACCGTCCCGCTGATAGTGATCGGCTGTTTCAGCGTGTGGCTGCTGCACATCGCCAAGATTGGCTCCGACGCACTTTATGAAAACCTGTGCGTTGGACTGGTACTGGCGGAGTTCTTTTTCTTCAGCGTCCATGAGGTCAGCCTCTACGACATACCCGCCCTGGCCTGCGTTATCATTTTGGCTCTGTTTATGCTGAACAAAGCGTGGATCTTGTATGTGGTTCAGGCTGTGTACGTGCTGGCCCTGCTATACCACGCCCTGATCCTCCATACGCTCTCTCACAATATCGAGTTCCAGGATGCCTTTCGCCTGGGACTTGGTGCTGTTATGACCTTTGGCGGGGCGGCCCTGGCGGGGTACTGGATCAGGCGGCGGGCTGCCCAGCGGAAGTGGTACGACCATATGCTCAACCAGCTGGAGACGGCGGGAAAGCAGAACGCTGTCTTTTTGTCCAATGTGTCCCACGAGCTGCGCACGCCGATCAATATGGTGATCGGCATCAGCGAGGTGGCCTTGGGGCGGGAGATCTCCCCGGATATCTGGGAGGACATGACGTCCATCAAGATGGCGGGAAAACGCCTGTCCAACCAGATCAACAATATGCTGGACTACACCGAGATCGTAGAGGGCACCATGACGTCGGCCAAGGAGGAGTACATGATTACCTCGGTGCTGAACGACGTCATCACCATGACAGCCCTGCAAAGCAATTTGCAGCATTTGGAGATTGTGTTTGACATCGACCCCAAAGTGCCGTCGGTTCTGGTGGGGGACGCGGAGAAAATCTCCCATGTGCTGAAGATTTTGGTGGAGAACTCCATCAAATTTACGGAGGAGGGCGGCGTCAACATCCGCATCGGCTACCGGCCGGAGGAGTACGGCATCAATCTGATTATCGACATACGGGACACGGGAATCGGCATGACGGACTCCCAAATGCTCCAGATGTATGACGATTTTTACCAGGCCGACTCCGGAAGCAGCCACTTTGTGGGCGGGCTGGGGCTGGGGCTGCCCATCGCCCGGGGTCTGCTGAACGCCATGGGCGGCTTTATCCATTTTGAGAGCAAGGAGAACCGGGGCCTGAACGCCCACATCGCGATTCCCCAGGGCGTGGCGGACAAAGGCCCCTGTATCGCGGTCAACCACCCGGAGCTGCTGCGGATTGCGTGCTATTTCCGCCCGGAGCGGTACAGCTGCGACGAGGTCCGGGGATATTATGACGGCCTGATCTGGAATCTGGTGGAGGGACTGGGCATTACGGGATACCAGGCCCACAATTTTGATGGACTGCTCAAATTGCAGCGGGACCATGAGCTGACCCACGTGTTCATCGCCCAGTCGGAATACGAGGAAAACCGGGCGTATTACGAGGAGCTGGCGGTGACGCTCCAGGTTGTCGTGATCGCGGAAAAAGAGTTTATGCTGGACAGCGAGAGCAACCTGTTCCTGATCCACAAGCCCTTCTCGGCCCTGTCCGTGGCCAACCTGCTCAACGGGGAGCTGGGGGCCCGGGGCTTCGCGGAGGCCCAGGCCGCGGGCCGGAAGCCCTTCACCTGTTCCGGCGTTCGGGCACTGGTGGTGGACGACGAGGAAATGAACCTGGTGGTGGCAAAGGGCGTTCTGGGCAGCTATGGGATCATGGTGGATACCTGCCTCAGCGGCCGGGGCGCGGTGACGCTGTGTGACAGCGTTCCCTATGACATTGTGTTCCTGGATCACATGATGCCGGGATTTGACGGCGTCCAGACTCTGAAAAAAATCCGGGAGCTCCAGAACGGTGCCTATAAGGATCTTCCGGTGATCGCCCTGACCGCCAACACCGTCAGCGGCGCGCGGGAGATGTTCCGGGGCGAGGGATTTACGGAGTTCGTCCCCAAGCCCATCGAGCGTACCGTTCTGGAGCGGGTGCTGCGGCGGGTGCTGCCCACCCGCAGCATCCAATATGTGGAGGGGAGCCCGGAGGAGGACGCCAGCCAGGCGGCCCCAGGACAGGCGGAGCCGCCCGCGGAACCGGGGGACACCCCGGCCCCGCCCGCAGCGGCCGCGCCGGCGGCCTCCTATGACCGGCTGGCCTGGGCCGGCGTCAATGTGGAGCTGGGCTTGAACTACTGCGGCGGCGACGAGGACTTTTTCAAGGATATGCTGCGGATGTTCCAGGCCCAGGGGGGCGGGAAAAGGGCGGAGATTGAGGCCCTCTTTGCCGCCGCCGACTGGGGGGAGTACGCCGTGAAGGTCCACGCGCTGAAAAGCACCTCGCTGACCATTGGCGCGGAGGCCCTCTCCGCCCAGGCAAAGGAGCTGGAGCTGGCGGGAAAACGAGGGGACGGGGACTTCATCCAGGCGCATCACGGGGCACTGATGAACGCATACGAGGAGCTCTGTGGGCAGCTGGCCGGAATATAGCCCATGGCCCCGGGAGAATCGCGGGCACGGAAAGGAGCGGGAGGCCGCGTGATAAAAAAATGGTTTGAAATTATCCTGGACCACCGGATCAGTATGCGCGAGCGTATGTTCCGCATTGTCACTTTGGTTTGTATGATCGCGCTGGTATTTACCCTGCCGATGGGCAGACGGCTTTTGAACATCGCGATCCTGTTGGCCAGCCTGCTGGCCATGGCGGCGATCGTAAAGATCAGCATCCGGAAGGGGCGCGTTGAGGCGGGGGCTACAGCCATTGTGGTGCTGATGCTGGCCCTGTTCCCCTTCACCTTCTTTTCCGCGGGCGGGTTTTACAGCGGCGTGCCGGAGTGGTTTGTGCTCTGCTTCATCTATGTGTGCATCACCCTCCATGGGAAGCGCATGGCCGTATTTTTCGGACTGTGCACGGCGGAGACGCTGCTTTGCTACGGCATCGCCCTCTATTATCCGGACATCGCCGCCATAAATTCCCAGCAGCGTTCCTTCTTTGACTCCGCGTTCTCCATGATTATGGTGGGTATGCTCATCAGCGTGCTGCTCATGTTCCTGAACCGGATGTATGAGGAGGAAAACGCCCTTTCCCAGCAGCAGAAAAAGGAGATCGAGGAGCTGAATCAGGCGGAGAACAACTTCTTTTCCAGCATGAGCCACGAGATCCGCACCCCCATCAACACCATCATCGGGTTGAACGAGATCACGCTGCGGGGCGATATCCCGGAGGACGTGGCGGAGAACGCCCGGAACATTCAGGGGGCCAGCAAGCTGCTGCTCACGCTGATCAACGACATCCTGGATATCTCCAAGATCAAGTCGGGAAAGATGGAGATTGTCAACGCCGCCTATGAGACGGGGACTCTGTTTTCCGAGATTGTCAATATGATCTGGGTGAAGGCCAGGGAAAAGGGGCTGGAATTCAAGCTCCATGTAGACCCCTCCATTCCAAGTATGCTCTGCGGGGACGAGGTGCGCATCAAGCAGATTTTGATCAACCTCCTGAACAACGCGGTGAAGTACACCAGCGAGGGATCGGTGACGCTCTCTGTCCGCTGCGAGCGCAAGAGCGTCAACCGGGTGCTGGTCTGGTACTCCGTGGAGGACACGGGGCAAGGGGTGAAAAAGGAGAACATCCCCTACATATTTGACGCCTTCCAGCGGGTGGATGAGGAGAAAAACCGCCATATCGAGGGAACTGGCCTTGGCCTGAGCATTGTCCAGCAGCTGGTGAAGCTGATGGGCGGCGAGATCAGCGTGAACAGCGTCTACACCAAGGGTTCCAAATTTATTGTGTCGCTGGAGCAGGACATTGTGGACGACAAGGAGCTGGGCACCTTTACCCTGGCCACCCGGACCCGGGCCAAAAGCGACGGGCCCTACCGGCAGAGCTTTGAGGCTCCGGACGCCCACATCCTGGTGGTGGACGACAACGATATGAACCTGATGGTGGTGACCAAGCTGCTGGCGGAGACGAAAATCCAGATCGACACCGCGTCCAGCGGGGCGGAATGCCTCAGGCTGACCCAGATCCACCACTATGACTGCATTCTGATGGATCACATGATGCCGGAAATGGACGGGATCGAGTGCCTCCGCGCCCTGCGGGAGCAGCCGGGCGGGCTGTGCCAGGACGTGCCCGTGGTGGCCCTGACCGCCAACGCGGGCAGCGACAACCAGCTTCTCTACAAGAAGGAGGGGTTCAGCGGCTATCTGGCCAAGCCGGTGGGCGGCGCGCTTTTGGAGGCGGCGGTGCTCAGCGTTCTGCCCAAAAAGCTGGTGAGCCTGTGTGAGGAGGCGGGACAGCCCAGCATAGAAAAGGATGTCCTGATTTTCGAACAGGTGAAGCGGCGGTTCATTCTGATCACTACGGACAGTGTGTGCGACCTGCCGGAAACGCTGCTCAAGGAGTTGGATGTCTCGGTCTGTCCTTACTATGTTCACACGGAGGCGGGCCGTTTCCTGGACGGACTGGAGCTGCAGCCGGATGAGCTGCTGGCCCACATGGCCCAGGGGAGGAAGGGGGAGTCCCGGCCCCCGGAGGTAGAGGATTACGAGCGGTTTTTCGCGGAAAAGCTGACGGAGGCCCAGAATGTGATCCACATCAGCATGGCCAAACACGTCAGCGCGGGATATCAAAACGCTCTGGAGGCCGCGAAGTCCTTCGACAATGTTACGGTGATGGACTCCGGGCATCTGTCCAGCGGCATGGGCCTGTCGGTGCTCTGGGCGGCGCAGCTGGCGGAAAATCACGCCGGGAAGGCGGAGATTGTGGCGGCGGTGGAGCGCGCGGAGCGTTTTATCTCATCGGCTTTTATCATCAACAGCACCCATATGTTGTGCCAGGCCGGGCGGATATCAAAGCGGATACAGGTTTTGTGCGACGCGCTGCTGCTCCACCCGATTCTTGTGCTGCGAAAGAGCAAGATGGTGGTGGGCAGCATGGAGGTGGGCGACTTTCCGCGCATCGCGAAGAAATACGTCAGAAAGGTGCTCCAGGAGACCAGAAGCATCGACCGGCGCGTTCTGTTCATCACCTACGCCGGACTGGATGAGAAAAAGCTTCAATATATCCAGAACCTGGTGCGGCAGCATTGTACCTTTGAGCGGGTCTATCTGCAAAAGGCGTCGTCCGCCATCGCCAGCAACTGTGGTTCTGGATCGTTTGGGCTGATGTTCATGAGAAAGGATGAGGCTTCCGGGTCCGGTGGGACGGATTGAGCGGCGGGACAAGCGGGCTCCGGGAGAGGGGCCGGGAAAAATTGAATTAGACGGAAAAGCATGGAGCGGCGGAAGCCAGGGTGGTTAGAACCTTGGCTTCCGCTGCTCGCTTTGGCGGCGTGGCCGCTGTTGGAGAGCCGATGGTAAAATAGGGAATGTCTCCGCGACGGGTGGTGGGACGATCTGGAAGGTGCCAATTTTGTTAGCCACATAGCCGACACTCACTCTTTTTCTTCCATGCCTTCATGTTAGCCCTTTTACCCTGTGAACACAGGCTTTTGTCCAGTTTAGTTGGTTTTCGCTCCCAAGAAACGATTCGATCCTAACCAAGCCTGCGATAAACGATTCTTGCACGATTTCTTTCTTATCATTCCGATTTCTCGCGGACCGATAGGCGTGCACAATCAAATGATATATTTGGGCAGCGTGCCAATTCGGATGGGGAAAGCTGGAATTGGCAGAGCACGGCGCATCTTTAGCCCAAGGGAAAGTCCCCCTCGACTTAGTGCTGAATGTGTGCTATACTGACAAAAATAAGGCTTCGGAGTGTGTGAGCGATGACAAAAATCTTGTTTGTGTGCCATGGAAGTATATATTCTGTCCTTGAAAATGGTTGATATATCTGGACTTTCAGCAGATACCCCCGCAAATGTACTACCTGTTTACTACTTTTGAGGTCTGGACGATAACACCCGCCTCGGCACGATATGGATGATAAAGGGCAAGGCATGAATAGACGTGCCTTGCCCTTTTTTGCCGTTGTTGGCATTTCCGTCGTCGGATAATCCGACAACGGAAAAACCGACGTCGGAAAATCCAACGCAATAAAATATAGATATAAGTAACTAAAGATAAAATCAAGCAAAGACTTATCAATTACCCATTCCTTTCCTATCCTTTCCCATACCCTCTCCCTTGGAGAATGAGTGGCAAAGCCGCCGGAAAGGAATGGAACGGAAGCGGGAAGCAGGGAGGCCAAATAGCAGCAGGGGTTATCAGGGCCGTTATCTGACCCACAGAAACCGTACAGACGCGAAGCGGATGTACGGTTTCTGTGGGTGCCACAAGAGGGCCGCAGGCCCTCTTGTGTGACAGCACAGTTTCACAGCCCAGCAGAAGCCCGAACAGGAGTGCCGGAGTGTCGGCCTCCCGCCCTGACTTTTTTGCGCCCATCTCTACGCATTTAGAACCTCGTTTTTGAGGGTGCAGGTCAAATCGTATTACCCCCTATGTGACTGCGGATTGGAAGCCCTGAAAATAGGCCGCTGAATAGGGCCTAAATGCGTAGGCTGATGGGCTGATCTGGAGAGCAGTAGCGGGAGCATCGGATAGGGGAGCATATTGATAACACAGTCCTAACGTGGTTGACTATAATCTTTTTTGAGAAATTTCCGTATTTTTTGCATACTTCTTTTAGAAACAATCCCTATTCGCTCGTCTTCTCCAAATCTTTCTGGTGTTTGAGCGCTATTTACATAAGTAAGAAAATTTCCGGGCTTTCTGGTAGAACCTCGCACCGAATACTTCATGTATAAGTTTTTCTTGCTGATATGATTTCCTCGTTTTGTATATCCGCCGCTTTTAGCTATTGTCTTTGCCTTTTTTCGCATTCGTTGATAATGTTTTGAAACTGTTTTTGCTCTTAAACTCACTTTTTGCCCATCAAAAGTAAATCCGAGAAAATTCAAGTGACGGTTTGAGCAGTCTGCATCTTCGTGAATGATAGCTCCACAATTTTCTATCTTGTTTTCTGCAAAATGATAATACTGGGTTTTACTTGGCTGCAATTCAAGGCCGGGGTAATTGGGGCTATTGAATAAATCGCTGATTTTGGTTAAGGCGCTAATGGCAGTTGCTTCTTCAATATGGGGCAAAACGATGATAAAATCATCACTATATCGCATATATAATCCACTGTGCACTGTTACGAAATCATGGATTGACTTATCAATTTCCAGCATATATAGATTTGCTAAAGCTCCACTCATTGGGGAACCCTGGGGAATGCCACAGTCTTTATTCTTTTGAATACGATATGCGTTTTTCTTCAGGTCTTGGGGCGATAAGACCCGTTTCTTTTGGTTTAACTCTCGTCTCCCTTTCGGAGTGTCGTCCAAGCCATGAATTTTCAATAAATCAGCCAATTCAAAGTAGCTATATTGAGTGATATTCTTGAACACAGTATAGTGATCTGGCGGCAATCTATCCGTATGGAGTAACCGACACCATTGCTTTTTAAGATATTCGTGATTAAGTTTATCGAAAAATTTTGTAAAATCGCCAATCATAATATAGCAATCATGATTTTTGCGAATAAACTGGATAGCTCTTTTTGCAAAGTCAATATTATTTTGCTTATTCAGATTTGTTCGATAGGCGACAGCAACATCTTGTATTCCGAGCCGAGCGCATTCTTCATTATAGAGCTCGTTAAGAATAAAATTATACAGTTGGAAGATACAGCGATCAATATGTGCGGCATAACAAATATCTCTATGCTTTTCTTTTATTCCACGTTTTTGGGCAGAATATTTGCTCATATCTTTAACATAGTGGATAAACGGGTAGAAACCATGTTTGCAGATATTCTGAGGGTTAGAAATGTACTCCCAACTCTTTGAAATATCTGTGCGATAATCAAAATGAGCATAGTACCGTTGACTTTTTTTGATGGTCTTTTCTGATGTGCGCCAAATCTCTATATCTCGCATAATTCTCTCCTTAATGCCGATACCCGCTGGCATGGAGGATAGCATTCCTAAGCCAGCGGGTACAAACCGTAACGTGGTATTTAATTTTCACCTTGTAGGCGGCTTGTTTAGATTACCAGCTATCCTGATTGCAATGCTTAACTGTGGTACAATTAAGCTGGAGACATATGTCAACGTAAGCTTGTTAATGCTCACCCTGGCGGTGATGTACTGCCGAAGCAGACCATCGGCCAACCTGAACCTTGCAGAAATATCCGTAGAAATCTCATTGGAGGTGTTGACAACAATCATCTTCCCGTATACCAAATGTATAAGGTGAGTTTATTGTAACAGTTAGACCAGCTTTTGTCAATTCCAGTATCGGCAGTGCAGTATGAATTTACAAAAAATTCACTTCTCACTTGTGGGGTCAATAATAAGGGTTTGGGCTTATCCCAACAAGCAAAAACGGACACGGCCCGGCAGAGGCCGGATTTGGCCGTTTTTCGGGAGTGTGGCTACACTCCCTATGCTTGCTACGATAGCACTCCCACCATATCGTGAACCCCAAAGCTCAAAAATTTACTGTCATTTCATATCCATTCCACATTCCGGTGCTATACTACCCTGAAAAAGGGGGAACTACAATGGCAACATTACTGATTGTTGAGGACGACCGCAAGACCAACGATGCGATTTGTGAATATCTAAAGCCTGCGGGCCACACAGTCATCCCGGCTTATGACGGCGGGGAGGCGTTACAGCTTTTCCGTGAGAACAACATTGACCTTGTTGTGCTGGACATTATGTTGCCCCACGTCAGCGGCCTATCCGTTCTGCATGAGATACGGCGGACCAGTACAACACCCGTTCTGATGCTTACAGCCATTGAGGACGAATATACCCAGGTCATGAGTTTTGACGAACAGGCGGACGACTACATGACAAAGCCCTTCTCCATGGTGCTGCTAGGGAAGCGGATCACCGCCCTTCTGCGCCGAAGCGGTCAAGCACCGCTGCCCCAAACCGTAACCTTTGGCGATGTGACGGTTGACTTCTCCGGCTACACCGCCAGCGACAGCGCCGGGAAAATCGACATCATGCCCAAGGAAATTGATCTGCTCCGGCTGCTGGTGGAGCATAGGGGGCTGGTGCTGACCCGTTCGCAGATTTTGGACGAACTGTGGGGCGCTGACTATCCGATCATCGACCGAACCGTGGACACCTACATCAAAAATCTGCGGAAGAAACTGCGGCTTGACTGTATCGTGACAGTCAAGGGCATCGGCTACAAATACGAGGTACAGCCATGAAACGATTAAAACTGTTTCCGAAAATATTTCTCTATACCATGAGCATCATGCTCTTTGTCGTTGTTGTCACGCATGGGCTGATCTATCTGCTTGCCCCACAGATGCAGCTTGCATTGAGTACCCAAGATGATGTTGTTGTCAGCATCCGGCAGGAGCAGTTTGTGACCGAGGCAGTAGAAAAAGCCCTGCCCATCTCGTTAAGCTGTTCCCTGCTGATTTCCGTTGTCTGTTCCCTCCTGTTTTCCAAAGCGATTGCCGACCCTATCAAGAAAATTTCTGCGTCAACCGAGCAGATGATGAAATTAGACCACGGAGCAAGCTGCCCTATCCATACAAAGGATGAAATTGGTACACTGGCGCAGAACGTCAATGATCTGTACTCTAATCTGCTGTCTACCATTGAACATTTAGAACGGGAAAAAGACGCTGTGCGTGATATGGAGCGGGCCAAGGTGGACTTCCTGCGGGCGGCGTCCCATGAACTGAAAACACCTGTGACCGCATTGAACGCCACACTGGAAAACATGATTTTAGGCGTTGGAAAGTATCAGGACTACGCAACATACCTCCCGGAGTGCAAGGAAATGGTAGAGCAGCTTTCCGGTATGATACATGAAATATTGGAAACCTCCAAGCTGAATTTGACTGCCGAAGCGCCAAAACAGGTTGATGTGTCTGAACTGCTGGCGGAACTGTGTGAACCATACCAACTGATTGCGGCGGCACATCAAATTACGTTCTCTCTTGACCTGCCGGAACAATTCCCCGCGACACTTCCGGCTGGCCCGTTCAGTAAGGCGGTATCAAATGTTCTCGCAAACGCTGTTGCCTATACGGAGGCCGGGAAAGTGGTTTCCGTCTACATGGAGGGGCGTAGCCTCGTGGTAGAAAATGAGTGCCAGCCTATCCCTGACGATGAAATTCGCCGTCTGTTTGAGCCGTTCTACCGTACAGATTTCTCCCGGAGCCGGGAGAGCGGCGGCAACGGTTTGGGCCTCTATATCGTGGACACGCTTTTGACCTCTATGGATGTTCTCTATTCTTTTAAGCCGATGAAATCCCCGCCTGGGATGTGTTTTATCATTCAACTATAAATGCGGAAAACTCCCCGACTGGGGAGTTTTTTCGCATTTAATTTCGCTGATCCCACAGCAGCATTATTTATGATATGTCTTATGCTTCAATCGTGTCAAAATATTAGTCTATATATAGTAATTCAAATTACTATTGACGTAGTCGATTAAGCGTAGTAAGATATGTATAGGAGGTGTTTGGTATGAGTACTGTTAAAGAAAAAATCCAATCTCGGCTGATGGAGCCAGAACAAAAGGAGCGGCGCCAAATCGCATTGTCTATTCAAGAGGAAAAGTTGATTCAACTGGAACGCATTGCAAAGGCGATGACAGAACAT
The DNA here is from genome assembly GCA_910585265.1 of uncultured Oscillospiraceae bacterium. Taxonomy (GTDB): domain Bacteria; phylum Bacillota; class Clostridia; order Oscillospirales; family Oscillospiraceae; genus Enterenecus. The sequence continues at coordinate 1,483 of CAJUCA010000059.1, read as the reverse complement.
TCTGGGCAAAATGTAACCCGAAATATGTTGATTGAGGATGCCATTGAGGCCTATATTGACGAGGCATCAGGGATATTAACTCAAGGCGGACTGTGGTCTATCCCCCGTGAGCTCAACGAGCCCTTTGACACCGTAGTATTGCCCACTAATGAGGACGGCTTCCGTGAAGTGTTTTTAGGTGAACGCCGGTGGTATTATGTAAAACTGGACAAAAAGAAAATACCCAACATTCAATATCTGGCTCTGTATGTCAAAAAGCCTGTGTCTGCCATAACCCACTATGGAAAAGTTGCAGAAAATGGTTTTCAATTGGATGAGGAAAAAGGCAAGTATCTCATTCAATTGGAGGGTGAACCGCTTAAATTGGCACACGAGATCAAGCTCGGAGAAACGGTACCAATGGCGACACGCAGTCCTAAATACACTACATTAGAAAAGCTAAAAACAGTCCAATATTACAATCAACTGTAAAGAAAAACTCCCCGGCTGGGGAGTTTTTCTTTTCTGCTCAAATTCCATATACGTTTCATACCCATTCCACATTGGGATGCTATTCTGCGAGTGCGTTCGGAAGAACAGCATAACGATATGGAGGTATCAACCATGAGCATTTTCAAAAGGGCGTTTCTATACGTCACACGAAAGCGGGGGAAAACCATTCTCCTGTTCGCCATCCTGCTGATTATGGCAACCTTTGTCCTGACGGGCCTTTCCATCTGGAAAGCGTCGGAGGCCGCACAGCTTGACCTGCGGCAGAGCCTGGGCGGCAAATTTGACGTTTTCGTGGATTGGAGCAACAGCCCCTATGTAGTGAAAGAACCCGTCAAAGATGAAGTGGACGAGGAAACCGGCAAAACATCAAGCAGCTTTCTCATGTATTCCACCGTACAATTTACCCCGGATAACATTGCGGCAATCAAAGGTGTTCCCGGCGTCAAGTATTGCGGCGCAAGGCAGGATAATCTTCTCCCATTTGACGGACTTTCCCTGTTCCCTGGAACGATCTCAACCGATGCGAAGTATCGGGGCTACACAAAGGCCCTGGGCGTCTACAACACGGAGGACGATGAACTTTTCACCACTGGCACACTGACGCTGACAGAGGGGCGGCATATCTCAGCCGACGATACCCATGTAGCGATCATCAGCCAGGACTTGGCGGAGAGAAACGAGTTGAAGATCGGGGACTATCTCACCGCCCATCGGTACAGCGTGGAAGATCAGGGCTTTACCGGGCCGGAAATCAGGGTACAAATTATTGGACTGTTTACCCCTCATGCGGTGGAGCAGTTTGGGGAAACCGTTACCACCTATGACAAAATCCAGAACCGTGTATTTGTGGATTTGCAGACCTCAAAGGAATTGGACGGCGGGGAGATCAACTACGGCTTTTCCGCCCTCCATGTCAATATAGACGACCCGCAGGATATGGCGCGGGTGGTGGCCGATGTCAAGGCCCTGCCGGGTATCGACTGGAAAGCCT